>DATDOS010000202.1:0-2984 GCA_035293125.1 Gaiellaceae bacterium | reverse complement strand
GGGCGATTCTACCGCGGGTGTTGCGCCGGAAGGCAGCGCGGGCGACCCTCTTGTACTCTGGCGCCGCCGCACAGGCGACGAGAGAGGATGTGACCATGGCGGAGCTCGACCTCACCTTCGAAGTCCCCAGCATCGCGCCGGAGGTCGTGCGGCGCGCGTGGCTCACCTGGGGCCCGGAGCGTCTGAAGCTGTGGCCGAACCTGAGCTCATCCTGGTACGAGCCCTACGACGTGCGCGAGGACGAGCGGTGGGCCGAGGTTCGCGAGGGAAGCGAGTTCATGGGGGCCATCTGGGCCCGCGAGCGGTATGAGTGGCGAGACGGAGGCGCGTGGATCAAGTCCACCGTCCTCGACAGCAACGTCTTCGAAGCCGGCGCGACCGTCGAGGTCTGGATCACGCCGCGCGACGGCGACCAGCCCGGCACGAAGGTGCGGATGGTGAACCGGCGCAGGCCGAGCAAGGGGTTGAAGGGGAAGGCGATGGGCCTCGCCATGCGGCTCATGGGGCGCAGGATCTTGAACGACGCCTTCGTCAAGTCGTGGAAGGGCCTCGAGGCAAACTGCCGGGAGGTGCTCGGCCTCAACCCCGACGGCAAGCCCGTTGCGGGAGCCTCGCCTACAGAGGTATCTTCCGCGCCCTCGGAGTAGCCGAGCTCAGGCCCAGGCTTCGCGGATCCGGTCACGGGTCACGAGCAGGTGCTCCGGGAGCACCTTCACGTCGGCGAGGACGGGCATGAAGTTCGTGTCGCCGGACCAGCGAGGGACCACGTGGAGATGCACGTGGTCGGCGATACCTGCGCCGGCGACGTGGCCGAGGTTCCAGCCGAGGTTGAAGCCCCCCGGGCCGTAGATGTGCCCGAGCACGTCGACGGCTGCGACGGAGAGCCGGTGGATCTCGAGCACCTCGTCATCGGTCAGCTCCGCAAGCGAACCGGTGTGGCGGACGGGCGCGATCATGAGGTGTCCCGAGGAGTACGGGTACTTGTTCAGGATCGCGATCGCGGCGTCGCCGCGGTGCACGAGTAGCGACTCGGCCGCCCCGAGCGCTCCCGCTCCCTCGTCGCAGAAGACGCACCCTTCGAGCTCGGCTGCCTGCTTGATGTACTCGAGCCGCCAGGGTGCCCAGAGGGGCTTCGTCATGAGGGGTTTCTAGCAGGCTCCCGCTCGAGGTTGCCCGCCCGCGGCACGGGTCATAGAATCGCCGCACATGGGCTACGCGCTCAAGCTCGCCCTCGCGGGCATCGGGATCCTCCTCCTGGGAGCCCTCGGAATCGTCATCTTCGGCAACATCTGGGCCCGCGTGGGGATCGGGGCGGCGATCGTCGTCGTGTGCGGTGGTCTTCTGCTCTTCGCCTGGAACGTGGACCGCAAGGACAAGGCGAAGCGGGCCGGTATCGACGAGCTCCGGCGCGTCTAGCTTCGACGGGTCTCACACGTACCATCGTCCGCGAACGACATGTCCTCGCGGCGCATCGGGATGCTTGTCATCACTGTCGTGCTCCTCGCACCCGCCGCCACGGGCGCGAGCCCCGGGGGCCGCTCGGCGAGCACGACGGCGACCGTCGAGCGGATCGTCGACGGCGACACGCTCGTCGTTCGCGGGGGAGCGCGGGTACGACTTGTTCAGATCGACGCGCCCGAGTCCGGAGAAGAGTGCTACGCGTGGGCCGCGACCCGTGAGCTCGCGCGACTTACGCCACCCGGCACGCATGTGACGCTCGAAGCCGACCCGGCGCTCGACCGTGTCGATCGCTACGGCCGGCTGCTGCGGTACGTCCATACCGGAGGCGCGAATGTGAACCTCGTGCTCGTGCGACGCGGCGCGGCGACGCCGTGGTTCTACGACGGGGATCGCGGCCGCTACGCGGGCCGACTCCTGGCGGCTGTGACCGCCGCGCGTGCGGGGCGTCGGGGCATGTGGGGCGCGTGCCGGGTCGTCTGGCACCCGGACGGCCCCGTCGATACCCGACCGAGGTAGAGGCTCCCTCGTCCGAGGGACGTTCGGCTTCCGAAACCGGACCTTCGGTTCGGCGACTCAGGACCTCAAGTGGGCGCTGCGACGAGCCGATGACGCTGAAGTGTGACCCTGTAGCCGAGACGAAGAGGGAGACGGCGATGACTGCGGCCCAGTTCGAGCTAGTCGACGAGACGGAGGCAGAAGCGATCTTGCGGTGGCGGTTCGAAGAGCTCGTCCGCGCCGGGTACGACATCGGCTCTGCGCTCGTCCTGGCGTCTCACGTCGAGATCGACCTGCACAACGCATCGGCGCTCACGCGTCGCGGCTGCCCTCCCGAGACGGCACTGCAGATCCTCATCTAGAAGGCGGCGGCAACAAGGGCCGGGCCCCGATGCGGCGGGGGACCCGGCCCATCCCTTTTCTCCGCAAGACCGGAAGTCCGCTAGCGCGAACTTCCGGTCGCACCAACATCGCTGAAGACGCCCGCATGCGCGGGCTTGTCGTTGCGACTGATCGACCAGAGTGCTGGGTCAGAGCCAGCGCTTCAATCTGAAGAAGCCGAGCGTCCCGGCGGCGACGACGAGGAGCGCGACGACGATGATCCAGAAGCCCTCCTGCGTCCCCTCGCCGGGGAAGAGGACGTTCATCCCGAAGAGCCCGGTGACGAGCGTGAGTGGCAGGATCGTCACGCTGATGATGGTCAGCAGGCGCAGTACGTCGTTCTGGCGGTGGTAGATGACCGACTCATTCGTCGACTCGAGCGCTTCGACGACCTCCTTGAAGTTGTCGAGCAGGTCCCAGATCCGCTCTGCTGAGTCGACGATGTCGTCGAAGTAGAGCTCGAGCTCCTCGGGGAGGAAGTTCTCGACCCGGCGCTCGAGCACGCGGAGCGTCGAGCGCTCCGGCTTGATGATCTTGCGGTACGAGATGATCTCCTGCTTGACGTTGGAGATGTCGCGGACGACCTCCTGCGAGCGCCCTTCGAACATCTCGTCCTCGACGACATCGAGCTTGTGCGCGATCTTGTC
>DATDOS010000201.1:0-33432 GCA_035293125.1 Gaiellaceae bacterium | reverse complement strand
TCTCCGGCCGTGAGGACGAGCAGCCCGCGCTCGCGGCAGTGGTCGACCACCTCGCCCGCCGGTCGATCGAGGACGGCGCCGATTAGGAGGCCTCGCCCGCGCACCTCGGCGACGCCCGCCAGCGACGAGAGGCCTTCGACGAGCGCAGCTCCCCGCTCCCGCACGTTCTCGAGCAGCTCGTGGTCGATCGCATCCACGACGGCGCACGCTGCGGCGCACGAGACGGGATTCCCGCCGAACGTCGACCCATGGTCTCCCGGTACGAGGCCCTCCTCGGCCTCGTCGGCCACGAGGAGCGCGCCGATCGGGAGCCCGTTGCCGAGGCCCTTTGCCAGGGTCACGAGATCGGGACGAACACCGAGCTGCTCGAACGCGAAGAAGGATCCGGTGCGGCCGATCCCGGTCTGCACCTCGTCCAGGCAGAGAAGCGCCGGGAGCTCGGAAGCGGTGGCGACGAACTCCGCGTCGAGTGGGATCACGCCGCCCTCGCCGAGGATCGGCTCGAGCAGGATCAGGCCGACCTCGTCGCCGACCGCGTCCTGGAGCGCAGCCGTGTCGTTCGGGGGAGCGAAGCGGACGCCGGGAACGAGGGGCGTGAAGGCATCGCGCTTCGCGGGTTGCCCCGTCGCCGAAAGGGCGCCCAGCGTGCGGCCGTGGAAGCTCCCTTCGAGCGCAACCACACCTGCCTTCCCGGTCGACTTTCGCGCGTACTTGAGAGCCGACTCGACAGCCTCGGCACCCGAGTTGCAGAAGAACGCGCGCGCACCACCGAACCTGTCCGAGAGCTTCGCAGCGAGCTCCTCGCCGGGCTCCGTGCGATAGAGGTTGGACGCATGCCAGAGCCGCTCGAGCTGCTCCTGCGCTGCCGCCAACGGAGCAGGGTGACGGTGGCCGAGGGCCAAGACGGCGATTCCGGCGCCGAAGTCGAGGTACTCGCGCCCGGTGGCGTCCCACACGCGAGCTCCCTCCCCCCGGACGATCGTGAGATCCGCTCGGGCGTATGTCGGCAGAAGCCGATCGAGACCGTGTGCCAAAGCGTCACTCGGCGCTGTCACGCCACCACCGCCGTCTCGCCGATCTCCGCTCTGACACCGAGACGGGCCGCGCGCACGGCCGCCAGGAGCTTCGGAACGATGCCTCCCTCGAACGCACCTGCGTCGAGCAGGCCTTCCGCCTGCACCGCATCGATGCGCCGAGCCACCGAGCCCTCGAGGTACACACCCGGGACATCCGACACGAAGACGATGCGATCCGCGTGGAGACCCACGGCGAGGGCAGCCGCAGCCTCGTCTGCGTTGACGTTCAACGGGCCGACGGCGATCGGTGCCACGACGGGGATGAGCCCGGCGGCAAGAGCCACCTCGATCGCAGCCGGCCGGCACGGCAGCGGGTCCCCGACCTCGCCGAGCTCGGGGACGCGACGCGCATGGAGCCCGATCTCGTCCCCGACGAGAGGGAGTGCCGCAGGGCCGAGCGCGGCCGACACCTCGGCCCCGACGGCGACCAGCGACGCGCGCACGACGGCGAGGGTCGCCGGATCCGTGACACGACGGCCGTTCACGAACTCGACGCCGATCCCTCGTCTCCGGAGCTCGGCGTTGATCTGGGGTCCCGCGCCGTGCACGACGACAACGTCGTTGCCGGCGTCTGCCAGCTCGAGCGCCTGGGCGGCGGAAGCCGCTGCCACGCTTCCTCCGAGCTTGAGAACGATTCGACTCACGTCGTGTACTCGGCGTTGATCCGAACGTAGTCGTACGTGAGATCGGAAGCGAGGTAGGCGGCGGATCCCGCACCCAGCCCGAGGTCGAGCTCGATCGACACCGCCGCACCCGCGAGGTCCGGCACGGCCCCTGTCGGCTGTCCTCGCTCGAAGACCGCGGTGTCGTCGAATGCGACCGTGAGCCGGTCGAGCTCGAGACGCGCGAAGCCGCCGTTCCAGGGAGCCGAACCGGCCGCAGCGAGAATCCGGCCCCAGTTCGGGTCGCGTCCGAACGCGGCGGTCTTGACGAGCGGCGACGTCGCGATGCGCCGCGCGACGGCAACGGCCTCGTCGTCCGACGCGGCCCCGGAAACGCGAATCTCGAGCAGCACGGTCGATCCTTCCCCGTCCTCGACGATCTCGCGCGCGAGGGCTCCGCACACGTCGCCGAGCGCCGAGGCGAACTCCTCGTCCCGGGAGGCGCTCCGCACCGCGCCGCTCGCTCCGTTGGCGAGGAGCACGACGGCGTCGTTCGTCGAGCACTCTCCGTCGACGGAGATGCAGTTGAAGCTCGCAGCGACCGCCGGGCGGAGGAAGGAAGGAGCCTCTCCGGGGTCGAGCGGGTAGTCCGTCGTGACGACCGCGAGCATGGTCGCGAGGCGCGGATGGATCATCCCCGCGCCCTTCGCCATCCCGCCCACGACGAACCCGTCGCCCGAGGTCACGGCCTGCTTCGGCCCACGGTCCGTCGTGAGGATCGCAGCCGCAGCCGAATCTCCTCCGCCGCGCCCGAGCGAGGCCGCAGCCTTCCGCACGCCGGCGAGCACCTTGTCCATCGGGAGCGGGACTCCGATCACGCCCGTCGAGAGGACGACCACCTCTTCGGTCTGGAGGCCGAGGAGCGTTGCCGTCTCTGCCGCGGTGTGCTCTGCGTCGGCGATTCCGCCGTCACCTGTGGCCGCGTTCGCCACTCCGGCGTTCACGACCACCGCCTGCGGTTCGGCTACCTCGAGGTGACGCTTGGAGACGAGTACCGGGGCGGCGAGGACGCGGTTCGTCGTCCAGACGGCGCCGCCGACGGCCGGGACGGTCGACCGCACGATGGCGAGGTCGGGCCCTGAGCGCCGGATGCCGGCGTGGACGCCGCTCGCCTCGAACCCCTGCGCCGAGGTGACAGACATGCCTAGCTAGACCAGCACTCCCGACAGCCGGAGGCCGGCGGTCTCGTCGAAGCCGAAGAGCAGGTTGACGTTCTGAACCGCCTGGCCGGCGGCCCCCTTGCCGAGGTTGTCCAGCGCGCAGATGACGACGAAACCGCCGGTGAGCCTGTCCTCGAAGATGCCGATCTCGACGCCGTCGGTCTGCTGCACACGGGCGAGATCGGGTACGACGCCCTCGGGCAGGACGGTCACCACGTGGCTCGAGGCGTAGTGGTCTTCCAGCAGTCCGCGCAGGTCGTCCCCCCGAGAGCGCACATAGCACGTGGCGATGAGGCCTCGACGCACCGGGAGCAGGTGCGGGACGAAGGTGACGGGGAAACCGAGGTGCGCCGCGATCTCCGGAGCGTGGTGGTGCTCGCCGACGCTATACGGCGTGACATTCTCGAGCACGACGCCGGCGTGGGACGACGCCTTCGGCGACCGGCCGGCGCCGGTCATCCCGGACTTGGCGTCGACGACGACGCCGTCGTGCTCGATCTCGTCAGCGATCGGAGCGAGGGCAAGCAGCGCAGCGGTCGCGTAGCAGCCGGGGTTCGCGATCAGGCGACCGGTGGGTGCGCTCACCTCGGGAAGCCCGTACGACCATGATCCGAGGCCGAGCGGCCGAGGGTGCTCGAACCCGTACCACGACTCGTAGACGTGCTCGTCCGCGAAGCGATGTGCGCCCGACAGATCGACCACCACGCCGCGAGCGGGCGGCTCGAGCGCAGCCGACTCCCCATGCGACAGGCACAGGAAGACGACGTCAGCGCCGCACGAGATCGCTGCATCGTTCGTGATGAAGCGCGGGATGCGGCTCCAACCATTCCGCCCGAGTCGGGGATCGAGCGCGTCGGCCTGCTGCCCGGCAAGCGAGTCGGACCCGAGCGCGTAGAGCTCGAGCGCCGGATGCGTCAACACCCGGTCGAGAGTCTCCTGACCCGCGTACCCGGAAGCGCCGGCTATCGCCACTGTCGCCATAGGGGCGTATTATGCCGAAAGTACGCGCGTTATGCGATACCGACTGACTCCTGTCCTCGTAGACGAGGCTGAGACGGGTGCTACGCTGCGCGCGCGGTGGAGCGCGTCCTCGTCCTCAACGCGAGCTACGAGCCCTTGAACGTCTGCTCGCTCCGCCGTGCGCACGTCCTCGTCTGGAAGGGCAAGGCCGAGATACTCGAAGACCACGAGCGGCCACTCCGCTCCGCGTGCACGAGCTTCCGGCGGCCGCACGTGATCAGGCTCGTGACCTACGTCCGCGTCCCACGCGGCGTGACTCGGAGAATCTCGCGTCGCGTGCTCTTCGCACGTGACGGCTGGCAGTGCGCCTATTGCGGCTCCGACGGAAACCGGCTGACGCTCGACCACGTCGTTCCGCGGTCCCGCGGAGGGACCTCAGTCTGGGAGAACGTCGTCACCTCGTGCGCTCCGTGCAACCACCGCAAGGGCGACAGGCTCCTCGAGGAGACGAGCATGAAGCTGCGGACGACGCCGCGGCCCCCCACGCCCGTGCTGTTCATCCGCCTCGCGGCAGAGCACGTCCCGGACGTCTGGCGCCGCTACGTCCCCGGACTCGAAGCAGCCGCCGCAGCCGCGTAGCGCAACTCGTGGGGGACCTCTGGTAGATGCTGGGGGAACCTCCCGGTTCCCCCAAGACCCCTTCCACTGGTCCGCTTCGCGGACAAGGCGCTCCGCGCCTACCGGGACATCGCGCGCTCGACGGCCTCCTGCTCCTCGGGCGAAAGCGCGACGGACGAGCGTCCGCGGTCGAGGTCCTTGACGTAGATGCGCGCGTAGTCGCGACCCTGGATCGCGGTCACCACGGTGCCGGTTCGCGTCGCGTCGAGAAGAGCGAGCGACGCCGACTGCTGTCCACCCGTCCCCTCGTACGCGTCGTAGCGGACGACCGCGGTGTTCGTCACCGACCCGTCGACACGCCGATCGACCCGAGAGAGCCCGGCCGCAACCTCGTCGACGGCGCGGTGGAGATCGTCGATACGGCCCTGGAGCGAGACGGCGAAGTCGAGCAGGTCGCGGCGGTCGCTCCCCAGCACGACGCCCTGCGAGGCCTGCACCCGCAAGAGCCGGCGCCAGAGCGCGAGGGCGAGGGCGAGGGCGAGGGCCGCCGCCGCGCAGGCCGCTATCGCCACCGCGAGAGAGGCGGTCACAACGTAAAGATGACGGGGTACTCGGCGGTGTTGTTGGCCGTATTCGTCTCACCCGGGACGGGATCGACGTCGACCTTGACCGAGATCTGCTCCCCGAAGGGCACGAGCGCTCCGACCTTGAGGACCACGGCCTTGGTCTCGCCCGGGTCGATGATCGAGATGATCGCGGTCTTCACGATCGCATCCGGCTGCTTGGGGATGGTGAGAGTGACCTTGATCCGCACCTCCTGGCTCTCGCCGGTGTCCTCGACCCCGACCTCGAACGAGAGCTCGTCCGACACCTTGATCGTCGTCTCCGTGGTCGTCGACAAGAGCTGACCGCTCGGCAGGGCCTTCACATAGGCGATCCCACTACCGTGGAGGCCCGTCGGCGTCCCACCGGTCGAAGCCCCCTGGATGCGCTGCCAGATCGCCGCGAGCGAGCTCGGGTTGGTGAGATCATCGGCGCTCACGAACTCGGACGAAGGCACGTCGAGGCCCTCGATGCCCTCGTCCTCGAGAACCGCCTCCGCGGGCACCTTGAACGAGTCCTCCCATACGACGTCGCTCGCGAGCAGCCGCTGGGTCTGCACGGAGAGCTTCTCTCCGGCGGCGCTGGCATCCGTCTCGTCCGTGGTCTGCTGGAACGTGGTCTGGAGGCCACGCAGCCCGTTCACCCGGTACTGGAGGGCCTCGACCGCTCCCTCGTTCGGACCCACCGTCGGCCCCGGCGGATCCAGGTCCTCCGCCTTCTGCACCTGGTTCTCGGCGGTCTGGACGAAGCCCCCGAGCTTGGCGTCGAGATCCTCCTGGTTGAGACCGGGCGTCGTGAGAAGCGTGTTGAGCTCTTGCCCGAGACGCGCGGACGCATTCCCGATCGCTCCGATCTCCGTCAGGTAGTTCGCGTACCGATCGCGCTTGGCGTCGGCGGCGCAGCCCTCGACCCAGACGACCAGGAGCACGACGATGAGGATCGCGAGCGCGATCAGGGCGATCAGCCGCAACAACGGTGTGAGGTTCCCGGGCGCGCGGAAGCGGGGACCGCGGCGGCGAGGGCCCCGGTCGCGCGGCGGACCAGGCCCGCGCTCCGCGGGCTCCTCCCACGACGGTGGGCCTTCCTCGTCGAAGAAGTCGAAGTCGAGGATGTCGTCGTCGCGCGTGCTCATGGGCCGCCTCGCCACTCTAAACGAGGCGCAGGAGCGCAACCGCAACGAGCGACAGGAGCGCGAGGTGCGACGACCCTCGCGCGACTGGGATGCGCGCGAGCAGATTCCGGGCTTGCGCGGGTCACGAGGAGTTCCCGGCGCGGTGGCCAAAAGGGCCTGTACCGGTGTCGTCTGTCGCAATCGCCCCGTCCACCCAAGAGCTCGTGCTCGGCCGCTACCGCCCCGTGCGACCGCTCGGGAGCGGCGGCTCGGGCTCCGTCTGGCTCGCGCTCGACGAGCGCAACGGACTGGATGTCGCACTCAAGATCATCCCGCGAGAGGGAAAGTCCGCTGCGCGCGCGGAGCGCGAGGCGCTGGCAGCGCGGCGCCTCCGTCACGACCGCTGCGTGCGCGCGTACGACGTCGGGCACGACACGAGCCACGTGTACATCGCCTACGAGTACGTGCCCGGCCGCACCGTGCGCGAGGCGATCCGGGCCGGCGCCTTGTCGGACGCCGACGCCGTGGAGATCGCGGCACAGGTGCTCGACGCCCTCGCTCATGCTCACCGTGCCGGAATCGTCCACCGCGACGTGAAGCCGTCGAACGTCCTCCTCGAGGACACCGACGAGATCGCGGTACGGCTCCTCGACTTCGGCCTCGCCCAGTTCGACGGCGCAGACACTCTCACGGCCGTCGGAGATGTTCCGGGAACGCTTGCGTACATTGCCCCCGAGCGCCTCGCAGGCAGTGACGCGACTCCGGAGAGCGACGTGTGGGCGGTCGGCGTGCTGCTCTGGGAAGCGCTCTCAGGACGCCATCCGTTCTGGGGAGTCCCGCTGCAGGAGGTGGCACGATCGATCCAGGCCGGGGCGCCACCCCTTGCCACGGAGCGTCGCAATCTCCCGCGTCGGCTGATCGCCGCGGTCGACGGCGCGCTCGCTCCGGATCCAGCGGCACGCCCACGCGCGTCGGCGCTCGCCGCCGACCTCCGGAACGCTCTTCGCAAGGCCCCGGGCAGGGAGGCGCGCGCTCCGCGAGAAGTCGAGACCGCCGGCGCAGACGCTCCCGCACGAGCTCTCGCAAAGCGCGTCGTTCCGATCGGGCTCGCGGTGGTGACGGCCGCTCTCGGAGCGACGTTGCTTCCCTTCTGGCCGCCGGCGCTCGTCGTTGCGATCGCCCTCGGGGCCGGGCTCGCCACCTGGGCCGACCCGAGGATCGGGCTGGCCGTGGCGCTCGCCGCACCGGTCTTCCCGCTCGGCAACTACGCCGAGAGCGCAGCTCTCCTCTATGGAGCCTTCGCGCTCGGGTGGCTCGTACTGAGCTGGCGCGACGCGCGATGGGGGCTGCTCTTCGCCTCCGGGCCTCTGCTCGCGGCTGTCGGGCTGATCGCGCTCGTCCCACTCGTCGTCCAGCCTGCGCGGGGAGTCGTTCGGCGCGCTGCACAGGCCGGTCTCGCCGTGCTGGCCGCCCTCCTCGTCGCCGGCGTTGCGGGGGAGGAGCTCCCGCTCGTCAACCGCCCGGCCGAGTCGCTCGGGATCACGGCGCCCGCCCCGGTGGCCGAGGTAGCGCTTTCAGTCTGGGGGTTTCTGGCTCTCAGCCCCGTGGCACTTGCGGGAGCGGCGCTGGCGGCCCTGGCGGCGGGCGTTCTCCCCTGGGCAGGCGGGCGGTCGCGCTACGGCGTAGCGATCGCCGGATTCGTCCTCATAGCAGCATCGATCGCCGTGGGGGCCGGGGCCGCCGGCACCGCCGTCGCCGCCCTCGTCTGGGCGGGTGCGGCCGCCGTTGCCGCCGGAGCGCGCCGCTAGACTCGACGCGCGGGCCACCCCGCTGGATGAGCGTGCTCAGAACCATCGAATCGAAGATCGAAGGCCTGTTCGAGGGAGTCTTCGGCCGTGCCTTCCGCACGCACGTGCAGCCGATCGAGCTCGCACGGAAGCTCGTCAAGGAGATGGACGACCACCGCACGGTGTCCGTCTCTCGCGTGTACGTCCCCAACGAGTACACGATCTACCTCTCGGCGCATGACAGGAAGCAGTTCACGGGCTACGAGGGATCCCTCGTGGGCGAGCTCCAGGAATACCTGGCGGAACACGCGCGGCGGGAGCGCTACGCGCTCCTCAGCGAGCCATGCGTTCTCGTGACGACCGACGAGGACCTCGCCGTAGGTGAGTTCGGGATCGCAACGCGGATCGTGGCCGACGAGACGTCCGGCGAGGCGCCCCCGCCACCGGAGCTCCCGATCGAGCAGCCGGCCCAGACGATGGTCTACCGTGCGCCAGCACTACCGGTCGAGGACGCTCCTCCGCCCGTGCCCGAGCAGGAAGTCGTGACCCTGACGATCGCCGGCCGCAAGCACGAGATCACCGAGCCGCGCGTCGTCCTGGGCCGCTCACGGGAGGCGGACCTCCGGGTCGCGGACGTCAACATCTCGCGGCGCCACGCCGAACTTCGCCAGGAGGGTGCCACCTACTGGATCGTCGACCTGGGCTCGATGAACGGGACGATCGTCAACGGCAAGCGGGTCGACCGCGAGCGGCTCCGGGACGGCGACCGCATCACGTTGGGCTCGACGGAGATCGTCTTCGGACGCTCGCTCCCGAGCCCGTGAACATCGAGGCGCTCGCAACCGACGAGACGCTCCTGATCCTGAAGATCGTGTTTCTCGTCCTCCTCTACGGGTTCATCATCCTCGTCGTTCGAACGGCGACGAAGGACATCGGAAGCGCTCCCCAGGAGAGCATCGTCCTCGGCGCGGCTGAAGCGGCTGCGCTGCGGGCGGAGCTCGGGGCACGCGCCGCGCGGTTTCTCGTTATCACGAGCCCGGAGCTGCGGCAAGGCAGCACTCTCGAGGTGGCCGTGCCCACGGTCGTCGGACGCGATTCCGGATGCGCTATCCGCCTCAGCCGTGACGAGTTCGCGTCGGCACGGCATGCCCGCCTCGAGCCGCGCCTGGACGGCGTCTGGGTCGAAGACCTCGGCTCCACGAACGGGACGTACGTCAACAGCGCCAAGGTCGAGACCGCGCGGCTCCTCCGCGCCGGCGACGTCGTCCGCATCGGTGAGACGGAGCTCGAGCTGAAGCGATGAGGATGGGCCGAGCAGCGGGCGTCACCGACACGGGGCGTCGGCGTCTACGGAACGAGGACGCGTTCATCTGCGAGCCGCCACTCTTCGCCGTCGCGGACGGGATGGGCGGAGCGCGAGCGGGTGAGATCGCCGCCCGGCTTGCCGCAGCGGCTCTCGAGGAGGCAGGGAGCGAGACGCGCGGTGCGGAGGGCGTGGAGGCGCTGATCGTCGAAGCGAATCGCCGGATCTGGGAACGATCGCTCGCGGACCCCGAGACCGCGGGCATGGGCACGACGGTGACCGCCGCGCTCGTGGACGCGGCACAGGGGAACGTCGCCATCGGGCACGTCGGCGACTCGAGGGCATACCTCCTCCGGAACGGCGTCCTGGAGCAGCTCACGACCGACCACTCCCTCGTCGCGGAACTGGTGCAAAGCGGTGTCCTCACGCCCGAGGAGGCCGAGCGACACCCTCAGCGCTCGGCGATCACACGCGCCCTCGGAACCGAGCCGACCGTCGAGGTCGAGGTGCTCACGATCGCGCCCGAGCCGGGCGACCTCTTCCTCCTCTGCTCGGACGGGCTCCCGACGATGGTGAGCGACGACGAGATCGCCGCAGCGCTCCAGGCGGCAGAGCGCGCCCCCGCCGCGGCCGCCGAGGCCCTCGTGGCTCGAGCAAACGCGCGCGGTGGCGAGGACAACGTGACGGTCGTCCTCTTCGAGCTCGTCGAGGGCGAGACGACAGAGGAGGAAGAGCAGCTCGAGGAGGTCGAGCCGGTGGAGCAGGACTCGGGGTCTGACCCCGGACGGGGTCAGACCCCAGAAGCTGACACATCCGAGGCCGATGTCCACCGCCACGGCGCCGGGCCCGGCGGACGTATGGCCGCGCTGCTCCTCGTCGCAGCCATCGTCGTGATCGGCGCGCTCGCGCTCTTCTGGGGAATCTCTCGATGACTGCCCGGAACCGCGAGCTCGCCGGACTCGTCGTCGCGGCCCTCATCGCGTGCGTCGCTCTCGCGAGCGTCACGATCGCTCGCGACGCGGAGGTGGCAGTCAGCTCCATGACCTGGGGCGCGATGTTCCTCGGTCTCTACGTCGTCGCGCACGTCGTCGTACGGCGCACCGTCCCGTACGCGGACGGCGCGCTCCTCCCGCTGACGGCCGTACTGACCGCGTTCGGCCTCGCGTCGATCTACCGCCTCGATCCCGGCGACGGGGGGCGCCAGGCGGTCTGGGTCGCCGCCGGCGTCGCTGTGCTGGCGGGAGCGCTCATCTGGCTTCGCCACGACTACAGGGTGCTCGAGTCGTACCGTTACGTGTTCGGGGTCACCGCGGTCGCGCTCCTCCTCCTGCCCTCCGTGCCCGGCCTCGGGCAGCGCGTCAACGGCGTCCGCCTCTGGGTCGACATCGGCCCGCTCCAGTTCCAGCCGGGCGAGCTCGCGAAGATCTTCCTGATCGTGTTCCTCGCCGGCTACCTGCGCGAGAAGCGTGAGGTGCTGGCTCAGGGCCGGCTCAAGGACTTCGGGCCGCTCTTCGCGATCTGGGGCGCGGCGATGATCGTGATCGTCCAGACGAACGACCTGGGGAGCGCGCTCCTCAACTTCGGGATCTTCCTCGCGATGCTGTACGTCGCCACCGGGCGGGCGCTGTTCGTCGCCGCAGGGCTCGCGCTGTTCGTCGGTGGGGCCGCGCTCCTGTACAACGGGCTCCAGCACGTCCAGGACCGGGTCACGATCTGGCTCCACCCGTGGACGGACGAGCGCGTCTACTGCGCACTGAACGGAGAGTTGGAGCTCCGCCAGGACTGTGCGTCGTACCAGCTCGTCAAGAGCCTCTACTCCATCGCGAACGGCGGCTTCGGGGGCACCGGGCTCGGCGAGGGGACCTTCGCGTCGACGGACGGGACGCAGCTCATCCCGTACCTCCGCACCGACTTCATCTATTCGGCGATCGCGCAGGAGCTCGGGCTCGTCGGAGCCGCTGCGCTTCTCCTCGTCTACATGCTCTTCGCCGTGCGCGGGATGCGAGTCGCGTTGCAGGCTCAGGACGGCTTCTCCAAGCTCGCGGCCGCCGGACTGACGTTCGGCTTCGCGCTGCAGACGTTCATCATCGTAGGAGGCGTTCTCCGCGTAGTGCCGCTGACCGGGATCACGCTCCCGTTCGTCTCGTACGGGGGGACGAGCATCGTCGCCAACTTCCTGCTGCTCGCGGGTCTCCTCCTCATCTCGAACCGGGCGAACACACCGCGATGAATCGCCAGATCGCCAGGCTCACGTATGTCGCGCTTGCTCTCGTCGGCGTGCTCGTCGTGATGACGACGTACTGGCAGACCTGGGCGGCGGCGGGGCTCGCCGACCGGCAGGACAACGCAATCAGGCGGGTCGCCGAGTTCTCGATCGACCGCGGGCTCATCTTCTCGTTCGAGCCTCGGAAGCGGCTTGCGCGGAACATCGAGCGGGAGGTCGACGGAAGGACGCTGTTCTTCCGCCGGTATCCGTACGGCCGGCTCGCGGAGCACGTCGTCGGCTACTCGACCGTCGGACGGTCGCGAACGGGTCTCGAGCGGTCGCTCAACGACTACCTCACGGCCTCGAACGCGAACCTCTCGACACTCGTCGACAAGGCACTCGACGAGCTCCGGGGAAGGCCGGTTCAGGGGAACGACATCGTGACGAACCTCGACCTCGACGCGCAGGCGGTCGCGCTCGAGGAGCTCGGAACGACCTGCGGTTCCGTCGTCGCCCTCGATCCGCGAACCGGTGAGGTTCAGGTCATGGCGTCGTCTCCGGGCTTCGACCCGAACCTCGTCGAGGAGAGCTTCCAGCGGATCTCCCGCATCACCGCGGACTGCACGCCGGCTGCGCCCCTCTTGAACCGGGGGAGCGCAGGCCTGTACGTCCCGGGGTCGACATTCAAGGTCATCACAGCCTCGGCCGCGCTCGAGTCGAAGAAGTACACCCCCGACTCGAGCTTCGTCGATCCCGGCTACTGCACGGTCTACGGGAAGCGCGTGAACAACTTCGACACGTCACGCCCGTTCGGGACGATCGACCTCACGAACGCGCTCGTGAGCTCGGTCAACTCGGTGTTCTGCAACATCGGCCTGAAGCTCGGCGCGAAGCGGATCCTCGATACGGCCAGGCGCTTCGGATTCTACGAGCGCCCGCCGCTCGAGACCCCGGCCGACGAGCGCCTGCCGAGCGGCCTCTATCGAAACGGCCGGCTCTATTACCCGAGGATCGATTCCGACGTCGACGCCGGACGGATGGCGTTCGGGCAGGAGCGGATGCTCGTCACGCCGCTGCAGATGGCAATGGTCGCCGGTGCGATCGGCTTCGGCGGCAAGCTGATGGAGCCACAGGTCGTCGACCGGATCGTGGCGCCGGGCGGTCGTGTGATCGAGAAGGCGCGGCCCGTGCTCATCCGTCTCGCTGTCAGTCAGAGCACCGCCGACTCGGTGGCGGAGATGATGCGGCTCGCCGTCGAGCGCGGCACGGGGACGGCGGCGCAGATCCCCGGCTACTCGGTCGGCGGGAAGACGGGTACCGGCGAGACCGGTGTCCCGGGCTCGAACACCACGTGGTTCATCGCGTTCGCCGGCGCCGACGAGGAGAGCCCGCCCGAGCTCGCAATCGCGGTCGTCCTCCAGAACCAGAGCGGGACGGGCGGCACGACCGCTGCTCCCATTGCCCGGGCAGTCATGCAGGCAATCCTGCAGGGTACGGAGAATCCCTAACCTCTAGCAAGATGGCCACCCAGGACACCCTCTCCGGAACCCTCTTCGCCGGGCGCTACCGCGTCTCCCGGAAGCTCGGCGGCGGCGGCATGGCCGACGTGTACCTCGCGGAGGACCAGGAGCTCGGCCGCAGGGTGGCGATCAAGGTGCTGCACGGGCGGTACGCGAACGACGAGCAGTTCGTCGAGCGCTTCCGCCGCGAGGCGACGCACGCGGCTGGTCTCTCGCACCCCAACATCGTGTCGATCTTCGATCGCGGTGAGACCGACGGCTCGTACTTCATCGTCATGGAGTACGTCGAGGGGAGAACGCTGAAGGAGCTCATCCGCTCCCGAGGCCCGTGCCCGATCCCGGTCGCGATCGCGTACACGCGGCAGATCCTCGCCGCGCTCCGTTACGCGCACCGGAACGGCGTCATCCATCGCGACATCAAACCGCACAACGTCATCGTCGACCCCGAGGGCGTCATCAAGGTGACGGACTTCGGGATCGCCCGCGCGGGCGCGAGCCAGATGACCGAGGAGGGCGCCATCATCGGCACGGCGCAGTACCTGTCACCCGAGCAGGCACGGGGCGCGCCGGTCGACCAGACCTCCGACCTCTACTCCACGGGCATCGTGCTCTTCGAGCTCCTGACCGGTGAGGTTCCGTTCACGGGCGACAGCCCAGTCGAGATCGCCATGAAGCACCTGGCGGAGGTCCCGGCGACGCCGTCGGAGCTCCGACCGGAGGTGCCCGACGATCTCGACCTCGTCGTCGTGCGCGCGCTCGCGAAGGAGCCGGCCGACCGCTACCAGTCCGCCGCGGCCATGGATGCCGACCTCGAGACCGTGGCGCACGGGGGACACGTCCCGGTCGAGACTGCGGACGCGGCGACCGTTGTCCTCTCGGGCGGACGGGGAGTCGACTCGACGGCCGTGACACAGGTGGCCCGCCGCGGACAGCCCGGCGGCACCGGCTATCCACCGCAGTACGAGCCTCCGTCGCGCAGCCGGCCCCTCTGGCCCTGGCTGCTCGGTATCGGAGCGCTCCTCGCCCTGCTCGCGGGCGGGTGGTTCCTGTACGACTCGATTCAGGGCCAGCTGAAGGACGCCGAGACGGTCGCGGTTCCATACGTCGTCGGGCTCCAGCAGGCTCAGGCCGTGAACCTGATCACGGAGAAGGACCTCGTACCGCGAGTCCGGCGTGTGTCCAACTCGGACGTCGAGGAGGGGTTCGTCTTCGCGCAGAACCCCACGGAAGGGACGCGTGTCGACAAGGAGACGGTCATTCTCATCGACGTCTCGTCGGGCAAGCCCGAGGTGACGATCCCGAGCGTCGTCGGCCAGAGCGTCGAGGACGCTGTCGCGGAGCTGACGCAGGCCGGGCTCGACGCCCAGGTGGTCGAGGTCAACTCCGGCGAGGACGAGGGCACGGTGACGGCTCAATCCCCGAGCGCCGGAACGGTTGTCGTCGAGGGAACTCAGGTTCGGATCAACGTCTCGAGAGGCCCGAAGCCCCTGACCGTCCCGAATGTCATCGGACTGCCCTACGACCAGGCGGCGTCGGAGCTCCAGCGCGTCGGCTTCGGCGTCGCGCGCGTCGACGTCGACTCCGAGCTCGCTGCGGGCATCGTCGTCGACCAGGATCCGAACGGCGGCTCCTCGAGCTCGAAGGGCTCGACGGTCACCCTCTCCGTCTCCAAAGGGCCCGTGACGTCTGCCGTCCCGGACGTGACGGCCCAGGACGTGGCGATCGCCCAGACGACGCTCGAAACAGCGGGCTTCCGGACACGCGTCGTGCTCGAGGACACGGACGATCCGAGCTTCGACGGCATCGTGATCTCGCAGGATCCCGTGGGCGGGACACAGGCGAAGCCGAACTCGCTGGTCACGCTCTTCGTGGGGCGCTTCACAGGCGAGACGACGACGACGCCGTGAGCAGACGCGTCCGCGTCGCGGTCCTCGCGGGCGGCCGCTCGAGCGAGCACGCGATCTCCGTCGCGTCGGCTCGATCGGTGGTCGACGCGCTCGATCCGGAGCGGTACGAGACCACCGTCATCGAGATCGGCCGCGACGGGCGCTGGGAGCTCTCGGACGGAGTCAGACCCGTAGGGTCAGACCCCGCGTTCCTCGAGGTGGGGTCAGACCCCACGGGTCTGACCCCACCGACGGACACCCTGCCCGTGGTGGCCAAGTCCGCGCCAGCCGCGGTGCTCGGCCAGGTGGACGTCGTGCTGCCGATCCTTCACGGCCCGTTCGGTGAGGACGGCACCGTGCAAGGCCTGTTGGAGCTCGCAGACGTGCCGTACGTCGGAGCCGGCGTCACCGCGTCGGCGGTGTGCATGGACAAGGATCTCTTCAAGGCGGTCCTTCGCGACCGGGGGATTCCTGTCGCACGGAACGCGACGCTGCGCGAGGGGGATCCACCGCTTCACCCGTTCCCGTACCCCGTCTTCGTCAAGCCTGCCCGGCTCGGGTCTTCGGTCGGCATCTCGAAGGCGCACGACGAGGGCGAGCTGGCGACCGCAGTCGCGCTGGCCCGACGCCACGACGACAAGGTGCTGATCGAGGAGTTCGTCCCCGGGACCGAGGTTGAGTGCGGCGTCCTCGGCAACCGCGATCCGGTCGCGTCCGTCGTCGGCGAGATCGTCGCCCACGCGGAGTGGTACGACTACTCGGCCAAGTACGACGAGGGCGGCATGGAGCTCGTGATCCCGGCTCGCATCTCTCCCCAGGCCGACCAGCGGGTACGCGATCTCGCGGTCGAGTCGTTCGTCGCCACCGAGTGCGAAGGCATGGCCCGAATCGACCTCTTCGTGCGCCCGGACGGCGAGGTCGTGGTGAACGAGATCAACACGATCCCAGGGTTCACCGCGACGAGCGTCTACGCGAAGCTCTTCGAGGCGTCCGGTATCCCCTACGCCGACCTGCTCGACCGGCTCATCGAGCTCGCGCTCGAGCGCCACGAACGACGAAGCGGCTTGGAGTTCTAGGCGTGCCGTAGGGGCGAGAAACTCGTCCCTACAGCCCTGCGAGCAGTCGCTCCGTCTGCGCCGCGTGCCAATCGAGGCCGAGCGCGCGGAAGCGCTCGTCCGCCCGCGCGATGAGCCCGTCGTCCCGTCGAACAACGCCGAGCGCACGAAGCGCAAACGGTTCGATGTACGTGCGCGACCGGAGAAACCCTGGAGCCCCGGCCTCGACGGCATCGTTCATTGCGAGCGCCGCCAACCCGTCCAGGCGTGTCCCCCAAACAGCGGGTCCGAACACGAAGTCGCGCTCGAACTTGGTCTCCAGCAAGCGCGTCGCCTCCTCTCGATCTCCCCGAACGAGCGCAAGGCGGAGCCTGAGCGGATCGAGATACCCTCCCCACCCTTCCCCCTCGAACTCGGCCGCGCGGCCCAGGAGCTCGGTCACTCCGACCCGGTCTCCAGCGACCGCAGAAGCGAGAGCGCACGCGATCAACGTTCGCGCGTTACGGACGCACGGCGTTTCGGCGTTGGCCTGCGCCGCTTCGATCGCCGCTTCTGTTTGAGAGCGCGCGTCCTCCCAGTCGGCGATGTTCTCGGCGATCTCTATGCGGACGGCCATGGAGTGCATGCGGTGGTGAGGGGAAAGCCGTGCGGCTGTCTCGGCGTGCAGCGCGGCTAGCCGGTACGCCTCCCGAAAACGTCCAACGGCAACGGCGATGGGGATCCCCGACTCGCACACCTCACACAGGTGGTCGGGATCACCGATGTCGGCCGCGAGCTGCAACCGCTGCTCGGAGAACGTGGAGGCATCGTGATAGCGGGTGTCCACGAAAGCCGCATTGCCACGGGCGCCGAGTGCGTACGAACGGAGCTCCACGTCTCCGAGCCGGTCCGCAAGAGCGGAGGCCTCGATCGCGTCCGGCATCGAGAACTGCTCGAGAGAGCGCGCAAGCAGTCCTCGTGCACGGGCAGGGGAATCGGGCGCGGCAAGGTCGAGCGCCTTGTCGATCCAGCCCGGAAGCGGAGCGAGGTCCGGCCTCTTCAGCCACATTCCCGAGCGGATCGCGGTCTGGAACGCCAGCAGCGCGTACGCATCGGCCTCGGCTTCGGGATCCAGCGCCTGTAGGTCGAGACCTCGGCGCATCGCCTCCCAGAAGCCCTCCCCGTCGTAGCGCAGTGCGTTCGCATGCCCCACCTCGCACCAGAGCTCGGCCTGCTGGCGCGGCTCGTCGGCGAGCTCGGCGGCACGCGTGAAGAGCTGGACGGCCTCCTCGATCTCGTATCGGCGGCGAGCGAGCTCACCGGCCCGGCGCAGCCAGGAGACAGCTTCGTCACGAAGCCGAGCGAGCTCGCTCGGTTCCCCGGACCAGGCGAGATCCGCATCCTCAGGGCGAACCGCCTCGGCGTAGTGGTACGCAAGGAGCGAGGCGTGCTCGTCCTTTGCCCGGTCCGTCGCCGTGAGCCAGTCCGCGAACGCAGCGTGCAAACGCCCTCGGCGGGCCTTTGGAATACCCGCGTAGGCCACCTCCCGCGTGAGCGCGTGCTTGATCGCGTACTCTCGCTCGCCCGCCATCGACGAGCCGCCGCTGCGGCGGATGAAGTCGCGCTCGTCGAGCAGTCCGAAATCCGGCTCCTCGCCGCCGAGGAGGTGGATGACAGGCCCGTCCCAGAAGATCCGGCCGACCACGGAGGCGGCCTGCAGCGCGGTTTTCTCCCGCGCAGGCAGCCGATCCATGCGTGCGGCGAGGACGGCGTGGACGGAGTCGGGAACCGAGAACCCTTCCGGCAGCTCGTGCGCGCGCAGCCTGCCGTTCTCTCTCTCGAGCACCCCCGCCTCCAGAAGCGCACCGAGCAGCTCCTCGACGAAGAATGGGTTTCCCTCGGCCCTCTCTACGAGGAGACCACCGAGTGAGGCCGGCAACTCCGAGCCGAGCAGCTCCTCGAGCAGATGAACGGTCTCCGCCTCCGGAAGCGGCTCGAGCCAGATCGCAGTGGTGTTGCGGCGGCCGCCGCCCCACGCCGGCCTGCGGTCCAGGAGCTCGGGACGCGACGTCGCGAGCACCACCAGCGGGCGCTGTGCTTCGCGGACCACGCGATCAAGAAGGTCGAGCAGATCGTCTTCGGCCCAGTGCAGGTCCTCGACGAGCACGACTGTCGGCCGCTCGGCGGCGAGCGCCTCGAGGAAGCCGACGACGGCCGCGTGCAGCTGCTCGCGCGCATCGAGTGGATGAAGAGCCCCCGCGACGTCCAGCCCCAACGCAAGCCCGAGGATGTCGTGCTCGCCAAGTCGAGAGAGGACGTCTTCGGGAACATCGCTGTCGAGGATCCCGAAGTGCTCCTTGAGCACCTCGCCGAGCGCCCAGTACGTGATCCCGTCACCGTACGCAAGACACCGACCGGTCCTGCGAAGCGGCACCGGCTCCTCGTCCGCGAGTAGCTGCCAGAGCTCGCGCACGAGTCTCGTCTTCCCGACACCCGACTCGCCGACGATGGTCACAAGGTGCGGCTCCTCCTGGGAGATAGCGCGCCGGTACGTCGCGCGCAGCAGCTCGAGCTCGCTCTCCCGGCCGACGAACGCGAGTCGGAACCCGCTTACACCACGGGGCCGGGCGAGCGTGAGGGCCCGCAGAACGGGACGACACACGAGGCCTTCCGGCTTCCCCTTGGCCTCGACGACGCGGGACTCGCCGAACTCGAACGCGCCGCCCGCAGCCTGAACGGTCCGCTCGCCCGTGAGCACCTCGCCGGGCGCTGCAGCCTGCTCGAGGCGGGCGCAGACGTTGACCGCGTCCCCTGTGACGAACGAGCTCCCCTCGCGCGGCTGGCCGACGACGACCTCGCCGGTGTTGACCCCGATCCGAAGCGTCACCTCACCGCCGAAGAGCTCTGCAAGACGCCGCTGCATCGCAAGCGCCGCGTGAAGAGCTCGCTCCGCGTGGTCCTCCAGCGCAGCAGGTGCTCCGAACGCCGCCATGACCGCGTCCCCCACGAACTTCTCCACGGTTCCGCCCGTCCGCTCGATCTCCTCCGCCATCGCCTCGTAGAAGCGTTCGAGCCGCACGCGGACGCGCTCGGGATCCTCCTCCCCGGCGAGTGCCGTCGAGCCAACGAGGTCGGCGAAGAGAACCGTGACGAGCTTCCGTTCCTCTCCTACGGACACGCGGGAAGTCTGGCCGAGCTCCGACGCTCGCGCTACTGCAGCACGGTGGCGAGCGCCTCCTCCCAGACGTCGAGGCCCTCGTCGAGCTCGGCGTCGGAGGTGGTGAGCGGGCAGAGCACCCGGATGCAGTTCCCGAAGATACCGGCCTTCAAGAGGATGAGCCCGCGCTGGAGAGCCTCGTCGATGACGGCCTCGGCGAGCTCGGGCGCTGGTGTCTTCGACTCCGAGTCGCGAACGAGCTCGATCGCGAGCATCGCACCGAGACCGCGTACGTCCCCGATCTGCGACCAGCGGCTTTGCCAGTCGAGCATCCGCATCCGGAGCGTCTCACCGAGGAGACCGGCCCGTTCCACGAGCCCCTCTTCCGCGAAGACGTCGAGCGCGGCCGAGGCGGCGGCGAGCGCTACCGGGTTCCCGATGAACGTGCCGCCGATCGCTCCCACGTGCGGGCCGTCCATGATCGAAGCACGCCCGATCACCCCGGAGAGCGGGAGCCCGCCCGCGATGGACTTGGCCACGACGATCAGGTCCACCTCGGCGTCGAAGTGCTCCATCGCGAACATTCGGCCCGTTCGCCCGAATCCCGTCTGCACCTCGTCGGCCACGAGGACGATGCCGTGCTCGTCGCAGACGCGGCGGAGGCCGGCGACGAAGTCCGGCGGTGCCGGGATGAAGCCACCCTCACCCTGCTCCGGCTCGAACACGATCGCGGCCACCTGGTCGGCGGAGACATGCGTCGTAAACATTCCTTCGAGCGAGGAGAGCGCGGAGTCGGCGTCGGGGCCTCGATACGCGTTCGGGAACGGCGCGCGGTAGACTTCGGGCGCGAACGGTCCGAGGCCTTTCTTGTACGGATGCGTTCGCGAGGTCATGGTCAGGGCGAGCAGCGTGCGGCCATGGAAAGCGCCCTCGAAGGCGATCACCGCGTGCCGCCCCGTGTAGAGGCGAGCGAGCTTGACAGCGTTCTCGACCGCCTCGGCACCGGCGCTGAAGAGGGCACCCCGAGTCTCCCCGGTGATGGGAACGAGCGCGCCGAGCCGCTCCGCGAGCTCGATGTAGAGCTCATAGGCGACGACGGTGAAGTCGGTGTGGAGGAAGCGGTCCGCCTGCTCGTGGATCGCCTCGACGACTCTCGGGTGGTTGTGACCGACGTTCGCGACCCCGACGCCGCCGACGAAGTCGATGAAGGTGTTGCCGTCGACATCGGTGATCGTCGACCCTCGCGCCTCGGCGGCGATGACCGGCCCATGCACGATGAGCGGTCGGGCAACGGAATGACGCTCCCGCTCCAGGATCGCGCGCGAGCGCGGGCCGGGGATCTCGGTCCGAAGCTCGATCACGCGCGTCGCAGGCACGCGCGGCAGCGTATCCGAGAGCGTCGTCGGCTCCGGGCTCTAGGCGTAGCGATTCTTCGCGGCGCGGGCGCTCGCGGACATGATGTCCACAGCGACGGCGAGCCCGACCAGGATCCACTCCGCCCCTTCGACACCTCCGACGGGGGACCAGAGAAGCGTGTACATGATCCCGGTCCAGGGGAGGAAGATCAGGAGCAGGAGCGGCCAGAGGAACGAGCCATACGCGAGATCCACACGGTCACCGAAGATCCACATCAGCGCAAAGGCCACACGCGGAGCGAACAGCGCAAGCAGGAAGATCAGGCACATGGGCGTGGAGTCTCGTCGCCGCCAGGGGTCAAGTCAATAGGCATCCTGTCCCCGCATGGACGAAAACGATCTCGCGGACGATCCGACCGCACAGCTCCGTGCCTGGCTGGCTGACGCGCAGGAGGCGGCGCCGCAACCCGAGGCCATGACCCTCGCGACGGCCGACGCGGACGGCCGTCCCTCGGCTCGAATCGTGCTGCTGCGAGGCCTAGACGACCGCGGAGTCGTGTTCTTCACGAACCGGACGTCACGAAAGGGCGAAGAGCTCCGGCGAAATCCACATGCGGCACTCGTTCTCCACTGGTGGGAGCTCGGACGACAGGTGCGGATCGAGGGAACCGTCGAGGAGCTAAGTCCGGATGAGTCCACTGAGTACTGGAGTGGACGACCGCGCGCGAGTCAGCTCGCGGCCTGGGCATCACCCCAGTCGCAGCCCATCGCCGATCGCTCCGAGCTCGATGCACGGGTTGCGGAGGCCGAAGCCCTCTTCGGAGAGGACGACGTCCCGCTTCCGCCGTTCTGGGGCGGATACCGCGTGGTTCCGCAGAGCGTCGAGTTCTGGACGCACCACGACGACCGCCTTCACGACCGCATTCGTTACTCGCGCACGTCCGACGGCTGGCGGCGCCAGCGGCTGGCGCCGTAACCGCCGCTACGGCGGAGCGAGGGCACCGTCCGTGTACAGGCCCTCGGCGTTCCAAAGCATGAATCCCTTCGCACCGGAGAGCCGCGCGGCGTCGATCTGGGCGCGAACCTCTTCGAGACCGAACGGCGTCGTGAAGCTGAAGTCCTGCACCCAGGGGACGAGCAGGGTGTCGCGCCCGCGAAGCGCCGTGTGAAAGCGTCGGAGCGCACGCGCCACCGTGGCTCCGGGGGTCGCGCTCGGATCGGCGAGCCCGAGCTCTCCGGGGCCGAAGAGAGACGGGTAGGTCATCGGGTAGAGAGCGTGGAGGTGAGGCGCCATCCTCCTCGGCAGCTGGCCGATCCCGAGGTCGCGCGCTGCCGAGAGTCCGAAGACGGCCGCCGAGACGCGGACCTGGAGCGGCTCGAGTCGGGCGGCTGCGTAACGGAGGAACGCCGGGATCGCATCTCTCTTGCGAAGCGCACCTCGATTCCGGTAGATGGCCGCGGCGACGTCCCCGTCGGAGGGAAATCGCACATAGTCGAAGAGGATCTCGTCGAAGCCGGCCTGGGCAGCGGCGATGGCGACGTCGACGTTGTAGTCCCACACGCGCCGGTCGTAAGGGTTCGTCCAGCCGAGGCCGGCTGGGTCTCGCCAGACCGAGCCGTCGGATCTCAGGACGGCGAGATCGGGCCGCGCGCGGGAAAGGATCGGATCCTCGAAGACGACGACCCGGCCGATCAGGTACACGCCGCGCTCGTGGGCGAGGCGCGCAACCGCACGCGGCGCATAGAACTCGCGAGCAGCTCCGACGGTCGCCGCGAGGCGAGTGGCTCTCGGCACGAAGCCGATCTGACCGTTCTCGTCCTTGACGTCGAGCTCCAGCGCCGTGAGCCCGTTGCGCTCCAGGTCGAGGTACTCGTCGAGCTTGCCGGGGAGCGACGCGAGGCCCATGGAGACGTGGACCCCTCGGATCTCCACCGGGAGCGCCCGCGGCCCAGACGACGGCGAGACAGGGACCGACGCCGACTCGACGGAGCGCGGGGTCCCGGTCCCGGTAGCGACGAACTGGGCGCCGACGCCGAGCAGTGCGACCCCAAGGAGCACGGCCCCGATCGCGGCACCGCGCCTCAGGCGCTTTCTTCGCCTTGCCGCAGCCCGACGCTCGCGAAACCGCTCGTTCGGGTCGATGGGTGGGAACAGCATCGACACCGGGGCGTGGACCTTATCGCAGCCCGGAGCCCGTGCACACCACCTTGCAACAAAGTGTCACAAGCTGCGAACCGGGAGCGGGGCACGCTACTCGTAGAATCGCCCAGTGGTCCTTTCCGACCGAACGATCCGGCGACTCATCGCCGAAGGACGCATCTGCATCGAGCCGTTCGACCCGGAGCTCATGCAGCCGTCGAGCCTCGACGTGCGCGTGGATCGGTACTTCCGCGTCTTCCGCAACTCCCGCTACCCGTTCATCGACGTCAAGGCGCAGCAGGAGGAGCTGACCGAGCTGGTCGAGGTCGCGGGGGAGGAAGCCTTCATCCTGCACCCGGGCGAGTTCGTCCTCGGCTCGACGCTCGAGCGCGTCACGCTTCCTGACGACCTCGTAGCCCGCTTGGAAGGCAAGAGCTCGCTTGGCCGCCTGGGGCTCCTCATCCACTCGACGGCCGGGTTCATCGATCCCGGCTGGGACGGGCACGTGACCCTCGAGCTGTCGAACGTCGCAAACCTCCCGATCACCATCTACCCCGGCATGAAGATCGGCCAGATCTCCTTCGTCCAGCTTTCGGAGCCCGCAGAGCGACCCTACGGCTCGGAGGGGATCGGCTCCAAGTACCAGGGGCAAAAAGGCCCGACGCCGAGTCGCTACTGGCAGAACTTCCGCGAGCCCTGAACTATGCGCGCGACCGCTTCGCGGCCGCGGCGCTCCTGTCTCAAAGAAAGAATTCTTTAGGCGGCAGGCTCGCACACCGCCGGCTCGCCGTCAGCGAGGCGGGTGAGCAACGCGCTCAGATCACCGAGCTCGCCGTCGTCGAAGCGTGCCGCGAAGAAAGCGTCGATCTGCGCGAGATGACTCGCGGAAGCCTCGCGAAGCTTTGCCAGGCCGGAGTCGGTCAGCACTGCGTAGACCACACGTCGATCCGTGTCGCAGGAGCCGCGCGCGACGAGCCCGCTCCCCTCGAGACCATCTAGTAGCCGTGTGATGCCCGATGCGGTGAGAAGCACCTGCTCGGCGAGGTCGACCCGACGCATCTGTCTCTCGGGCGCGCGTGCGAGCCGGAGCAGCACCTCGTAGTCCGAGATGGTGAGCCCGTGGTCAGCGGTCAGCTGGGCATTCAGCTGGCGCGTCGCGGCCGCGTAGCCACGAAGCAGCGCGCTGAACGCCTGGACACCTGAAGTTTGCTCACTCAATACTTGACTCGGCATGTATTTCTCGCTAGAGTTGCTTGCGTGCTCAATAGTAGCGGACGCAAAGGAGAGAGTCCATGTCAATCCTCGCAGACACTTCGGCCACCGTCATCCCGGCGGGCACGTGGTCGATCGACCCTTCTCATTCGGCCGTCGAGTTCCACATCAAGCATCTCGGACTCGCGACCGTGAAGGGACGCGCGCCGGTGGTCGGCGGCACCATCGAGGGCGGCGAGACACCTGCGATCCAGGGAACGGTGGGGGTCTCGAGCATCACGACGTTCGACGAGAACCGCGACGGGCACCTGCAGTCGCCCGAGTTCTTCGACGTCGAGCGGTATCCGGAGCTCAGCTTCGAGTCCACGGGAATCGAGACCCGGGGCCACGATCTCGTGGTCGAAGGCAAGCTCACGATCAAGGGCGTCACGAAGCCCGTCACGCTCCGCGGCACGTTCGTCGGCAGTGGCGTCGACCCGTGGGGCTCCGAGCGAATCGGCATCGACCTCGAGACGACCGTCGATCGCACCGAATGGGGGCTGGACTGGAACGCGCCGCTCCCTGGTGGCGGGCTTCTGCTCCCCAGCGACGTGAAGCTCACCGCGACCTTCTCGGCGGTGAAGGCGGGTCGAGTGTGAAGGTCCTCGCCGTCTCAGGCAGCCTCCGGGCAGGGTCGTACAACACGGCCCTTGCCCGGGCAACCCACGAGCTCGCACCCGCCGGGGTCGAGGTCGAGCTCTACGACGGGCTCGCCACGCTCCCTCCGTACGACGCCGACACGGACGGCGTTGCGGAACCTGTAGCGGTGCACGAGCTGCGCCGGCAGATCGACGACGCCGACGCCGTGCTCTTCGTGACACCGGAGTACAACGGTTCGGTCCCCGGCGTCCTCAAGAACGCAGTCGACTGGGCATCACGACCGCATCGTGCGGCGGCGCTGTCCGGAAAGACGGTCGCCGTGGCAGGTGTCGCGACCGGGCAGTACGGCGCGATGTGGGCGCAACAGGATCTGCGGCGCATCCTCGGCATCGCCGGCGCACGGGTGATCGAAGGCGAGCTTCCCGTCCCGCGGGCGCACGAGGTCTTCGACGCCGCGGGGCGGCTCGCGAGCCCGGTCATCGCGGAGCGTCTGCGAAGCCATCTCGACTCGCTCGTGAGTCAGGCGGCTCCCGTCACTCTCGCCGCCTGAGCGGAGCCTCGACGCCGAGGGGCCGCGCAAGGCGGCCCCTCTCTACGGATACCAGCGCTGGACTAGTAGAGGCGCTTCCGGCACGGACACCTCTCTGACGAGGCGGACGTGCGGCGCGACGTGCGAGCCCCCTACGCTGGCTAGGCGGTTCCCGGTGGTCCCGGGGGCACGCCTCTACCCGCTGGTACCTCCACTGCCCGTACAGTCATCGCTCAAGCCGGACCACCTCCTTTCCGCGGTAGCGTCAGCATACGCGCTTCAGGCGGATGGAGGGCGGCTCGCGGCGGCTTCGAGGAGACGTGCAGCAGACTCGAGCAGCTCGAGCTCGTCGTGCGACAGGTCCTCCAGGAGTCGCGCCAGCTCCTCGGTCCTGCGCGCACGGCCTTGTTCGAGGATGCGACGGCCTTTCGGCGTCGCGCGTACCAGAACCGCGCGGCCGTCGTCGGAATGCGGTTCGCGGACAGCGACGCCGTCGCGCTCGAGCCCGCTCACGAGCTTGCTCATCGTCGGTGCAGAGACCTGCTCTGCTCGGGCGAGCTGACCGAGAGTCCAAGGCCCGCCGAACACGAGAACCGAGAGCGCCGACAGGCGCGCGGCAGAGAGGCCGCTCTCCTCGTCCACACGCCGGACTCGCCGAAGGAGGTGGATGGACGCCGAGTGAAGGCGGTCGGCAACCTCGCGCACATCGGGCCTCGAGGGGCTTGACATGATCTCCTTAGCCGTGCTAAGTAGTTAGTTAGCTCGGCTAAGTATAAGACGTCACGGAGGACGCTATGCCATCCCCGATCGTGAACATCGGCCAGATCTCGATAGGCACCCACGATCTGCCGCAGGCCGTCGCCTTCTACCGCGACGCACTCGGGCTCGATTTCCTCTTCGAGACCGGCCCGCTCGCCTTCATGTGCGGTGAGATCAGGCTGCTGCTCTCGAAACCGGAGTCTGGCGAGTTCGACCACCCGAGCTCGATCGTCTACTTCCGCGTCGAAGACATCGACGCGGCACGTGCGGAGCTCGTCGAACGAGGGGTCTCCTTCGACGACAAGCCACACCTGATCGCGCGCATGCCCGACCATGAGCTCTGGATGACGTTCTTCCGCGACCCCGATCGCAACGTGCACGCCCTGATGAGCGAGGTCGGGCCGAGTGATTAGCCCAAGACCGCTTCGCGGCCGCGGTGTTCGCGTCACATCAGCCCCTGCGAAGAACAACCGTGAGCTCGAGGCCACGGTCGAGCGGCACGGTCACGCTCGAGACGGTCGGCTCCGACTGCCGCGCGGACGAGTAGGCGGCCAACGGCTCGCCGTGAGAGAGGACGTTGTCGGCGACGACGAGCCCGCCCGGCTCGAGGAGAGGCCGCGCGAGCGCGTACAGCGCTTCGTAGTCCTCCTTCTCGACGTCGAGGAATACAAGGTCGAAGACGTCCTCGATGCCTCGAAGCGTGGCGAACGCGTCGCCCTCGATCAGCTCGGCCCACTCCTCGAGCCCGGCCTCGGCGACGTTCGCTCTCCAGGCGTCGCACTTCGCCGGATCGTGCTCGAGGGAGACGAGGCGACCGCCGAGGGTGCGCGCGCCGGCCGCGAGCCAGATCGACGAGTAGCCGCGCGAACCGCCGATCTCGAGTACCTCGATACCAGCCTGCGACGCCGCGAGAGCGAACAGGAACCGTCCTGTCGTCGGTGCGACCTGCCGCGACCGGCGTTCGGAAGGGACACCGGCGTCTCGCTCGGCGCGATCCTCCTCCTCGAGGCGAGTGAGCACCGCGCGGACCCGCTCGTCGAGCACTAGTCCGCCGTCTCGACGACAACCATCCCGTCACGAATCCTCACCGGAAACGTCGGAACCGCCACGAAGGCGGGGAGCGTCATGGGGATGCCGGTCTGCAGGTCGAAGCGGGAGCCGTGACGGGGGCAGACCACGACGCAGAGGTCTGGCTCCCAGTCGCCTTCGCACAGCGGCCCGTCGTCGTGCGAACAGCGGTCTTCGATCGCGTAGAACGTGCCGGCGCAGTTGTAGACGCCGATCGTGCGAGAGCCGGACGGCACGAGCCGCATCGACCCTGGTGGCAGCTCCTCGACCGGAGCGACTTCCAGCTCCGGCACTACTCCAGCACCAGATCGCGGGACGAGGTACCCCACTCCTCGGGAAGCGGGGTCCCTCTTGCCTTGTGGAGTGCAAGCTTGAGCACGCCGAGGCCCAGGATGGCGCACTTGAGGCGCACGGGCGTCAGCGGGATCCCGAGCTCCTCGAGCAGTTCCTCTTTCGGCATCGCAGCGACGTCCTCGGCGGTGCGCCCCCGAACGAGGTCGGTGAGCATCGACGTCGCCGCCTGGCTGATCGCACATCCGCGCCCGTCGAAGCCGACCTCCTCGATGACATCTCCTTCGCCGAGGCGGACGGAGACCGAGATCTCGTCGCCGCACAAGGGGTTCTGGCCCTCAGCGTGTGCGTCTGCCGGCTCGAGCAACCCGTGATGCCGCGGGTTCTTGTAGTGATCGAGGATTAGCTCTCGATACAGCTGGTCGAACTCGCTCACGCCCCTGACCACCTCCGGCTCCCGCCCGGCCATATTCTCTGGGTCCTCAGAACGTGCGAAGCACTCTCTGGGGCTAGAGCCGGGCTCCGCCGGAGGTTGACGCCGCTGGCTGCAGGATGCTGCGCGTGCGGCGCTTGGCCGTGCTCGTGTGCACTGTCCTGCGCGCCTCGCGCTTGCCTTCCTTGCCAGCGACGTCCCGGGAACGTGAGCAACATCGCTATCCGAGCGACTTCTTGGCCTTGTGGAGACCGTCGACGAGACGATCGACCTCCTCCGGGATGGAATACAGATAGAAGCTCGCCCGTACCGTCGCGCTGACGCCGAGCTTCGCCATGAGCGGCTGCGTGCAGTGGTGCCCCGCACGAACGGCGACGCCCTCCCAGTCGAGCACCTGCGCGACGTCGTGCGGGTGCACGCCTTCGACGTTCAGGGATACGATGCCCGCGCGGCGCTCAGGCGGCGGCCCGTAGACGTCGATCCACGGAAGCTCTCCGAGCCGGCCGAGCGTGTACTCGAGGAGCTCGTGCTCGTGCCGCTCGATCGCGTCGAGCCCGACCTCGCAGACGTAGTCGATCGCCGCGCCGAAGCCGACCGCCTCTGCGATCGCCGGCGTGCCGGCCTCGAACTTGTAGGGGAGCTCGTTCCACGTCGTCCTCTCGGCCGAGACCGAGCGGATCATCTCGCCGCCGAGATTGAACGGGGACATCGCCTCGAGCAGCTCGCGCCGGCCCCAGAGAGCGCCAACGCCGCTCGGGCCGCACATCTTGTGCGAAGAGAGCGCGAGAAACTCGCAGTCGAGCGCCTGGACATCGATCGGGCGATGAGGCGCAGCCTGCGCCGCGTCGACGACGATTATGGCGCCGCGGTCGTGGGCCCAGGAAGCGAGCTTCTGGACCGGATTGACGGTGCCGAGCGTGTTCGAGACGAGGTTCGAGGCGACAACCTTGACCCTTCCTTCCCGCTCGATCTCGTCGAGAGCCTCGAGCTGGAGCTCGCCGTTCCCGTCGATCGGGATCACCTGAAACCCGGCGCCCGTGCGCTCGGCCACGTACTGCCACGGCACGAAGCTCGAGTGGTGCTCGAGATCGGTGACGACGACGAGATCCCCGGGCTCGAGGTTGTCGAGCCCCCAGGCGTACGCGACGAGATTCAGCGCCTCGGTGGCGCTGCGCGTGAAGATCACCTCGCGCTCGGAGGGCGCGTTGAGAAATCCCGCGACCTTGCGGCGCGCTGTCTCGTACCCCGTCGTCGCGCGCTCGGCGAGCCGGTAGACGCCCCGGTGGACGTTGGCGTACGAGTGCTCGTAGAACTCACGCATCTCATCGAGCACCTGGCGCGGCTTCTGTGTCGACGCGGCAGAGTCGAGATAGGCGACGGGCTTTCCGTTGACCAGCTCGTCGAAGACCGCGAAGTCGGTACGCAGACGCTGCGCGTCGAGCTTCGGATGTGCCGTTACCGCCACGGCCGCATCGTACCCCTGGCCGATCGGCTCACCTGAGCTGGACCCGCCCGTTCGTCGCCGCGCGCTCGGCTGCTTCCCGCTGCCGCTCGACGGTCTTGGCAGCGCCCTCGAGAAGCTCGCAGACCCGAGTCAGCCGGGCGCGTTCCGAGATCTCCTCGAGAAGCTCGAGCTTGACGTCGGGCGCGAGCTCGACGCGACCCGCGAGGACGAACGACAGCTGCGGCGTGTCACCGTCAGGCACGTCCACGTCGCTCCCGGTCAGCTCGCGCAAACGGTCGAAGAGGCCGAGCGCAAGCTCGACGGACTCCGATCCTGCGGGGTCTTCCTCGTCGACAACCGGAGACACCGAGCCCGTGTGGAAGCTTCGTCCGGTCGTGAGCTCGCGCAACCTGAACCGGCCTCCTCCTTCGACGAGGATGTCCATCCTGCCGTCGTCGAACCGGGCCAGAACCTCGGCGACACGCGCGTGCGTGCCGATGTGCCGGATCCCGTCGTCGTCGGCATAGACCAGCCCGAACTCAGTGTCGTCGGCAAGGCATTCCCCGATCAGCTCCCGGTACCGGTCCTCGAAGATGTGAAGCGGCAGCCGCTCGGTCGGGAGCAGCACGAGGGGAAGGGGAAAGAGCCCGAGCTCGCTCACGTCGCCCGTCGAAACGTGGCGAACTCCCACGCCACCCCACCGCCGGCGTCCACGAGACGTAGACCTTCCTTCTCGGCGGCCTCGCGAAGCGCCGCGCGGGAGTGAGCGAATACGCGGAAGGATCGGCGCATGAGCCTGAAGCCGACGTTCATGAGGCGGAGCCCGGCGCGTATCCACACCGTGTCGCGCGGAAAGCTGAGGATCAGAGCACGGCGGGCGAGGCGAGCCGCCTCGCCCGTGAGAGCGACGCCGTCGGGCGAGCAGCAGACGACACGGTTCATGAGGACGACGTCCGCCGGCTTCACCACTCCGGGTTCGTCGAGGATGTCTGCCACCCGGAACGACGTTCGCTCCGCGAGACCCTTCTCACGCGCGAGCTCGCGGGCGTAGGGCTCGAAGGCCGCCAGCAGCTCGACCACCTCGCCCGTCTCCGCTCCAGCCTCGAGCAGCTCCGCCTGAAGCGCACCGATGCCGCCGCCGATCTCGAGCACATGGGCGCCGTCGAGGCCGCCTGCGGTCGCGCTTGCAACCATGCGCTTCTCGATCCGGTCGAGTCCCTTCTCCCGATACCTGCGCAGGCTCCGGCGCGCGAACTTCGGATCGAACATCCCCTCGCAAGGCGCTGCGCGGCAGCAGCTCGTCACGCGGCCACGATACAGGGCTGCCCCCGGTTAGGGGGCAGCCCTCGACCGCGGAGTACGGCGTTTCGCGCACCAAGCACGCACGCAGCAGGGACCTCCCTGATGGCGGTCCCTTGGAGGTACCGATTCAGCGGCTCAGTGGACTCGTTCGAGGTCGAGCGCGCAGGAGTTGATGCAGTAGCGCAGTCCGTTCGTGCCGGGACCATCGTCGAACACGTGGCCGAGATGACTGCCGCACGAGGCGCACATGACCTCCGTGCGAACCATCCCGTAGCTCCTGTCGGTCTCGGTCGCGACGCTCTCGAGCGATGTCGGCTCGACGAAGCTCGGCCAGCCTGTCCCGGAGTCGAACTTCGCATCGGAGCGGAAGAGCTCGGCGCCGCACCCGGCGCATCGATAGATCCCAGGCGTGTGCTCGTCCCAGTAGGCGCCCGTGAACGCCCGCTCGGTCCCCTTCTGGCGCAGGATCTCGTACTGCTCGGGCGAGAGCTTCTCCCGCCACTCCTCGTCGGTCAGCCGCATCCGGGTCTCCATGCCGCGAGGGTACCGACCCAGAGTCAGAGCACGACGAGCGAGAGGGCGACGAACTGCGTGACAGCGGCGGCGACCACGAGGAGATGGAACACCTCATGGAACCCGAGCGTCGCCGGGAACGGGTTCGGCCAAGTGGTGGCATATGCCAACGCACCCACGCTGTAGAGCGCCCCACCCACGATCACGAGCACGGCCGAGGCGACGCCGAGTGCCGGGAAGAGCTGAGGCACGAGGATGAGCCCAACCCATCCCACCCCGAGATAGGCGACGGCCGAGAGCCATCGTGGCGCGTCGATCCAGACCAGGTTGAGCACGACCCCGAGCACCGCGCCAGCCCAAACCGTCGCGAGGCCGACGAACCTGACCGCGCCGCTGAATGCGACCAGCGCAAATGCCGTGTACGTGCCGGCGATGAAGACGAAGATCATGGCGTGGTCGAGCCGTCGCGCACGGAGGCGAGCCGCCGCCGTCCGCCATGGAAAGCGGTGGTAGAGGGCGCTCGCTCCGAACATCGCGGCCAGCGCGACTGCGTAGACCCACACTGCGAAGCGCTCTAGGTACCCGTCTGCGAGGACGACGAGCACGACGCCCGCGACGACCGCGACCAAGAACGCGTACTGGTGGAAGACCCCTCGAAGACGCGGTATGGCTCGCTCCATCGCGCGATCTTGCCCGAACTGGGCTACGCCTGCGGAATCCGCGCCTCGAGCGCCGCAGCGAGCGCCTCGCGCACGGGCTCGAGCTCGACCCGGTCGAGGACGTCCTGGAAGAAGCCGCGCACGATCAGCCGCTCGGCCTCGGCACGCGAGAGCCCGCGAGTCATAAGGTAGAAGAGTTGCTCGCGGTCGACCTGGCCAAGCGTGGCCCCGTGGGTGCAACGAACGTCGTTCGCCATGATCTCGAGGCCGGGGATCGAGTCCGCGTGGGCCGTCTTCGAGAGCAGGAGGTTGCGGTTCTCCTGGTAGGCGTTCGTCTTCTGGGCACCTTCCTCGACCCGGATCATCCCCCGCCAGACGGTGCGCGCCGTGTCGCGAAGCGCTCCCTTGAAGGCGAAGTCCGATGTCGTCGAGGGCGCGATGTGCTCCTGGAAGGTGTCGTAGTCCAGGTGCTGCGTCCCGTCCGCGAAGTAGGCGCCGGTCACCCGAGAGGTCGCGCCGGGCCCGGCGAGGTCGTTCTGAATCCGCACCTTGCCCTTCCCGGAACCGAAGCCCGCGGCGACCCAGTCGAGCTCCGCGTCGCGCTCGACCCGTGCGTGGTGCGAGGCGAAGTGCCACGTGCCACGCGAGAAGTTCTGAACCGAGACGTACTCGACCTTCGCGGCGTCCTTGACGACGATCTCGACGGCGGTGTTCGAGTAGGACGAGAGTCCGGTAGAGGCCGAGGCGTACTCCTCGATCAGCGCGAACCGGCTCTCCGGCTCGGCAACGACGAGCAGGCGCCAGAAGAGCGACCCGCCCTCGACGGAGTTCGACACTCGCACGTAGAGCGGCTTGTCGAGAACGACACCCCGCGGCACGTGCACGAGCAGGCCGTGCTTCCACATCGCCGCGTTGTGCGCAGCGAACTTCTCGTCCCACCCGACGAGCGAGTAGAGCAGCTCGTGGTCGGCGGTCAGTGGCTCGAAACGGACTCCCTCCGGCGCGTTCTCGATCTCGATGGCGCCCTCGCCGACCTGCGCGGCGCCGGCCACATCGAGGTCGAGCAGGGAAGGGGACGCGACGACCCCGGATGCGCCGTTCGCCGTCCACGCGTCCGGGTCGAACCCGGCGAGGTCGGTGAAGCGCCAGTGCTCGTCCTTCGTCGTCGGCAGCGGGAGCGCCTGATAGCGCTCTAGAAGGTCAGATCTGGTCACGGTGCACCTTCGGCGCGTAGCGCCGGTGGAGGATGAGGACGTTGCCGTCGGGATCCTTCACGAAGCCCATGTGGCAGACGCCGGTGTCATCGATTCCCACCACCTCGGCGCCCCCGGCGCGCGCCTCCTCCACCGCCGCTTGGACGTCTGCCACCCGCAGCGCGATGCCCGCGGAATTGGGCTGAAACGGCTCGCCCTCGTCCTCGGGAGCCCAGAAGGAAAGGGTGACGTTCGGCATCTCGACCTCGCCCTCCGCGTACTCGCTCTCCGGGAGCCCGAGGACGTCCCGGTACCACGCCACCGCGCGTGCCACGTCCCGCGTCGCGACGGACACGAAGTCGACCTGCTCGACGTGCATCAGGGCATCGAGCCGTCGCGGTACGGCGCGTAGCGATGGTGGAGCAGCAGGCCGTTCCCGTCGGGGTCGGTGAAGATCGCGCCGGTGCAGACACCGGAGTCGAAGCTCTCGCCGACGAACTCGACTCCAGCCTCCTCGAGCCGCTTCTTGGCCACGTCCACGTCGGGAACACGGATCGCGAGCGACCCGAACGGCAGCGGCGCGAAGTCCTTGCCGATCTCCTCCGGAACAACGATCGCCAGGGTGACGTTACCGGTCTCGAACTCGACCCACGTGTCCGACGAGTTCGGGTTGCGTACGAGCCCCAGCGTCTCACCGTAGAAGCGAACAGCCCGCTCTCGGTCGCGTGTCGGAACGGCGATGAAGTCGACGCGCTGCGCGCCAATCAACCGACCGACCCCTCCATCTGCAGCTGGATGAGGCGGTTCATCTC
>DATDOS010000200.1:0-17271 GCA_035293125.1 Gaiellaceae bacterium | reverse complement strand
ACCGGCGTGTCCGGCTCCGGGAAGTCGTCGCTTGCGTTCGACACCATCTACGCGGAGGGCCAGCGCCGGTACGTGGAGTCTTTGTCGGCCTACGCCCGTCAATTCCTGGGTCAGATGGACAAACCCGATGTCGACTTCATCGAAGGACTCTCGCCGGCGATCTCCATCGACCAGAAGACCACCTCGCGCAACCCGCGCTCGACGGTCGGCACTGTCACCGAGATCTACGACTACCTGCGCCTTCTCTACGCTCGGATCGGGCGCCCTCACTGCCCGATCTGCGGACGGCCGATCGCGGGCCAGTCGCTCGACCAGATCGTCGAGCAGGTGCTGCGCCTGCCTGAGGGGACGAAGTTCACCGTGAACGGCCCGGTCGTGCGGGACCGCAAGGGTGAATACAAGGACGTTCTCGAGGAGCTGCGCCGCGATGGCTTCACCCGCGTGAAGGTCGACGGCGAGCAGCGGCTGCTCGAGGACGAGATCGAGCTCGACAAGAAGTACAAGCACACGATCGAGGTCGTCGTCGACCGGCTCGTGATGAAGGCCGATCTGCGCCAGCGCCTCACGCAGTCGATCGAGACGGCGACGTCGCTCGCCGCGGGCCTCGTCGTGATCGACGTCGTCGACGGCGAGGAGCTCACGTTCTCGGAGAACCTTGCCTGCCCCGAGCACGGCGTCTCGCTTCCCGAGCTCGAGCCCCGCGTCTTCTCCTTCAACTCCCCGCACGGCGCATGCCCCCGCTGTACCGGCCTCGGCGCCCAGCTCGAGATCGATCCCGACCTGCTCGTTCCGGACACGTCGCTCTCGATCAACGAAGGGGCGCTCGTTCCGTGGACGATAGGGAGCCAGAGCTTCTACGACAGCGTGATCGAGGCGATCGCCGAGCGGTACGAGATCTCACTCGACACGCCGTGGCGCGAGCTCACGTCCGAGGAGCAGGACCGCTTCCTCTACGGGACGGGCGGCGACCGCATCTTCGTCGTCTACCGGAACCGGATGGGGCGGAAGCGCCAGTACACGACGGCCTTCGAGGGGCTCGTCAACAACCTCCAACGCCGGTACAAGGAGACGGACTCGTCGCAGCAGCGCGACCGGATCGAGGAGTACATGAGCTTCCGGCCATGCCCCGAGTGCGGCGGCGCGCGGCTCAAGCCCGAGGTGCTGGCGGTGAAGATCGGTGGGGACTCGATCCACGAGTTCACGCGGATGTCGGTGACGGCGGCGCTTCGCTTCATCGACGAGCTCGAGTTGACGAAGACCGAGGAGCTGATCGGCCGGCGCATTCTCAAGGAGGTGCGCGAGCGCCTGACGTTCCTCGACAACGTCGGGGTCGGCTACCTCCAGCTCGACCGCGCGGCGAAGACGCTCTCGGGGGGCGAGGCGCAACGGCTCCGGCTCGCGACGCAGATCGGATCGCAGCTCGTCGGCGTCCTCTACATCCTCGACGAGCCGTCGATCGGGCTGCACCAGCGCGACAACGGCAGGCTCATCACCACGCTCGAGAGGCTCCGCGATGTCGGGAATACGGTGCTCGTCGTCGAGCACGACGAGCAGATGATGCGCGCTGCCGATTGGGTCGTCGATCTGGGCCCCGGAGCCGGCGAGCACGGTGGGGAGATCGTCGCCGAGGGGACGGCCGAGGCCATCGCGTCCACGCCGGGCTCGGTCACCGGCCAGTTCCTGTGCGGTGAGCGGCGGATCCTCGTGCCACCGAGGCGTGGCGAGGACGACCGCGGCTGGCTCTCCGTTCGCGGCGCCTCGATGCACAACCTGAAGGGGATCGACGTCGACTTTCCGGTGGGGCGGTTCGTCGCGGTCACCGGGGTGTCGGGGTCGGGGAAGTCGACGCTCGTGAACGAGATCCTCTACAAGGCGCTCGCCAACCAGCTCAGCAAGATGCGGACGAAGCCGGGCGACCACGAGGCCGTCGAAGGGATCGACGCCTTCGACAAGGTGATCGACATCGACCAGAGCCCGATCGGCCGCACCCCGCGCTCGAACCCTGCCACGTACACCGACCTCTTCACGCACGTGCGAGAGCTCTACTCGCTCACGCCGGAGGCGAAGGTGCGCGGCTACAAGCCGGGCCGCTTCTCGTTCAACGTCCGCGGCGGCCGCTGCGAGGCATGCAAGGGGGACGGGACGATCAAGATCGAGATGCACTTCCTCCCGGACGTGTACGTCCCCTGCGAGACCTGCCACGGCCATCGCTACAACCGAGAGACGCTCGAGGTGCGCTTCAAGGGCAAGTCGATCTCGGACGTGCTCGCGATGTCCGTCGAGGAGGCGCTCGAGTTCTTCGCGAAGATCCCGAAGATCCGCCGCCGCCTGCAGACGCTGCACGACGTCGGCCTCGACTACATCAAGCTCGGCCAGCCCGCGACGACGCTGTCGGGTGGGGAGGCCCAGCGCGTGAAGCTCGCTGCCGAGCTCTCCAAGGTCGCCACCGGGAAGACGCTCTACATCCTCGACGAGCCCACGACCGGCCTCCACTTCGCGGACATCGAGAAGCTGCTCGAGGTGTTGCAGCGGCTCGTCGACAACGGCAACACGGTGCTCGTGATCGAGCACAACCTCGACGTGATCAAGCAAGCGGACTGGATCGTCGACCTCGGCCCCGAGGGCGGGGACGAGGGGGGAGAGGTCATCGCGACCGGGACGCCGGAAGACGTCGCCGATGTCGAGAACTCCTCGACGGGGCAGTACCTTCGCGGCGTGCTCGCACAGCCGGCCGCCGCGGCAGCCTGATCAGACGTCGGCGGTCCTGATGCCGAGCCGTTCGGCGGCCCGCCGCATCCTGGCGTCGAGGCTGAGGAGGGGGGCGCCGAGGAGCCGTGCAAGGGCGAGGTACTCGGCGTCGTACGTCTTGGCCCACCCGAGAGTGCTCGCGATCTGCCAGACGGTCGTCGAGAGGTCTCGAGGGTTCGACTCCTGTATGAGAGCCTCTTCGAAGCGGCGTCTCGATCGTTCGGCGATGGCGGGCAGCATCCCACCACGTGCCATCGCCCTGTGAAGTACCGATCGAACCTCGGGCCAGAGGAGAGGCGGGGCGACGAGCTCCCGGCCGCTGAGTACGGCGTACCCGTCTGGCTCCGTGCTGGCCGCCACGGCCACAGTAGCGTCAACGACAACGGTCAATGCGAGGCGCGATCCTCGCGCAGCAGCCGCACCCAGTTGATCTGCGGCGTCCCGTCTTCCATTAGCCGCCACGCATCGGGGAGTGGGAGCATCTCGTCGTCCTCGTCGAGCACTGCCTCGAGGTCAGCTTCATCGATGGTGTGTTGCGTCCCGACCTTCTGTGAGCGGAGCCTGCCGGAGCGGATCCAGCGGCGAATCGTCTCCGGATTCCGGTTCGCGCGCCTCGCCGCCTCGGGAACCGTGAGCATAGTCGTATACTACAACATAACGGCCAGGCAGTCGGGTGATTGCACAACGGAACGGAGACTCGCGATGACGACGCTCGACAAGGACGACGTGAGGCAGCTCCTCGTCAAGTCCTGGATGACGCACGACGCGATGTGGTTCCGCCACTGCGTCGAGGAGTGCGGCATCGAGCAGACGAACCGCATCAACAAGGCGGCCGTGCGCTCGATGGCCGCGATCGAGATCCGCCGTCTCACTGAGGCTCTCGGCTTCGGCGAGGTGCGGACGATGCGGGCGCTCAGGGAGCTGATCGAGGCCGCCTGGGAGCTGATCAGCGCGGACTTCATGGGGTTCGAGGTCAGCCATCCGGCGCCGACCGTCATCCGCTGGGACGTTCCCCGCTGCTTCGCGTTCGAGGGCGTGACGCGGCTCGGCGTCGTCGACCGCTACGAGTGCGGCATCTTCCCGAGGCTGGAGGCCTGGTTCGACACGTTGGACATCGCGTACACGGTCACTCCTGCCGTGCACGGCTGCCTCATGCAAGCCGGCGAGGCGTGCTATCGCGAGTACGCGTTCGACCTCCCCGAGGGGTAGGCCTGACCCGGCCCTGATCAGGCGCGGACGGCCGCGGCGCTGCGCAGGGCGTCGGCGCGTTCGAGCCAGGGGGTTGCGCGGAGGCGCTCGAACGTTTCACGCGCTTCTGCGACGAGTGGCGCGGCCTCCTCCGCGCGGCCCATCGCGGCGAGCCACTCGCCGTGCTCGAGCCGCGTGCACGCGAGGTGGAACGGCATTCCGTACTCGCGGAAGGCCGCCGACGCTGTCTTGAAATGGCTCTCAGCGCGCTCTGCATCACCTTCGGCAGCCGCGACGCAGCCGCGGAACCGGGCACCCTGCGCGCGGATCAGCGGCCCCGCGTCGCCCGGTGGAAGCGCTTCGACAACTGCTATGGCGTCGGCAGCGCGAGCGATTCGGCCACTGGCGAGGGCAGCCTCGGCGATCAAGAGATCGATCCACGCTGCGTCCGCATCCGTTTCGAGATCGATTTTGGCCGTCTCGATGAGGGCGAGTGCGTCCTCGGGCCGACCCTCGGCGATCAGCACGTAGTAGTTCACGACAACGTACGTGCTGCGTTCCTGGAACACGGCCGAGTGCGCGTATGAAGAGATCTTGTCCAGCGTTTCGCGCGTTGTCGCGACGTCGCCGCGATGCCGCGCGATTCCCGCTGTGTTCACGTGGAGGCCCAGCGCCGACCCCTCGAGCTCGGGTGGGAGCTCCTCCGCCATGCTCACGACCTCGTCCCACTTCCCCGTGTCGAAATAGGAGTCGGACAGGTTGCCGAGATTGAACCACTCATGTTGACGGTCACCGACCCGGCGGGCGAGCTCGAGGCTCCGGAGGGTGAGCTCCTCGGTGGCGGCGAGGTTCCCGAGCCGTTGCTCGGCGACGCTCAGGTTCGTGTAGGCGCGCGACATCGCGCCTGGAATATCGCTCTCCACGGCGATCTCGAGGGCGTGCCGAATGAGGGCGCGCGATGTCTCCCACCGCCCCTGGTGCGCCGCCAGAAGTCCCTTCGTGTTGAGGGCGTGCGAGAGCGCCTCCGGCAGCCGCAGGCGCTCTGCTATCGCCAGGGCGCGCTCGTTCCGCTCCTCGCAGAGCTCGAAGCGTCCCGCGAAGTAGAGCCACCGCGCGAGCTGCGAGAGGAAGTAGGCGAGATCCTCGTCGGGCTCGTCGGACTCGAGGTCGGCGTATGCCCGCTCCATCCGCTCGATCGCCTCCGCGGTCTTCCCCGAGGAGAACTCGCCGCCGGCAAGGTCCGCGCTGGCTCGTGCGGCCGCGTGGGGGTCGCCGGCCTCCTGGAAGAGCTCGATCGCACGGAGGAGTTGGTCGCTCGCGCGCTCGGCATCGCCGTACGCGCGAGCGGCCCTGCCCGCTGCGGCGCGGAGCCGAGCTTCCTCGAGTGGCTCGTCGGCGAGCTCGGCAGCGCGGGCGAACGAGGCCGCCGCCTCCGCGCTCGCGCCCAGAGAGGCCGCGCGCTCGCCCGCACGTGAGAGCGTCTCGCGCACCTTCGTGCGAAGCGCCTGCGCGCCCTCGCCGTCCGGCTCGAGGTCGAGAGCGGTGAGATAGTGCGATGCAACGACCTCGACGACCTCCTGCTCACGGCCGCCCCACGAGGTCTCGAAGAACTCGCCCGCGGCGAGGTGGCGCGCCTTTCGGTCACGGCGCGCGAGCGTCTCGTAGGCGACGCGGCGGACGAGGTCCTGAAGGAAGCCGTACTGCCCGCGTTCCGCCGAGCGCGGATCCAGCTCTAGAAAGAACACCTCCTTCCGAACCAGACTCGTGAGAACGGGCTCGAGGTCACCCTCGGACCGATTCGACAGCGCTCCGAGGGCTTCGAGCACGAACGTCTTCCCGAGGACGGACGCGTCCTGCACGATCCGGCGCTCGTCGGGGGTGAGCGCGTCGAGGCGGGCGGCGACGAGCGCGTGCAGCGTCTCCGGCACCGCGAGCGATTGGAGGTCGCCGACGAGCTTGTAGTTTCCGTTCGAGCGCTCGAGCTGGCCGCGGTTGAGCAGCATCCGCACGGTCTCGATCGCATAGAGCGGGATGCCCTCGGCGCGCGTGCGGATCGAATCGCGGAGCTCGTCGGGGAGCCCGGGAACGAGACCTTCGAGGAGTGTGTCCATCGCCTCGGGGGACAGCGGCTCGAGCGGCAGCCCGGTGAAGCCGCCGCGGGTTGCCGATCCGAAGCCGGGCCGTCGCTCGCCGAGCTCGGGCCGTGCGAGGCCGACCACGAAGATCGGCTTCGACCGCGCCCACTCGACCAGGTACTCGACGAAGTCGAGGAGCCCGGCGTCGGCCCAGTGCAGGTCCTCGAAGACGAGAACGGTCGGAGCCTCGTCCGCGAGCAGTTCGAAGAAGAGTCGCCAGGCAGCGAAGAGGTCCTCCCGTTCGAACGTGGCGTCCGCCAGCCCGAGCAGGTGTGCGAGTCGCGGCTCGATCCAGTCGCGATCGCCTGCATCCGGGACATGGGTAGCCACTGCGGAAGAGAGCTTCTCGGCGGCGGTCTCCGAGCTCTCGTTCTCGACGATCCCGGCGCGTCCGCGCACCATCTCGGCCAGCGCCCAGTACGCGACGCCCTCGCCGTACGACGGGCACCGCCCCTTGTGCCAGAGCACGGTGAGCGTGAGACCGTCGACGTACTTCTCGAACTCCCACGAGAGCCGCGACTTGCCGATCCCGCCGATCCCGGTGACGAGGACGAGGTGCGCCCGGCTCTCCTCCGCGCTCGCCCGGAAGAGGTCCTTGACGACCCGGAGCTCGCGCTCGCGTCCCACGAACGGCGCCTCGAGGCCGGCCGAGCGCCCCTCGCCGCCGCGGTTCGCGACGACGCGAAGCGCCCGAAAGAGCCGCATGGGCTCCGACTTGCCCTTCATCTCGTGCTCGCCGGTGTCCTCGTACGCGATCGCCGCCTCGCTCGCGCCGCGTGTGGTCTCGCCGACGAGGACCGTGCCCGGCTCCGCGGCCGACTGGACGCGCGAGGCGGTGTTGACGAGGTCACCGGCGACCATTCCTTGAGCCTGGGCGCCGATCGTCACGGCGGCCTCGCCGGTGAGAACTCCTGCGCGCGCCTTGAGATCGGGGTGGAGCTCGGGAACGCTCGCGACGAGGTCGAGGGCGGCGCGGACGGCGCGCTCGGCGTCGTCCTCGGTCGCGGTCGGAGTTCCCCAGACGGCCATGACCGCGTCGCCGATGAACTTCTCGACGGTTCCGCCGTACCGTTCGATCACACCGCGTGCGGTCTCGAAATACTGGGAGAGGAGCTCCCGGGTGTCCTCGGCGTCGCGCTCCTCCGAAGCTGTCGTGAACCCGACGAGGTCGAGGAACAGGAGCGAGACCAGGCGGCGCTCGGCTGCGGGCGGGGTTGTGCGAGTTTCTGCCTCTCTAGGCCGCGGTTGCGGAGCAAGCGCGGCCCCGCACTCGCCGCAGAACCGCTGACCAGGCGGGTTCGAGGTTCCGCACGAGCCGCACACCAACTGGAGCGGCGAGCCGCACTCGCCGCAGAACTTCTGGCCCTCCGCATTGACGTGGCCGCACGACGCGCAGGTCATGCCGTCACCTTCGCATGATCGCGCGCCGCCGCGATTCGATCGAGCCACGCGGCCGCGCCCATCTGCTCCCACAGCTCCTCGGCCTCGTCGAAGAGCGGCGCGGCGTCCTCGACGCGGCCGAACGAGACGAGTGCGCGCGCGTAGTCGGTGAGGAGTTGCGCCGTGAGCCACCTGTCACCGGCGCTTCGGGCCGCCGCGAGGCCGCCGCCGAAGGCCTCGGCCGCGGCCTCCTCGTCGCGGGTATGTGCGGCAATGACGCCTCGGGCACGTCCGAGCTCGCCCACGAACCCCCTCGTCCTCTGCAGCTCCGGGACGTCGTCGAGGCGACTGACGAGCTCGCCGATCTCGGAGAGCAGGCCGTAATCCTGCGCGACCGTGACGGCGCGCCCGAGCGCGAGCGCCGCACTCTGAGCATCGCCGTACTCGAGCTCGTTCTCGATCTGCCCCCGGCATGCGTCGAGCGCGTCCTGTGCCCTCCCCTGATCGATCGCCGTCACGACCGCGTGGAAGAGAGCCGTGCTCCGAAGCTGGATGTCCGCGGTCTCGAGCACCTCCGGTGCGACGAGTGCGAGGCGACGGCGCGCCTCGGCCGGGTCGGCGCTGTCCAGCGAGGCGTACGCAAGCCATGCCTGCATCGCGGCGACCATCCCGTGCGCACTCGGCTGATCCGGGAAGAACTCGTCCGCGAGCGCGAACGCGTCGCGCCACCGTCCCTCGATGAGCCGGAACGCGGCCTCCCACGCCGCGAAGTTCACGGTGTAGTGGCGATGCCCGCGGTGGCGGGCGAGGTCGAAGCCCTCGGTGACCATCCGCCGCGACTCCTCACGCCGGTCGGCATCCCATTCGTTGACTGCGAGGTTGTTGTACGCGCGGAGGGCGGTCTCGACGAGATCGTGCTCGAGCGCGACGTCGAGCGCCTCGCGGATGAGCGCTCGAGCTTCGCGCGGGTGCCCGATCCGGATGAGGAGCGACTTGGTGTTCAGTGCTTGCGAAAGCACTTCTGGGAGACGTTGGGACTCCGCGATCGCGAGCGCCTGCTCAACGCGGGGCATCGCCGCGTCGAGCTCGCCGCGGAAGAAGTGGAGCCGGGCAACTTCGGCCGCGAGTCGCGCGACGTCCTCGTCGGGCTCGTCTGCGGCGAGCAGGTCGAGGGCGGGCACTGCGAGGTCGAGCGCGTCGTCGACACGCCCGAGCGCCCAGAGCGTGGTGCTGAGCGGCACCGCGGCGCGCGCCGCGTCGTGTGCTCGCCCAGCCTCGAGGTACAGCGCGCGGCTCCGCTCGAGCCGTTCGACGGCGTCGTCGAGGTCGTCGCTCGCGAAGGCGAGCTCACCCGCCCGCTCGAGCAGCTCGGCGCGCTCGAGATCGTCGCCCGCGAGCGCCGCGGCATCGTCGAACGCGCGTCGCGCATCTTCTGTCGCCGCGAGCGCCGCCGAGCGCTCTGCGGCGCGGCGCAGCCACTCGAGCGCCTGGCGTCGGATACTCGCGGCGTCGTCGGCGTTCGGGGCCGTCTCGTAGGCGTCGCGATAGTGGGCTGCGATCACCTCGGCGATCTCGTCCGGGTCGATTCCGGCGTCGCGCTCGAGGTACACGGCTGCCGCTCGGTGCAGCCGTCCGCGCTCCTTGCGCGCAAGCGTCTCGTACGCCACTCGCTGGACGAGCGCCTGCAGGAAGCCGTACTGGCCGCGCTCGGGTGAGCGAGGGTCGGCGTCGATCGTGAGGAGCTCCTTGCGGACGAGGCGTTCGAGCACGGGCGCAAGCGACTCCTCGTCAGCGGCTCCCAGCGCGGCGACACCGCGCACGCCGAACGTCTTGCCGAGCACTGCCGCGTGCTCGATCACGCGGCGCTCCTCGGGCTCGAGCCCGTCGAGACGGGCCGCGATGAGCGCGTGCAGCGTCTCGGGGACGTCGAGTGAGTCGAGCGAGCCGACGACGCTGAGCGTGTCGCCCTCGCGGGCGAGCGCGCCGCGGTCGAGCAGCATGCGCACGGTCTCCACGGCATAGAGCGGGATCCCGTCCGCACGCTCGCGGATCTGCGAGCGCACATCGTCGGGAAGACCCGGGACGAGCCCGTCGAGGAGCGCGTCCATGGCGTCGTCGGAGAGGGGCTCGAGCACGAGCGTCGTCGAGCTGCGGCTGCGGGCGCCGAAGTCGCTACGGCGCTCCAGCAGCTCGGGGCGGGTGAGCGCGAGGACGAAGATCGGCCGCGCGCGCGACCACTCGAGGAGGTGCTCGACGAAGTCCAGCAGCGCCGTGTCCGCCCAGTGCAGGTCCTCGAACACCAGAGCGACCGGAGCGCTGTCGCTCATCCGCTCGAAGAAGAGACGCCAGGCGGAGAAGAGATCGGCCCGCTCGACCTGGGGACGCTCGCCGAGACCGAGCAGGTGACGCAGGAGCGGCTCGACCCACTCGCGCTCGCCGTGGTCGGAGACGTGTTGCTCCACGGCTGCGGCGAGCTTCCCCACCGCGCTCGACTCCGGCTCGTCCTCGGCGATCCCGGCCCGCATTCGCACCATCTCGGCGAGCGCCCAGAAGGCGACGCCCTCGCCGTAGGCCAGGCAGCGGCCTCGGTGCCACCAGATCTGCTCGACGAGCCCGTCGAGGTGCTTCTCGAACTCCCAGGCGAGCCGAGACTTCCCGATTCCTGCGACGCCGACGACGGTGACGAGCGTCGCGCGGCCGTCGTCGGCGCTTCCGTGGAAGAGATCCTTGACGAGCCGAAGCTCGCGGTCTCGACCGACGAAAGGCGCCTCGAGCGCGCTCGCCCGACCTTCGCCGCCGCGGTTGGCGACGACGCGAAGCGCCTGCCAGAGCGAGACCGGCTCCGCCTTCCCCTTGAGGTCGTGCTCTCCGGCTTCCACATAAGCGATCGCAGCTTCGCTCGCTCGTCTCGTGGTCTCGCCTGCAAGCACCGTGCCGGGCTCGGCTGCGGACTGGATCCGCGATGCCGTGTTGACGAGATCGCCTGCGACCATGCCCTGGCCTTCGGCGCCGACGGTGACCGCGGCCTCGCCCGTGAGGACACCGGCGCGCGCCTGCAGTCCCGGGTCGAGGTCGGGAACGGCGCCGACGAGGTCGAGAGCGGCACGAACGGCGCGCTCGGCGTCGTCCTCCTGCGCGATCGGCGTCCCCCAGACCGCCATCACCGCGTCGCCGATGAACTTCTCGACCGTCCCGCCGTAGCGCTCGATGATGGTTCGGGCGTTCTCGAAGTAGCGGGAGAGGAGCTCGCGCACTTCCTCGGCGTCCCGCCCTTCCGAGAGTGAGGTATGCCCGACCAGGTCGGCGAAGAGGACGGAGACGAGGCGGCGCTCGGCGGCTGGGGCAGTCGACGCGGGAGCGCTGGCGACTTGCGCCGCGCCTTCGACCGCCGCTCCGCACTCGTCGCAGAATCGAGCGTCTGCGGGCACTGGGTGACCGTCCGGGCAGGTGCGCGCGAGCGCCGACCCGCAGCTCAGGCAGAACTTCGCCTCGGGGCGGTTCTCGTTGCCGCAGCTCGGGCAGGTCACGCCGGGACCTTCGCATGCCCGTGCGCCGCTTCGAGGCGCACGAGCCACGGCCGCGCGTCGAGGCGCTCGAAGATCTCGCGGGCGTCGTCGAGCAGAGATGCGTCGCCGGTCAATTCGCCGTGCTCGAGCTGCGTTACGGCGAGCCAGAACGGGATCTTCAGCTCGCGGAAGCGCTTGGCTGCCGCCTGGAAGCTCTCCGCGGCGGCATCCTCGGATCCCGCCAGCCGCGCTCGGAAGCGGAGGGCCTGCGCACCGAGGTACGGCGAGCGCAGGCCGGGTGGGACGGCCTCGATGGACGCGACCAGCTCCTCTGCCCGCTGCGTATCGCCCAATGCGAGCGCGGCTTCGATCGCTTCGACAATAGCCTGCTTCACGGACTGGTTGGCCTCGCCCGCGGTCCGCGCGACGTCGGTTGACTCGGAGCCGAGCGCAAGCGCCTCCTCGAGCCGGCCTTCTGCTCGGGCGACCGCGGCGGCAGCTGCCTGGTAGCCGGTTCGGTCCTGGCGATCGGCCGACTCTCCGTGTATCGCGTAGATAGCGAGAAGGTTTCCGGCGCCGGAGATGTCGCCGCGGTGAATGCGGATCTCGGGCAGCGAGCTCAAGAAGCTCGTCGTCAGCGCGTCGAGCAGCCGGTCCTCCGGCACCTCCGCGAACGCCGCCAGGGCCTCGTCCCAGCGGCCGAGCATGAACAGCGGATATGTGGTCTCCGCGAGGACGCTCCACTCGCCCGCCCGCGAGCCTCGCCGGCGGGTAATTGCGAGCGCGTCCGAAAGGTACGTGAGGGCCTCCACGAAGCGATCGCGCTTGAAGCTCTCGTTCGACAGGTTGAAGAGCGCGTTGGACTCGAGCTCAGGAATGTCGTGCTCCCGGGCAAGCGCGAGCTGGTGCTTGCGGAGGGCGATCGTCTCTTCGGGGCGCCGTCCTTGACCCGTGATGAGCGCCTTCGCCGCGAAGGAGCGAACGAGGATCTCGGGCGAGCCAACGGCCTCGGCGAGCTCGATGGCGAACTCCGCCTTCTCGAGCGCCTTCTCGCTCTCGCCGACGAAGGAATATGCTCCGGCGAGCGTCGCGGCAACGCCCGCCATCTCCTCTCCGGGATCGTACTTCTCCAGGTCAGCGAAAGCCGTCTCCGCGCGCGGGATCGCCACGTCGTACTTCCTCTGCCACCCTTCGACCCACGCGAGGCGGCCCGAGACGCGTGCCGCGGATCGAGTGTCGCCGTCCGCTGTGTAGAGCGCGATCGACTCGGCGAGAAGCCGCTCCGATGTCGGGTAGTCGGCCGCGTGGACCCCGAGCCAGCCGGCCCGGTCGAGGAGCACCGCGCGTTCGGGCGCATCGAGGCTGAGCTCCGCCGCCTGCTTGAGGTACCGCAATGCCTCTCCCGAAGCTCCAAGTGACTCTGCACGATCGCCTGCGCGGACGAGCGCGGCGCAGGCTTTCGCCTTGACCTCGGCTGCGTCCTCCGCGTCGGGCAGCGCCGTGTACGCGTCGAGGTAGTGCGAGGCGAGCACCTCGGCGATCTCGTCCTCGCTCGCGAATGCATCCGATATGTACGCAGCGGCAGCGAGATGGCGCGTGCGACGCTCCTTCTTCGAGAGCGTCTCGTAGGAGACGTGGCGGACGAGGTCCTGGAGGAACCCGTACTGCCCGTGCTCCGGCGAGGTGGGGTCGGCCTGGACGCCCAGGATCTCCTTGCGTGCGAGCGAGCCGAGGAGGGGGTCGAGCTCGGCTTCCGTGACACCCCCCACGACTGCGAGCGCATGTCGTGTGAAGGTCTTGCCGAGGACGGCAGCGTCCTGGAGCAGGCGGCGCTCTTCCGCGGGGAGCCCGTCAAGGCGCGAGGCGACGAGCCCGTGCAACGTTTCTGGTACCTCGAGCGACGGGATCTCACCCGTCGGCCGGTACACGGACCCCTCCTGCACCAGCAGTCCTCGGTCGAGCAGCATCCGCACCGTCTCGACGGCGTACAGCGGTACTCCTTCCGCCCGCGCGAGGATCTGTTCGCGCAGCGGCTCCGGGAGGCCGGGCACGAAGCCGTCGAGCAACTCCGTCATCGCCGCCTCCGAGAGTGGGCCGAGATGGAGGGAGGTGAAGTTGCGGTGCCCGGCGCCCCAGTGCGGGCGCTTGTCCAGGAGCTCGGGACGCGTGAGGACGAGCACGAAGAGCGGGCTCGCCTTCGACCACTCGAGCAGGTACTCGACGAAATCGAGCATGCTCGCATCCGCCCACTGCATGTCCTCGAACACCAGGACTGTCGGATACGTGTTCGCCAGTCGCTCGAAGAAGAGCCTCCACGCCGCGAACAGGTCGTGGCGCTCGTGCGAGGACTGCTCCTCCGCGATCCCGAGCAAGCTCGCGAGAAGCGGCTCGACGAACCGTCGCTCGTCGTTGTCGAGGAGGTGCTCGCTGAGGGTGGCCTCGAGCTTCGAGCGCGCGGTTGCGTCGTCGTCGTCCTCGGAGATGCGCGCGCGCATGCGCACCATGTCCGCGAGGGCCCAGTACGTTACGCCCTCGCCGTAGGCGAGACAGCGGCCGCGATGCCAGTAGACGTTGTCGACGAGCCCGTCGAAGTACTTGTAGAACTCCCACGCCAGGCGCGACTTGCCGATCCCGGCGATGCCCATGGCCGAGACGAGGTGGGCCGTACGCTCCTCGGCCGAGGCGTGGAACAGCTCCTTCACGAGCCGCAGCTCGCGATCGCGGCCGACGAACGGTGGCTCGAGGCCGGCCGACTTCAGCGCGCCACGCCGACCCGACGCAACGCGAAGCGCGCGGAAGAGCTGTGCCGGCTCGGCCTTGCCTTTCAGATCGTGGGTACCGGCGTCTTCGTAGACGATCGTCTGCTCGCTCGAGCGACGCGTCGCATCGCCGACGAGAACCGTCCCGGGCTGGGCTGTCGCCTGGATCCGCGCGGCCGTGTTGACCATGTCGCCGGCAACCATCCCCTGGCCCTCGGCTCCGACCGTGACCGCGGCCTCGCCGGTCAGGACACCGGCGCGAAGGCGCAGATCCGGTGCGCCGAACTCCTCGCCCAGGGCGGCGACCGAGGTCACGAGGTCGAGTGCTGCCCGAACAGCCCGCTCCGCATCGTCTTCGGTCGCGGTCGGCGTCCCCCAGACAGCCATCACCGCGTCGCCGATGAACTTCTCCACCGTGCCGCCGTAGAGCTCGATCAGGCGCCGGCTCGTGTCGAAGTAGCGTGAGAGGAGCTCGCGCACATCCTCCGAGTCGCGGCTCTCGGAGAGGGTCGTGAAGCCGACGAGGTCGGCGAAGAGGACGGAGACGAGGCGGCGCTCTGCCGCCGGTGCCGCCGCCGCGGGAGCGGCCGTCGGCGTGGCGGTCGCCGCTGTGAGCGTCGTTCCGCATTCACCGCAGAACTTCTCTCCGGGCTCGTTGGCCGCGCCGCACGAGGGGCAGCCGCTCGCGAGCGCAGTTCCACACTCGGAGCAGAACTTCCGCCCCTCGCGGTTCTCGGTACCGCAGCTCGGGCAGGTCATGCGTGTACCTCGGTGCGCGCAGGGGTAACTCTGTCGAGCCGCTCGAGCCAGGGTGTCGCCTTCAGGCCCTCGAAGATCTCCCTCGCTTCGGAGAGCGACGATTCGTCTCCGGTCAGCTCACCGTGCTCGAGGAGCGTGACGGCGAGCCAGAAGGGAAGACTGAGCTCGCGGAAGCGCTCGGCCGCCGCGTCGTAGCCGGACGGGTCGCCGCTCAGGCGCGCTCGAAAGCGCTTCGCCTCCGCGTCGAGGAACGGCGGCCGGGTCCCGACAGGAACGTTTTCGACCAGTGCAAGCAGCTCTTCGACCTTCGTCGACTCGCCCAGTACAAAGGCCGCCTCGACCGCCTCGACGATGCCCTGCTTTGCGGATTGTGACAAGAGGGCCGACATACGGCTCCCTGCCTCGATTGTCGCCTCGGCGTCAGCCAGTGCCTCGTGAAATCGTCCGTCGGCACGATGCAGCGCGGCCCGCGACCCGAGGTAGCTCGACAGCTCCTGGAGGTCGGTGGACTCCCCGAGTCGCGAGAACATGGAGAGGACGTCTCGCGCGCGTTCGAGCTCGCCGCGCTGAACGTGGACCTCTACGGCCGACTGCAGCAAGCTCAGCATCAGCCCGCCTGCGTTGAGCTGGTCCTCGGTGAACTCCTCGCTCGTTGCCTGTACTTCGTCCCAGCGACCCAGCATGCACAGAGGGTGCGTCCGCTCGGCCAGTACCGCCCATTCGCGTGGGCGGTCTCCGCGCTTCCGTGCCAGTGCAATCGACTCATCGAGGTAGGCGAGCGCATCGGCGTACTCGTCGCGCTGAAAACACATGTCGGAGAGCCAGAAGTAGCACGTGCTCGCCTCGTCGACGACGTCGTGGTCGAGTGCTACCTGAAGCGCGTGCTTGACGAGCCCATGGGCCTCCTCGTGGTGCCCTCGAGTGGCCGCTACGGCTGCTTTCGCCCGTAGCGCGAGAGCGAGTGCTGTCGGGTACGCGTGGGCTTCGGCGATGTCCAACGCGATCTCCGCGAACTCGGCAGTGCGCTCGCGATCGCCGCCGTACCAGTAGCCAAACGAAAGACGCGCCGCGAGAAGCGCGAGATCCTCGTCGGGCTCGTCCGCCGAGATGACGGCGAATGCGCGCTCCATACCAGCCATGGCCTCGTCTCGACGCCCGGTGAAGAAGTCCACTCTCCCGAGCTTCCACATTACGCGCGCAGCGGTGTGCGTATCGCCGTGTTCCTCATAGAGCGCCATCGACCCCGCGAACAGCCGGCGCGCCGAGTCGGGATCCCCGGTTCTCGCGGCCATCTCGCCCGCGCGGCCGAGAAGTGCCGCCTTCTCCGAGGGATCGTCCATTAGCTCCGCCGCCTGCTCGAAGTAGCGCCTTGCCTCAGCCGCGGCCGCGAGTGACTCGGCACGCTCCCCGGCCCGCACGAGCATGGCCCGCGCCTTGCCCTTGATCTCGTCCGCGTCTTCCGCATCCGGGGCGGCTTCGTTGGCGGCGAGGTAGTGGGAGGCGATGACCTCGACCACCTCGTCTTCGTCCTCCGCGAACGCAGCGCTCAGGTGGGCGGCGGCTGCGAGGTGCCTGGCACGGCGCTCTCGCTTCGAGAGCGTCTCGTAGGCGACGTGGCGCACGAGGTCCTGGAGGAAGCCGTACTGGCCATGTTCGGGCGAGCGGGGGTCCCCCTGTACGCCAAGCACCTCCTTGCGGGCGAGTGCCGTGAGCAGCGACTCGATCTCGACATCGGAGCCTGCGAGCGCACCCAGCGCGTCTCTCGTGAAGGTCTTGCCGAGCACGGCCGCGTCTTGAAGCAACCGTCGCTCCTCCGCGGAGAGGCCGTCGAGCCGGGCTGCGATGAGCGCGTGCAGCGTCTCGGGCACTTCGAGCGCCTCGACCGGCCCGGTCAACCTATAGGCGGAGCCCTCCTGGACGAGCAGGCTGCGGTCGAGCAGCATCCGCACCGTCTCCACCGCGTAGAGCGGGATGCCTTCGGCGCGCGCGAGGATGCGGTCGCGGACCTCCGGGGGAAGACCCGGCACGAGCCCCGCCAGGAGCTCCTCCATGGCCTGCTGCGACAGAGGCTCCAGGTAGAGGGAGGTGAAGCTGCGCTGCCCGGCGCCCCACGTCGGCCGCCGCTCGAGCAGCTCGGGTCGCGCGAGCGTGACCACGAAGATCGGGTGGTTCCGCGACCAGTCGAGCAGGTACTCGACGAAGTCGAGCAGGCTCTCGTCGGCCCACTGCATGTCCTCGAAGGCGAGAACGGTCGGATAGTTCTCCGCCAGGCGTTCGAAGAAGAGGCGCCAGGCGGCGAAGAGATCCTGCTGGTCGCGGGCCTGGTGCTCGGCGAGGCCGAGCAGGTGCGCGAGCCGGGGCTCCAGGAAGGCTCGCTCCTCGGGATCGAGGATGAGCTCTTCCAGCGTGGCGTGGAGCTTGGCCTGCGCCGCCGCCGGCCCCTCCTCCTCGCCTATGCGGCAGCGCATGCGCACCATGTCGCCGAGCGCCCAGTAGGTCACGCCCTCCCCGTACGAGAGACACCGTCCGCGGTGCCAGTAGACGGTGGTCGCGATGCCGTCGAAGTACTTGTAGAACTCCCACGCCAACCGCGACTTTCCGATGCCGGCGATGCCGGTCACGGAGACGAGATGGGCCTTGCGCTGCTCGGCTGAGGCGTGGAAGAGGTCCTTGATCTGCCGCAGCTCCCGGTCGCGTCCCACGAACGGTGCCTCGAGCCCCTGCGACTTGAGAGAGCCTCGCAGACCGGAGACGACGCGCTCCGCCTTCCAGAGCGGGGTCAGTCCCTCCTTCCCC
>DATDOS010000199.1:0-15739 GCA_035293125.1 Gaiellaceae bacterium | reverse complement strand
GGCCCCGTCAGCCCGAGCTTTGCGAGGGGGCGCACGAGCGCGTTGATCGCACGGCGCCCGGGACTCAGACGGTACGGCTTCGGTGCGTCAGGCCGCCGTCGGCGCACCGACCTCCACGCGCTCGAAGACGAGCGCGCTGTCCCGGGCGTCGACCTGCAGGGTGTCGCCCTCCGCGAACCGATGCTCGAGCAGGTCCCGGGCGAGCGGGTTCTCGAGCAGCCGCTGGATGGCGCGCTTGAGCGGCCGGGCGCCGTACGCCGGATCCCACCCCTCCTCCGCCAGCAGCTCCTTCGCGGCATCCGTCAGCTCGAAGTCGATCTTCCGCTCCGCGAGGCGCTCGCGGAGCCTGCCGAGTTGGAGCTCGACGATCTCGGCAAGCTGCTCGCGCGTCAGCGCCTGGAAGGTGAGGACCTCGTCGATCCGGTTGAGGAACTCGGGCCGGAACCGGTCCCGCAGCTCGTTCGCCGAGCGGATGTTCGAGGTCATGATCACGACGGTGTTGCGGAAGTCGACCGTGCGGCCATGGCCGTCGGTGAGGCGGCCGTCGTCGAGCAGCTGCAGCAGGACGTCGAAGACCTCGGTGTGCGCCTTCTCGATCTCGTCGAGGAGGAGCACAGCGTACGGCCGCCGGCGCACCGCCTCCGTCAGCTGTCCGCCCTCCTCGTAGCCAACGTACCCCGGCGGAGCTCCGACAAGACGCGCGACCGTATGCCGCTCCTGGTACTCGGACATGTCGAGCCGGACGAGCGCGCGCTCGTCGTCGAACATGAACTCCGCGAGAGCCCGCGCGAGCTCGGTCTTGCCGACGCCCGTCGGACCGAGGAAGACGAACGAGCCGATCGGCCGGTCGGGGTCCTGGAGGCCGGAGCGCGCGCGGCGGAGCGCATTCGACACCGCCTCGACCGCCTCGTCCTGACCGACGACGCGCTGATGCAGCCGCGCCTCCATGTGGATGAGCTTCTCCACCTCGCCCTCGAGGAGCCGCGATACCGGGATCCCCGTCCACGCAGCGACGACCGCGGCGATGTCGTCCTCGTCGACCTCCTCCTTCACCATCGGCACCTCCACTCGATCCTCACGCTCCGCGAGCTCCTTCTCGAGCTCCGGGAGGATCCCGTAGCGGATCTCGGCGACGCGGGCGAGGTTGCCCTGGCGCTCTTCCCGCTCGGCCTCCATTCGCAGCTCGTCGATCTGCTTCTTGATCTCCGCAACGCGCTGCAGGCCGTCCTTCTCTCGCGACCAGCGCGCGGCGAGCTCGTCGCGAACGGACATCGCGTCCGCGAGCTCACGCTCGACCGGGGCGCGCACCTCGTTCGACTCGTTCACCATCGCCGCGAGCTCGATCTCGAGCTGGCGCACACGGCGCTCCGCCTCGTCGAGCTCGACGGGCGAAGAGTCGATCTCCATGCGCAGGCGCGAGGCCGCCTCGTCGACGAGATCGATCGCCTTGTCCGGGAGGAAGCGGTCCGACACGTAGCGATCCGAGAGCACCGCTGCGGCGACGAGCGCGGAGTCGCGGATCTCGACGCCGTGGTGCGCCTCGTAGGGCTCCTTGAGCCCACGCAGGATGGCGATCGTGTCTGCCACCGACGGCTGGCCGACGAAGACGGGCTGGAACCGCCGCTCGAGCGCCGCGTCCTTCTCGATGTGCTTGCGGTACTCGTCGAGCGTCGTGGCGCCGACCGCTCTCAGCTCACCGCGCGCGAGCATCGGCTTCAGCATGTTCGCCGCATCGACCGCGCCCTCTGCAGCGCCTGCGCCGACGATCGTGTGCAGCTCGTCGATGAAGAGGACGATCTCGCCCGCTGCGTTGGAGATCTCGGCGAGAACGGCCTTGAGACGCTCCTCGAACTCGCCGCGGTACTTCGCACCCGCGAGCAGCGCCCCGACGTCGAGCGCCCAGACGCGCTTCCCCTTGAGCCCCTCCGGAACGTCGCCTGCGACGATCCGCTGTGCGAGCCCTTCGACGATCGCCGTCTTCCCGACGCCCGGCTCCCCGATGAGCACGGGATTGTTCTTCGTCCGGCGGGAGAGAACCTGGATCACGCGGCGAATCTCCTCGTCACGCCCGATGACGGGATCGAGCTTGCCTGCCTCCGCGAGCGCGGTGAGATCGCGCCCGTACTTCTCGAGCGCCTGGTACGAGCCCTCGGGGTCCTGAGACGTGACCTTCTGGCCTCCTCGAATCGCTTTCAGCGCTTCGAGGAGGTTAGGGCGCTCGACGAGGTCGAGCGCGAGAAGAAGGTGCTCCGCCGAAACGTAGTCGTCATCCAGTGATCTGGCTTCGTCGAAGGCGCGATCGAGCACCCTTGAAAGGGCCACCGATACTGCCGGCTGCTGCGTTCCGCCCTGCACGTGCGGCAGGGTGGCAAGCCGCGCTTCCGCCTGTGCGCGAAGCGAGGAGGGTTGATAGCCGGAACGCTCGCAGAGCGTTCTGGCCAGCTCCTGCTCGAGGAGCGCGATCGTCAGATGGTCGGGGGTGAGCTCCGGGTTGCCCATGCGCCGCGCGAGCTCCTGCGCCCCCGCAACCGCCTCCTGCGACTTCAAGGTCAGCCTCTGAAAGTCCATGCGTCTCCGTAGGGGCGAGAAATATCTCGCCCCTACGACCTCCTTGCCGGATGCTGTCCCGACCGGTAGAGCACGACTTCCCGCCTGTACGACCGGTGGACCGAGGCGATCTCGGCGCGGAGCTCTCGTTCCATCCGTTCCATCCGCGCGCGGGCGCGTTTGAGCTCGTCCTGGAGCCGAAGCACGTGCTCGACCCCAGCGAGGTTGAGGCCGAGCTCCGTGGTCAACCGCTGGATGAGCCGGAGCCGATCGATGTCCGCATCCGAGTAGAGGCGGGTTCCACCGGGCGTCCTCCCAGGCCGCACGAGACCTCTTGCCTCGTACAAGCGGAGCGTCTGCGGGTGCATCCCGACGAGCTCCGCGGCGACCGAGATCATGTACCTGGGGCGGTCGGACACGTCAGCGCACCTCCGCGAAGCGCTGGCGAGGATCCTCGCGGGACACCTTCTGGTACCCCTCGAGCGCCTCGCGCTCCGCTTTGGTCAGCTTCTTGGGAATCGTCACCTTCACCCGCGCGAGCAAGTCACCCCGGCCGTTGCCCTTGAGATGAGGCGCGCCTCGACCCTTGACCCGCAGAAGCTTTCCGCTCTCGGTGCCGGCCGGGACCTTGAGAGACACCGGGCCGTCCGGTGTCGGAATCTGGACGCTGGCCCCCAGGGCGGCCTCCGCGTAGGTCACCGGAACGTCGAGCACGAGGTCCGCGCCGCGCCGCTCGAACAACGGCGACGGCTCGACGTCCACGACGACGTAGAGATCGCCCGCGGGGCCGCCGTTCCTGCCCAGCTCGCCTTTTCCTTTGAGGCGGACACGCGTGCCGCTGCGAGCTCCCGCCGGGATCTTGACGGAGTAGCGCTTCGTCGTGCGCTCGCGACCTGCACCCAGACAGCGCCCGCACGGGCGCTCGACGACCGAGCCGTTCCCCTGGCAGCGAGGGCACGGCTGCGAGAACGCGAACAGCCCCTGCGAGTCGGAGACGACCCCGCGGCCTGCGCACTGGGGGCAGACAACCGGAGAGGTTCCCGGCTCCGCGCCGGTCCCGTGGCAGGCCGAGCATGCGGTCGCGGCTTGGACCGGAACCCGCACCTGGACGCCCTGAAGGGAATCCTCGAACGAAAGGCGCACGTGGGTCTCGAGATCGTCTCCGCGAATCGGTTGCCGCGCACCCCCACGCGAGCGGCCGCCTCCGAACATGCCGCCGAGGAGATCGCCGAGGTCGCCGAGGTTGAACTCCTCGAACCGGACCCCGCCCACGTCGGCGCCGCCGGGGAAGCCGCGGGCTCCGGCGGGCCCGAACGTGTCGTACGCGCGCCGCTTCTCGGGGTCGGAGAGCAGGTCGTAGGCCGACTGCACGTCCTTGAACTGCTCCTCGGCCGCCTTGTCGTCGGGATTCCGGTCCGGGTGGTACCGACGCGCGAGCTTGCGGTACGCCTTCTTGATCTCGTCGTCGGACGCGTTCTTGGCAACGCCGAGCGTCTCGTACGGGCTCCGCGTCATTCGGCGACGATGACCCGGGCAGGCCTGACGACCTTGTCGCCGAGGCGATATCCGCGTTGGACCACCTCCAGCACCGAGCCCGGCGCAGCCTGTTCGTGCGGCTGCGTCAGAAGCGCCTCGTGCACGTGCGGATCGAACGGGCCGTCCGTCTCGATCTCGACGAGCCCTTCCTTCGCGAGCGCCTTTCGCAGCGATTGCTCTACAAGCCGGACACCCTCGACGAGCGCGGCCTCCTCGTGGCGCTCGGCCGCCTCGAGGGCCCTTTCGAGGTCGTCGAGAATCGGGAGGAGCTCGCGCACGAGCCGCTCGTGAGCGTGCGCGACGAACCGCTCCTGCTCTCGCGCCGCCCGCTTGCGGTAGTTCTCGAACTCGGCCGCGAGCCGCTGCAGGTCGGCGAGGTACTCGTCCCGCTCGGCCGCCAGCTGGACCATGGGGTCGACCTCCAGAGTCGGAGCCGCGGGGTCCGACCCCGGCTCTTCAAGCGCACCGTCACTCGTCGGGGGAACCTCCCGGTTCCCCCGAACCCCTTCCCCTGGTCCGCTTACGCGGACAAGAGGCTCCGCGCCTATGTCCTCGCTACGGGCCGAATCGGTCACGAGCGCTGCGCCTCTTCTTCGTCGATCACCTCGAAGTCCGCATCCTCGACGACCTCGTCGTCCGCTGCCGTGCCGTCACCGGATGGCTGCGATGCGGCCTGCGACGACGCCTGCGCGTAGATCGCATCCGCGAGCGAGCGCGACGCCTCCTGCAGCGCGTCCGTCTTCGCCCGGATGTCGGCGACATCCGCGCCCTCGACCGCCTGGCGGAGCTCCATGATCCGACCCTCGATCGTCGACGCGTCCGCCTCCTCAAGCTTGTCTCGATGCTCGGACAGCGTGCGCTCGGTCTGGTACGCGAGCTGCTCTCCCGTGTTCCGGGCGTCGGCGAGCTCGTGCAGCCGGTGCGCCTCGCCGGCGTGCGACTCGGCCTCGGAGACCATCCGCTCGACCTCGTCGCTCGAGAGGCCGGAGCCCCCCTCGATGCGGACCTGCTGCTCGTTGCCCGTGCCGAGGTCCTTTGCCGACACGTTGATGATCCCGTTCGCGTCGATGTCGAACGACACCTCGACCTGCGGCATGCCCCGCGGCGCCGGCGGGATCCCGACGAGCTGGAACTTGCCGAGCGTCTTGTTGAACGTGACCATCTCGGACTCGCCCTGTGCGACGTGGATCTCGACGGAGGGCTGGTTGTCCTCGGCGGTCGTGAAGATCTCCGACTTCCGGGTCGGGATGGTCGTGTTCCGCTCGATCAGCTTCGTGAAGACGCCGCCCCTGGTCTCGATCCCGAGGGAGAGCGGGGTCACGTCGAGCAGGAGCACGTCTTTGACCTCGCCCTTGAGCACCCCGGCCTGGATCGCAGCGCCGACCGCGACGACCTCGTCGGGGTTGACACCCTTGTGCGGGTCCTTGCCGATGAGCGCCTTGACCTTCTCCTGTACGGCGGGCATGCGCGTCATGCCGCCGACGAGAACGACGTGCTCGATGTCGGCCGGGGTGAGCCCCGCATCGGCCAGCGCCCGCTTGGTCGGCTCGACCGTGCGCTCGAGGAGCGCGTGCGTGAGCTCGTCGAGCTTGGCCCGCGTCAGCTGGAGATCGAGGTGCTTCGGCCCTTCAGGAGTGGCGGTGACGAAGGGGAGGTTGATCTGCGTCGTCATCGTCGACGACAGCTCCACCTTCGCCTTCTCCGCCGCCTCGTAGAGGCGCTGGAGCGCCATCGGGTCCTGCCCGAGGTCGATCCCCTGGTCGCGCTTGAACTCCGCGATCATCCAGTCGACGATCGCCTTGTCGAAGTTGTCGCCGCCCAGGTGGTTGTCGCCATTGGTCGCCTTCACGTGGTAGACGCCCTCTCCGAGCTCGAGCACGGAGACGTCGAACGTGCCGCCGCCGAGGTCGAAGACGAGGATGGTGTGCTCGGGGCCCTCCTTGTCGAGCCCGTACGCGAGCGCCGCAGCAGTCGGCTCGTTGATGATGCGAAGGACGTTCAGGCCGGCGATCTTGCCGGCGTCCTTGGTCGCCTCCCGCTGGGCGTTGTTGAAGTAGGCGGGAACCGTGACGACGGCGTCCGCGACCGGCTCGCCGAGGTACGCCTCCGCGTCGTGCTTGAGCTTCTGCAGGATCATCGCCGAGATCTCCGGCGGCGCGTACTCCTTGCCTTCCACCGCCACGCGCACGTCGTCGTTCGCCCCCTTGACGACCTCGTAGGGGACGATCTTCATCTCCTCCGAGACCTCGTCGAACTTGCGGCCGACGAACCGCTTGATCGAGAAGATCGTGTTCTGGGGGTTCGTGACTTGCTGGCGCTTCGCGGGCGCGCCGACGAGCCGCTGGCCGTCACGCGCGAAGGCGACGACGGACGGCGTGGTGCGTCCGCCCTCGGCGTTCGGGATGACGGTGGGCTCCGATCCCTCGAGCACGGCCATGCAGGAGTTGGTCGTGCCGAGGTCGATGCCGATGGTCTTTGCCATGGTTTCTCCTTCTTGAGTCGTCAGATAAGGAAAACCTGAGTCGCACCGTAGCAGATCATCCAGAAGGAGCAACTCCGCCGCCCGCGAACCTGGTGCGGATGGGTGCCGACGACCAGCGGCCAATCCTCGGCCTGCGCATGCGCTGGCTCGAGCGGGCCGTCGGCTCGAACCGCATCCTCCTCTACCTCGCCGGAGTCACTTTGATCCTCAGCATGGTCGCCGGCATCGTCATGCACGCGATCGACGAGGACGGCTTCCCGACCATCGGCACGGGTATCTGGTGGGCCGTCGTGACGTTCACGACCGTGGGATACGGCGATGTCATCCCGACGAGCGCCCTCGGACGCTTCGTGGCGAGCATCGTGATGATCTTCGCCATCACCTTCATCTCGATCATCACGGCGCTCGTCACGTCGGCGCTCGTCACGGGCGAGCAGCGGCGGCGGGAGCTGCGCGAGACCGCGAAGCATCCACCCGTGCACGAGTCGCTCACGCGCATCGAGGCGCGCCTCGACCGGATCGAACGCCGACTCGGCTAGCGGAACGTGCCGATCAGCACGCCGCCCGCGACGACGAGCGCCGCGCCCACGAATAGCCGCACGCCGACTCGCTCCGACCGGCGGAGGAAGAGCCAGGAGAGCGTGACTCCCCAGAGTGACTCGGTGGCAACGATCGGCGAGACCACCGAGACGAGCCCGCGATAGAAGGCCTCGAAGATGAGGACGTAGGAGAGGCCGTAGCAGAGTCCCGCTGGCAGGAACGCAACCGCTGCGCGACGAGCGAGGGGCGCTCGGCTCGACATCACGAACACGATCGTGACGGCTGTCCCCGTGAGCATGGTCGCGAACGCCGCCAGGCCGGGCGCGACGTCGGTTGCCTCGGTGCCGAGCCAGCGGATGAGGCTGTCCCTCGTCGCGAACGCAAGCGTGGCGCCGACCGCGAAGAGAAGTCCGATGCGCCGGAAGTGCTCCGGTCGCGTGCGCTCACTCGCCAGCAGGATTCCTCCCACGACGATGAGTGCCGCGCCGAGCACGAGCCCCGCCACGAGCGGCTCGTCGAGGAAGACGAGAGCGATCGCGACGGCGAACAGCGGAGCCGTCCCGACCGTCACCGAGACACGCGAGGCGCCTGCGTCTCGGACGGCGAATGTGAACAGGATCTGCGACACCCCGGGCGCGAGCAGCCCGGCGAGCAGGAACGGCCAGGCCGAGAATAGGTCCCACTCGCCTCGAGCCGCCGCCGAGAGAGCAGTCACCGCGAGCGCCGGGAGGATCGTGAAGAGCGCGCCGGCCTCGGGTGAGACCCCGGGCCTGAGAGCGACCCGCACGAACACCGTCATCGCGCCGAAGAGGAACGCGGAGAGCCCTGCGAGGACGATCGGCGTCACGCGGCCCGCCCCGGCCGCCGCGCCAGACGGCGGAGCGCGTTTGCTGCAGCGGGTTCCGCGAGGAGGATCCCGGTCATCATCACGGCCGCGCCGAACCAGCCGGCCCAGCCCAGTACCTCGTCCGCGAGCAGCACACCTGCAACCGCGGCGAACGGCGCCTCGAGCGTGAAGACGAGCGCCGCTCGCGCGGCCGTCGTCTGGGCCTGCACCCAGGTGGCGACGAGGAACCCGAGCGCGCCCGCGAAGATGCCGGTGACGAGCAGCGCGGCCCACACCGTCCAGCCGCGCGGAACCTCGATCTGCCCGGTGACGACCGCGATCACCGTGAATCCCACGAGCGCCGTTGCCATCTGCAGGAGCGTCAGCGCCCGCACGTCGTAACGCGGCGCGTACCGCTCCAGCGCGACGATCTGGAAAGCGGCTGCCAGAGCGCTTCCGAGCACGAGGACGTTTCCGGCCGCCGAGCCGCCGGGCGCGCCGTTCAGGAACAGCAGCCCGACGACGGCGAAGGCGACGCCGATCCAGAGCGCTCGCGGCACCGGTGTCCCGAAGATCGCGAGCGCGAGGAACGGGGTGAAGACGACGTACAGACCGGTGATGAAGCCGGTGCTCGAGACGGTCGTGAGCTCGAGCCCCGCCGTCTGGAGCCCGTACGCGACGGCAAGGAGCACGCCCACGCCCACGCCCGCCAGCACGCCCTCGCGCGGGAGCGCGCGCACCGGCTTCCAGGCGAAGGGGACGAGCACGATGGTCGAGATCGCGAAGCGCACCGCCAGAAACGCGAAGAGCGGGTACAGCGCGAGCGCGTCCTGCACCTGCACGAACGTGACACCCCAGATCGCCGTGACCGCAACGAGGGCGAGAAGTGGAAAGCGTCGACTCACGCGACGCCCGGCAGGCGGTCGATGTCGGACACGGAGCGATTCTCTACGCTGTTCCGGTGACCGTCGTGGACACCCGCGCGCGGCCGCTCCGCGATCTGCGCATCTCGGTCACCGACCGCTGCAACTTCCGGTGCGTCTACTGCATGCCGAAGGAGGTCTTCGGTCGCGATCACCGCTTTCTCCCGCGGCGCGAGCTCCTGACGTTCGAGGAGATCGAACGAGCCGCCCGCGTCTTCGTCGGCCTCGGGGTGCACAAGCTCCGCCTCACGGGCGGAGAGCCGCTCCTGCGGCGGGACCTGGAGCACCTGATCGAACGCCTCGCCGGGCTCGGCGATGTCGACCTCACCCTCACGACGAACGGCGCGCTGCTCGCCCAGAAGGTGGAGGCACTCGCGAGCGCGGGGCTGACCAGGGTGACGGTGAGCCTCGATTCCCTCGACGACGAGGTGTTCCGGGTGATGAACGACGTCGACTTCCCGGTTGCGCGCGTGCTCGGCGGCATCGACGCAGCCGCAGACGCGGGTCTCCCGGTGAAGGTCAACGTCGTCGTGAAGCGCGGCCTCAACGAGGGCTCCGTGGTCGACATCGCGCGCCGGTTTCGCGGGACGGGTCACGTCGTGCGGTTCATCGAGTTCATGGACGTCGGCGCGACGAACGGCTGGCGGATGGACGACGTCGTGCCGGCAGCAGAGATCGTCGCGGCGATCGGCGCCGAGTTCCCGCTCGAGCCGGTCGAGGCCGCGTACCGCGGCGAGGTCGCACAGCGCTACCGGTATCGCGACGGCGGCGGGGAGATCGGCGTCATCGCCTCGGTGACGCAGCCGTTCTGCGGCGACTGCACGCGGGCTCGCCTCTCGGCCGACGGGAAGCTCTACACGTGCCTCTTCGCGATCCGCGGTCACGATCTTCGCGCGATCCTCCGTTCCGGAGTGGACGACCACGAGCTCGAGCACGCGATCCGGGCCGTATGGGAGCGGCGGACCGACCGCTACTCCGAGCTTCGCACCGAGGAGACGTCGCACCTGCGCAAGGTCGAGATGTCCTACATCGGTGGCTGACGCCAGGCGACGCGGTTGTAGAGTTCGCGCGCGGTGGAGGGTGGGGAGACGCAAGAGTGGCCGGACGAGCTCGATGCGCTCGTTGCCGCTCCGGCCCATCACCGCCTCCTCTTCGAGAGCGACCAGGTTCGAGTCCTCGACGCGCGAATTGGACCGGGCGACGCGGTGCCGGTTCACACCCATCGCTGGCCGAGCGTCTACTACGTTCTGAGCAGTGCCCAGTTCGTCCGCCGCGACGCGGACGGGGAGGTCCTCCTCGATGCGCGCACGCTCGAGCAGCCGTTCGAGCTGCCGTCGGCCGTATGGTCGGACCCATTGCCGCCGCACTCGCTCGAGAACGTGGACACCACAGAGCTCCACGTCATCAGCGTCGAGCTGAAAGTCTTGTAGCCCCGTGCAGCGTCGGGTCTGAGGCAGCAGATTGCCCCATATCGGCTCCTACCTGGGCGAGGGAGGAGATGACGCGCCGGCGCTCGACTTCATGGCGGGCCGTCGCACGGCGACGGACATCGCCAACATGTCGGGGGCCGGATCTGGAATCACGTGCCTGGGATGCTTCCCCACTTCGAGGAGGAGGGGATCCCGTTCCCGACGTTCTCGGGTAATGAGATGGCGGACCTAGTCGCATCGACGATTGTCCGCTTCGCGCCCAAGGCTGGTGCTCACGCCCACTCCTCACGATCGACGGCGAGGATTGCGGGTTCCCACACCGGTGGGAGGGGATGCAAGTACTCGTTTGCGAGCGACCTATATGCCGCGGATCGTCAGGCGGCGGTTGAGGATGACGCCGCTCGAGTCGTTCAAGGTGAACGTCGCGGTGTATGTCTTCCCCTTCACGACGTTGAAGCGGAGCCGGGCGCTGATCGTGCAGTCGATCCGCAGCGGAGACGACTGCTGACCGACCGCGATCAGCCTCGCCCCGCGGTACACCCGCCATGTCATTCCGATCGGCGTTCCGATCGCGTCTGTAGAGCAGTACCGGCGAGTAAACAGGTTAACGAGCGGCGATACCGTACCGCCACGGAACGAGACAACGCCGTTCCGAGCATCAAGTGGCCGCGCACTCACCCCGAATCTCGCCGGCGACGTGCCTTTGGGTTCCCCGCCTGCGGTATAGATGCCGGATTCCCACGGCTGTCCGGGATCGTCTTGGAACACGAACCAGATGAACATCTCGACGAACGGGTAGCTGGTCGCGATCGAGATCGACTGCTGGATGTATGCGGCCTGCGTCCCGTACGAGATGCCGAATCCATCAGGGGGCCTGGTCTGATGTCCGTACTCGGTGATCCAGATCGGAACTGACCTGCGCCTGAACCACGTCTTCAGGTGCTCGTCGAAGCGGGGCAACGAGGCGAGGGAGACGTTGGGCCACTTCACGACCTGCGTCGGGGGCGAGCTCGGATTGGACGGATAGGGGTGGTGCGACCACGCGTCGAACTTCAGTCTCGGGTTCGCCTTCGCGACGAGCTCCGCGAACCTTCCGGGCGTATGGGTCGGTCGGAGTCCCTGGGGTTTGTCGCTTCCGCGCGCGGACGTCTCACCAATGGCTACCTGCGCCAGTGGGTTGCCGGCCTTGATCCCGGTGTAGGCGGCGGCATAGAGCTTCGCGTAGTTGGCCGGGGCTACCGAACCCCCGCGCTTGTTGAACTGCGGAGTGAGGAAGAGCTGGAGATTCGGCTCGTTCCAGACCGACCAGAAGCGAACGAACGGATATCCCGCGAAGTGCCCGGAGTAGCGTGATGCAATCGCACGCGCGAACGCCGTGAAGTCAGCGACTCTCCGTGGCATCACGTTCGGGTTCTTGCCCCCGTTTGCCCACCGTGGCGTCCCGGAGAGTGTCAGGATCACTTCCTCGCCGTTATCCTGTGCGGTGCGCACGGCCTCGTCGACGTCGTCGAAAACGTATGCCGGATCGAAAGGATCAGCCGCGTTTGCCGGTCGCGTCTTGGCCGCAAGGTTCCATTGGAGTAGCAGTCGCATGATCGAGGAGTTCGCCTCTCCCGATGCCTGGATGCGGTTCGCTCGGTTGCCGGCCCAGCGGAAGCTCGGGTCGTCGTGGAAGCCGATCCACATCCGCTCGGCGGCGAGTGCCGTTGGTGCCGCCAGGGCCGCGAGGGCGAGCAGAGCAACGACAAGGCGAACGGTACGTTTCACGGGGTCTCCTTGAAGGCGGCGCGGTCGAGGGCTCCGGAGAAGATGAGGGCGTTCACGATCATTCGTCGCCCGCATCACGGACCCAGGCGGAGCACGATCATTCCGTCATCTCGTAGAACGGGGATGAAATCCGCGACGTCGGCATCCACGGTGACGGTGCAGCTCTCGGTGGAGACGCTGACTATCCGCCGGCTCGGAACGAGGTACACCAGAGCCTCGGACACGCCTCCGCGTACGACCAGCGCCGGGCCATCGAGCTCTCCGGGCGCCAACTCCATGTCGACGACGGTCCCGAGCTCCCCGTAACGCCCGAGCACCCGATATCCGACGAGGTCGGGGAGATGGTCGCCTCGAGCGTTCAGACGACCAGCGGAAGTGTCTCGGGGAATCGGCTGATCGTCCCGCAGCGGCCCTGGACGTGGACGCGTCGCCGCGACCGGTCGACAGCCGTGACGAGAGACCACGGAACCACGGGGTACCTGCGCCCTACGAGCCTACGGACGGCAACGACGACGTAGACCGGCACGCTCGTCTCGGAGCGGATGACGCGTTCGATCTTGCCGAGGGCTCCATCCTGGGCGAGGACGGTGTCGCCGACACGAGCCTCGGGGACGGGGTGGGTGTCGGCGCGCAGCGTTTGACGTGGGTCTGTCTCTACAGAATGCGTCGCACTAGCGCAGGTTGCTTGTAGAAGTTCCATGTCGGCATCGTGCAGCGGCGCCGTGGCGAAGGCTCCCCGCGCTGACTGGGTTCTCTATGGATCGTGTGAGGGTTTCCTCACGGACGGAACCGCTACGACACCGTCCGCATACTTCCTCGCATGCAGTCCCGGGTACTGAGCATGCGTTGGTGGTTGGCGTTGGCGTTCGCGTGCATCGCGGCACTCACTGCGGTCGTCGTGTCGCAGGTGTTCAACGCGAGAAGCGAAGATGCGATTCGCGCCCGCGCCCGAGAGCTGACCGCGGGCTCGGCGGTCATCGCAGCACACGAGATCAGGGTCGCATCTGACAGAGGCGACATCCGGCCAACGGTCGATCAGCTCAGTGAGTCGCGAGAACTTGCACTTTTCGTTTTCGACCGCCGAGGTTCGCTTCTCACCCGTGAGCGGTCGCGCGGAGTCACCGTCTCGTCGCTCCCCAACTTCACCACGCTTCGGGATACGGCGCTGCAAGGAAGACGCGTCGTAGACACTGTCGACGGCGGGCGCCTGGTCACCGTTGCACTTCCCCTTCGCGGAGAGAACGCAGCGGCACTGATCGCCGTCGCAGCCCGGCCAGATCTCGAAGACGCGCTGGGAATCGTCCGTGACGAGATCCTGCGGGCGGCGCTGTGGGCCGTCGCCATCGGCGCACTTGCCGGCCTTGGCGTCGCGCTCCTGATCACTCGGCGGCTACGGAGGATCGCAGCTGCTGCTCTCGATATCGAGCAGGGTCGGTTCGACCGAGAGCTGAAGCCTCGCTTCCAGGACGAGCTCGGCACGCTCGCAGGGACGATCGACCGGATGCGCGAGCACCTCCGCCTGTCCTTCGAGGAGCTCGAGGAAGAGCGAGATCGGTTGCGGCGCCTGCTCGAGCAGCTGCAAGAAGGTGTGGTTGCGGTAGATGATGATCTCATCGTCCAGTTCGCCAACTCGCGCACTCACCGCCTGCTTGGGACTGATTTGGCTGTCGGCAAGCCGCTACCAGACCCTTGGCCGGCGTTCTCGCTCCGCGAGGCCGCGAGGTCTCTGTTCGATCTGGGGACTAGCGCCAAGACGATGCGCGTCCATCCTGATCCCGAGCGGACGTACCTAGTTGCACTTCTGCCCGCGACGAGTCGCGCATATGCGGGTGTCGTCGTCTTCACGGACGTCACAGACCAGGAGCGTCGGGAGCGCGCTGAGCGGGAGTTCGTCACGAACGCAGCGCACGAGCTTCGGACCCCGCTCTCCGCGATCGCGAGTGCGGTCGAGGTGCTTCAGGAAGGAGCAAAGGAGCAACCGGCGGATCGCGACCGGTTCCTCGCAGTTGTCGAGCGCCAGACGACGCGCCTGACCCGGTTGGCGCACGCGCTTCTGACGCTCGCGCGCGCCCAGACCCGGTCGGAACCCGTCCGACTCGAGCCCGTCCCACTGTCTCCCATGCTGCGAGACATTGCGGAGAGCGCCGATGATCCTTCGGTTTCGGTCGAGCTCTGCTGCGAGAACGTCGAGGTGCTGGCGCACAGCGAGCTTCTCCATCAGGCGCTCGAGAACCTCGCAACGAACGCTCTCAAGCACGCGAGGGGACAAGGGGTCACGATCCGCGCCGCGCACCTGGAGGACGATCACGTCCGGATCGAGGTCGCGGACGAAGGCCCAGGCATGAAGCCATTCGAAGCCGAGAGAGCGCTTGATCGCTTCTATCGGGCGTCGGGCTCCGACGGCGAGGGGTTCGGTCTCGGCCTGTCGATCGTCCGCGAGGTCGTCAGCGTGATGGACGGAACTCTCTCGATCGAGAGCCGATCCGAGAAAGGGACTACCGTATCGATCGTGCTCAAGTCCGCCGGGGAAGCTAGGCGGTGCGGATGAGTCCCCGCGTGCTGCTCGTCGACGACGAGCGCGACATCCTCGATCCTGTGACCTACGCGCTCGAGCAGGAAGGGTTCGCGGTAAAGACGGTCGAGGACGGCTTGGCGGCGCTCGATGCTGCGCGAGGCGAGCCTTTCGACGTCGTGCTGCTCGATGTGATGCTTCCCGGCATGTCGGGGATCGACGTCTGTCGTACTCTCCGGGGCGAGAGCGACGTTCCGATCGTGATGCTCACCGCCCGCGACGCGGAGGTCGACCGCGTGCTCGGTCTCGAGCTCGGGGCCGACGACTACGTGACGAAGCCCTTCTCGACCGCTGAGCTGATAAGCCGCGTCAGGGCGATACTGCGCCGACGAGAGCTCGACAGACAGTCGGGGCCGGGCGCCGAGCTCCGTGTCGGCGGGATCGTTCTCGATCTGGCGCGACACGTCGTCACGGTCGATGGTCGAGACATCAATCTGACCCCCTCGGAGTTCCGGCTGCTGCTGCTGTTCGCGGAAGAGCCCGAACGGGCGTTCACGAGGACCCAGATCATGGAGCACCTCTGGCAGACGCCGTACGTGGGCGACACCAGAGCGTGCGACGCGCACATCTCGAACCTCAGGCGCAAGATCGAACGGGATCCCACGCATCCGGAGCGGATCCTCACTGTTCGCGAGGTCGGCTACAAGCTCGTCCCCGCATAGCGTGTGAGGCAATCCTCACAGTCTCGGAACACGACGGCCACAAGCCTGATGACGCCCCTCATGGGGTCGTCGTACCTTGGAACTCATGACGACCAAGGTACAGACATTCTCGTCGGAGCCCGTGTCGGTGAAGCGCGTCGGCGCGAGCGTCTGGATTCTTCGCCTCCTCGAGTCGCTCGAACTGCGGGCGGTACCCGCCCTCCGAGACGCGTTCCGCGAGGCGATCGAGCATGACGCGAACGACGTCGTGGTCGATTTCGCCTCGGTGGGCTCGGTCAGTGTCGAGGGAGCAGCTGCGCTCGCCGAGATGGCCGATCTCATGCGCGGCCGAGACGGCGCCCTCTGGATTGCAGCTCCGCGGCTGGAAGGAGACGGCTACACGCTCCGGCCTGTTCAGGCGTCAGCGCTTGACGGCCTGGCCGGCATCAGTCCCGCTCTAGACGACGCGCTCTCT
>DATDOS010000198.1:0-18732 GCA_035293125.1 Gaiellaceae bacterium | reverse complement strand
GTCTAGAGACGAGTCGACCCGCGGCTTCTACACTCACTCCGCCCGGGCCGGTAGCTCAGTTGGCAGAGCAGGGGACTTTTAATCCCAAGGTCGTTGGTTCGATTCCAACCCGGCCCACTACAGAAAGCCCTGGCATTCGCGATTTCGAGTCATCGGATCAACCGGGGTGAGCGGAGAAGGGAACAGCCGGAGCAACACGCGGCGAGCGATTTTCTTCCTGTAAGCACCCGGTATCCGTGCAGCAGGCGCCGAGGATCTTGAACCCCGGGCGAGGAGTACGAGCCCGATGGCCCTGTTCAACCGGCCGCCGGGCGGGCCGCTGTCAGGCCGGAGGCAGCATCTGCTGCCGTATCGTGAGGACCGTGGCTGAGCCGGACCCCGTCACGTTCCTGATTGCCATCGCCCTCGCTGCGGCCATCTCGACCGGGGTGTTCGTGCACGCGAGCAGGCACGGCAGCCGCCACGCGACCGCCTGGGGGGTCGCTGCATTCCTCGCCGCAGGCGTTGTGGTGCCTCTGTACTTCATCAGGTACTGGGTACGGCGCGGTGTTCGCGAGTAACTGACTCGGGTGCGCCGAAGATCGCTCGCCTGCGCCGCCCGTCGACGATCGTCCGTGTGAGCGGCGCTTCCCGTAGCCCTCCGCCCGACCTACCCTTGAGCTGTGACACCGTCGTACCTCGATCTCGAGCCCGCGGAGCTCGAGCGACGGGCAGCCGAAGCGTTCGAGCTTCTCGGGCCGCGCTGCCTGGTCTGCCCCCGACTGTGCAAGGTCGACCGCCGGGCGGATGTCCCGGGGCTGTGCGCCGTCGGTCGCTACGCGATCGTCGCCTCCTGGTTCCCGCACTTCGGCGAGGAGGACTGCCTGCGCGGCCGGAACGGCTCCGGGACGATCTTCTTCTCGGGCTGCAACCTCCGCTGCGTCTTCTGCCAGAACTGGGACATCTCGTGGGGGCACAGGCGCGGCGTCGTCACGACCCCGGGGCAGCTCGCCGCGACGATGCTCGAGCTTCAGGCCGGCGGCTGCCACAACATCAACTTCGTTACACCCGAGCACGTCGTCCCCCAGATCCTGGAGGCCCTGCCGCTCGCGATCGAGGGCGGGCTACGGCTCCCGCTCGTCTACAACACGTCCGCCTACGACAGCCTCGACAGCCTTCGGCTCATGGACGGCGTCGTGGACATCTACATGCCCGACTTCAAGCTGTGGACGCGGGAGGCCGCCCGCCGCTACCTCAAGCGCGCCGACTACCCGGACGTCGCGCGCGAGACGATTCGGGAAATGCACCGCCAGGTTGGTGACCTCGTTCTCGACGAGCGCGGGCTGGCACGCCGTGGAGTGCTCCTTCGTCACCTCGTCATGCCCGGGATGCTCGATGAGACGGCGGCGATCCTTCGCTTCGTCGCAGCCGAGCTCGGAACGGACTGCTACGTGAATCTGATGGCCCAGTACTACCCGTCAGGCCGTGTCGGCCGGGACGGCGAGTTCCCGGAGCTCGACCGCCACGTCTTCCGCGAGGAGTACACGGATGCGCTGGACCTCGCCGAGGAGCTCGGCCTCCGGCTCGATCCCCGCAGCCGGTCCGAGAGCCGCCGGCTCGCCCGAGCCGGCTAGGAGCGACCCGCAGTCTCGCCCGGAACTCGTAGAACCCCGCATGCGCGGTCAGCGGATCCCCGCTTGTCGAGTCCCCGGCGAGACTCGAGACTCGCTCAGGAGAAGCGGAGGTACGTCCAGGGAGTGCCGATGAGCGTTGGTGCATCGCCTTCTACGCATCGAGGCCAGGGGCGAACGTACCGAATCGCCGCGAGCTGCCGCGCGCGGCACCTCGTCGCAACCCTCGGCGGTCGCTTCTCGCTCGAGCTCGGCATCGACGTCGACCGCGGCGCGGAAGAAATCGAGCGTTGGGCGCTTGTTGCGACGCTGTTCGGCAACCGGATCTCGACGTCCGTCGCCATGCGCACATACCGCGTGCTCGAGCGAGCGGGAGTCCGAACCATCGCCGATGCAGGCGAACGCGATCATGAGGAGCTTGTCGCTCTTCTCGATGAAGGCGGCTATGTCCGCTACGACGAGCGCACGGCGTCCCGGCTCCTGGCGCTCGCCGAAACCATCGCCGATCGATACGACGGACGGATCGCCGTTCTCGGCGACCGGATCGTGGCCACCGACGAGCTCGAGCGCGCCCTCGGAGCGCTTCCCGGCTGGGGACCGGTGACGACTCGGGCGTTCCTCCGCGAGTTACGAGGGGTGTGGCCGGGCGCCGAGGTGCCGCTCGGCGATCGCGCCGCTGCTGCCGCCCACCACCTCCAGTTGCCTGCCGGATCCGAGGCGCTCTCTGCCGTCGCCGCGGCTGCCCACCTCGACCTCCGTGATCTCGAGGCAGCGCTCGTGCGACTGGCGCTCTGTCACGATCTCGCCGGGTGTCCGGGCGGAGAGGAGTGTCCCTTCGCCGCCTTTGACCGCGATCAGCTCGTCCACTACTGACATGCGCCTGGGGGTACGGTCGCTGCTGCGGCGCCGCAGGCCCCTCATCTTCTCGGGCACCTCGAATCCCGACTTGGCCGAACGGATTGCCGATCGGCTGGGCACAACCCTCGGTCCGGTCGAGCATGAGACGTTCGCCAACGGTGAGACGTACTGCCGGTTCGGCGAGTCCATCCGCGGCGCCGACGTATTCCTCGTTCAGTCGTGCTCGCCGCCGGTGAACGACCACCTTGTGGAGCTCCTGCTCATGCTCCACGCTGCCCGTCTCGCCTCGGCGAACCGGATCACCGCGGTGATGCCCTGGTTTCCGTACTCGCGGCAGGACAAGAAGTCGGCCTCGCGGGAGCCGATCTCGGCTCGTCTCGTGGCGGATCTGCTCGAGGCTGCAGGCGCCGATCGCCTTCTCACGATGGATCTGCATGCCGGCCAGATTCAAGGCTTCTTCGGGATTCCGGTCGACCACATGACCGCTCTGCCGCTCTTTGCAGCCCACTTCCGAGAGCTCGCCCGGGACGGAGCGACGCTCGTCGCAGTCTCTCCCGATCTCGGCCGCGTCAAGCTTGCCCGTCGCCTCAGCCGGGCCTTGGACGCCGACCTCGCAGTCGTGACGAAGACCCGGCCCGGTCATGATCTCGCGGAGGCGGCGGAGGTGGTGGGCGCCGTTCGCGGCAAGGTGGTCGTCATGGGGGACGACATGATCGTCACAGGCAGCACGCTCGTCAGCGCCGGGGAGGCGCTCCTCGCCGCGGGCGCTCTCGAGGTGCACGCCTTCGCGACGCACGCCCTCTTCGCGGAGGGCGCTCTCGACCGACTGCAGGCCTCTGAGATCTCCGAGATCGCCGTGACCGACACCGTTCGCATCCCAGAGCCGAAACCTTCGAAGCTCACGGTCGTGCCCGTCGCCGACGTTCTCGCCGACACGATCGCGAATGTCTTCGCCCACCGTTCCGTGTCGGCTCTGTTCGCCGGGCAGGAGCTCTTCTGACGGCTGCACAGGGAGCGCTGACGTTGCGCTTCCTGGGGACTCGTGGCGAGATCGAGCTCCAGAGCGAGCGACACCGGCGGCACAGCGCCCTCCTCGTCACGCAGGCGCGCACGCGCGTCCTCGTCGATTGCGGCGACGACTGGCTCGACGAGCTCGACGGAATCGCGCCTCACGCGATCCTCTTGACACATGCCCATCGCGACCATGCGGGCGGGCTCCGGCACGGCAGTCGGTGTCCCGTCTATGCAACAGACGAGACCTGGGCGCGAATCGCCCGATACCCGATCGAGAGGCGGGAGCGGGTCCTCGCGAGAACGCCGTTCGCGATCAGGGGCATCACCTTCGAAGCCTTTCCGGTGGAGCATTCGCTCCTCGCGCCTGCCGTCGGGTACAGGATCGGTTCCGGAGTCCGCGTCGTCTTCTACGCGCCCGACCTCGTCTCGATACCCGAGCGGGCCGAGGCGCTTCGCGGAATCGACGTCTACGTCGGTGACGGCGCCAGCCTGACACGCCCCATCGTGCGCCGACGCGACGGCGTTCGCGTCGGTCATGCGTCCATTCGCGGCCAGCTCGACTGGTGCGTCACGGAATCGGTGCCTCGGGCGCTGTTCACGCACTGCGGCTCGCAGATCATCCGGGACGAGGAAGCGGCCGAGACGCGCGTCGCGGCCCTGGGACGTGAGCGAGGCGTCGAGGCTGCGATCGCCTCCGACGGCCTTCGCCTGGTTCTCAGGTAAGTGCAGCCGGTCAGGTGGATCTGCGGTAGACGCCCGGGCGCGAGCACCACGGCACGAGGCCACTCGTTTCCTCGGGGAGCTTCTCGTGGGAGCCGACGACCAGTGCGCCGCCTTTCCTCAGAGCCTTCGTGAGGTTCCGGGCGACCTCACGCTGGAGCGCTGCGTCGAAGTACGTGAAGGCGAGGTTCCGGCAGAGGATGAGGTCGAACGGGCCGTCCGGGGCAGGGTCGCGGACGTCGTGCTCCACGATCGTCACGAGTCGGCGAAGCCGCGGTCGGAGGTGGTGATGGTCCCCTCGCCGCACGAACCCGCTGCGACGCCACGTCGACGGTAGCTCGCGCAGGCTGCCCTCGTGGTAAGACGCTGCTCGGGCCCGCCTGATGATCGTCTCGTCGGCGTCGGTCGCCAGGACATGCAGCGCCACCGTCGGGAACATCGGACCGACTGCGTATTCCCACACGAGCGCGAGCGTGTACGGCTCTTCGCCGGAGGCGCAGCCGGCGCTCCAAGCCTCGATGCTCTCCGCTCGTGCAGCCGCAGCTCGCGCGAGCTCCGGCAGAACGCTCCGCTCGAGAAACCCGAAGACGCCGCGGTCCCGGTAGAAGCGCGAGATCGTCACGTAACAGAGAGCGTCCAGTTGCGGCCACTCGTCCGGAGTCGAGTCGAGGTAGGTGCGGTATGCATCGACGCCGGGTAGGTCGAGCTCGTGGATGCGCCGCTCGACTCGCCGACAGACCTGGCGGCGCACCTTCCTGAAGCCCGCCCACCGCATCCGCAGGCGCGGCAGCGCCCACCGGAGGAACTCGGTGCACTGGGCGTCCGTCACGGAGGAGCCGGCCGCTGCGCGCGCAGCGTCACTCTCTGAGCTTCCGGCAGCCGTTCCGGCACGCGAGACCGCCGCATCGGGTGAGTCGAGCCACGGGCCATCTCGTGCTCGCCGCTGCCTCACTAAGTGACCGCGACGCCGATGCCCTCGACCTGGTGCTCGAGGGTCTCCTCGTGCGGCTCGAGCTGGAGGCGAACCTCGATCACTCCCCGCCGCACACCCTCGGCACGAACGCGACTCTCGATTGCTCGGACGGCGTCGAGGATGGCATCCAGGTCACCTTCGACGCTCGTTCCCAAAGCACCGACCTGGAAGCGGAGGCCTTGGGCGTCGATCTCCGCCACCGCCTTCGCAACGATGTCCCGGGCCGGACCTTCGGCCTGCGGAATGAATGCGATCTCACCGATCATGGCTTCCTCCTCGTTGCTGCGATCTCCAGTACCTGCGGCGCGTGCCGACGAGCCCACGTTCGAGAGGTTCGGTGCGCACGGCGCCTCCTCGTGTCGCCTTCAGCCAACACTAGGAGCGCCGATCGAGGGTGACTTCGGGCCTTTCACGCAGAGCTGATCAGGGGATCCTCGCATCCATCGTGAAACCCGACGTGATCGAGCGCCAGGCATCGCTTCGGTAGTTCGCCACACCTCGAATCAGTTCCGGTACCGATGGCGCTCGCGAACGTGCTGCAACGATCGAGCCGAAGCGCGACATGCCGACGAGACGAGGCGAAAGAACCGGGTCCCGCCGTCGAGACTCGGCCAAAGCAGCAGAGGATCGCCACATTGGCTTTCGCTGGCTCGCCCGGGAGGCCCGCCTGCCGGGAGAGAGCGACGCCGAGGACGTCTTCCGCGCCGTCGCTCGTGGACTCGGCGAATGTGTGGGCGGAGACGAGGCGAGGCATATCGCGTCGCATCTTCCCCTCGGTCTGCGTCTGATCTGGGAGGACGAGACGAGCGACGCCGACCGGCCGCATTCCACCGAGGCCCACGAGGCGATCGTCCGGCTGCAGTCGCGACTCGGCCTCGCTCACGAGGCGGAAGCCCAGATCCTGCTCGCGATCGTCTGCGCCTGGCTGAAGCACCTCGCTCCCGAGGAGCGAGACGACGTCGCAGCCGTGCTCTCCCCCGGGCTCAGAGAGCTCTGGGAGAAGGCCCAACTGCCCATCGTCCCGCCCTGGCATCGGCTGGCGGTTCGCGCTTCGCCGAGTCTGTAGCCCATCCACGTGTGGCGACGCGCCTCCACGGGAGCGGCAGCGGCGCTCCGTAGGTCCCCGCATGGAGGATCGGCGCCCTCCCCGATGCGGGCTCCTGCACCCGGTGAACGATAGAGGCGGAGGCGATTTCGATGGCAGAAGGAAGAGTCAAATGGTTCAGCGACGCGAAGGGATACGGCTTCATCACGTCAGACGAGCCGGGGCCGGATCTCTTCGTCCACTACACAGGCATCGCCGACAGCGGGCTCAAGACGTTGACCGAGGGCGAGAGGGTCCAGTTCGAGGTGCGTGAGGGGCGGAAGGGCCTGGAAGCCTTCAACGTCGTGCCGATCGGCCGGCCGGCAGAGCGCGTTCCGAGCGAGCAGGGCGGGACGGGAGACGTGAAGAAGCGGCTTCCACTGCCCCGCCGCCGACCGTTCGCGCGTCGCACCTAGGAATGCTCATGTTGCGTCGTGCGCAGCCGTGTGGTGTGCGGGCGGGTAGTGCCTGCGAGCCGAAGGAGGTTCTGGAGATGATCCGCGGATGGGTAGTTCGCATGCGTTCTGAACGGCGACGACGCTTGCATCGAGGAGGATGGCTCCTCGCTGGAGTGTCCATCGGTGCGGCGCTCGAGTGGGTCTTCGACCCCGAGCGGGGCCGGCATCGCCGCCGTCGCGGCCGTGAACGGGCGGCGAGCACGGTGAGGCACTCGGCGCACCGTCTCGCGCGGGGCTTCCGGGCCAGCTGGCTCCGGGCGCTCGGGCGTGCGAGAGGTTGGGCTCACAGGCTGCGGCGACACCGGGTGGCGGAGCCGCTCGACGACGTCACCCTGGCGCACAAGGTCGAGAGCGTGCTCTTCCGCAATCCGAGCGTGCCGAAGGGCCAGATCAGCATCAACGCCGAGGGCGGCACGGTGTTCCTGCGCGGCCAGCTCGAGAGCGAAGAGCTGATCCACGAGATCGCGGAGTCCGTGCGCGAGATCTCCGACGTCGCGGAGCTCGTGAACCTGCTCCACTCCCCGGGGGCCGAGGCACCGCATGCACCGGCGGGTCGCCGGCTGGCCGACTCCCCCTCGTGAGATGAACGGCGAGTTCCTCATCCCCGGGCCGCTCTATCGAGACCGGATCGAGGCTGGCAGGGCGCTCGCGGGCAAGCTCGAGGCGGAGCGCGGCCCGGAGCTGGTCGTGGTCGGGCTCGCTCGAGGGGGCGTGCAGGTCGCCGCGGAAGTCGCGCGCATCCTCGCGGCGCCGCTCGACGCGGTCGCCGTGCGCAAGGTCGGCCACCCGTTGCAGCCCGAGTACGGCATCGGCGCCGTCACGCCTGGTGACGGTGTCTACGTTCGCGGCCCCGACGGTCTCACCGAGGAGGAGCTCGCAGCTGCGGTCGAGGAGGCCAAGGCGAAGGCGGCGCTGCTCGACCAGAGGCTCCATGCGGAGGACCCGCCGCTCGATCTCCGGGGCAAGACCGTCCTCGTCGTCGACGACGGCCTCGCCACCGGAGCGACGATGATCGCAGCCCTGCGCTGGGCGAGGGCCGCCGGAGAGGCCGACCGCGTCGTGGCGGCGGTACCCGTGGCAGCCGCAGCCAGCCTCGCCCTCCTCCCCTCCGAGGCCGACGCAGTCGTCTGCCAACACGCTCTCGAGCCGTTCTTCGCCGTCGGCGTCTGGTACGAGTCGTTCGCTCAGGTCGACGACGGAGAGGTGATCCGCCTTCTCCGCGAGAACCGCCGCGAACACGCCCGCGCGGCAGCGAGTCCGGCAGAGTCGGGGCGAGGATCGTGAGCGTCGCCCCGCCGACGGCTTCGGCCACGGCGAGCCGGGCTCTCGTGACCCGCAGTCTCCCGAGGCCGCGACTTCGGAGCGATGTCTCGCTCGAGGAGGCGATCGCCCTGCGCGAGTCGTCTCGCGCGTTCGGCCCGGAGCTCCTCCGGATCGAAGAGATCTCGCAGCTGCTCTGGGCAGCGCAGGGCATCACGCGCGGCTGGGGTGCCCGCAGCGCTCCCTCGGCCGGAGCGCTCTACCCGCTCGAGCTGTACCTCGTGACCCCGGAGGGGCTGTTCCGCTATCTGCCAGACGGTCATCGGCTCGCTCTCGTGATCGAACGCGATCTGCGAACGCCGCTCGCGCGCGCGGCCCTCGTCCAGAGCGCGGTGGAGCACGCGCCTGCGATCGTTGCCATCACCGCCGTTCACGCTCGCTCCAGAGTCAAGTACGGCCGACGTGCAGTGCGCTATGCGACCCTCGAGGCGGGGCACGTCGCTCAGAACCTCCTGCTCCAAGCCGTGGCGCTCGGCCTCGGCGCCGTTCCGATCGGAGCATTCGACGACGAAGAGGTGCGGGCAGCTCTCGAGCTTCCGCGCGGGCTCGCCCCGCTGTATCTCGTCGCCGTCGGCCATCCCGCAACACCGCGCTGAGATCGCTGCGGTAGCAGGCTCGCGGCGCACTCAGCGCTGCCTCCGCAGCAGGCGCCGGCGGCCCATGAGGACCGCCGTCGCCACGGATCCGACCGCGGCGAGGACGACGCCTGCCGCAATGTCGACCCAGAAGTGATTGGCGCTCGCGATCAGGGAGAACCACACCCAGAGCGGCCAGAGCAGGAAGAGAACCTTGAGCGCTCGCTGGCGGACGAGGGCCGCGAGCGCGACGCCGACGATCAAGGCATCGGCGGCGTGGAGGCTGGGCATCGCCGCGTACGGATTGGAGACGAGCTCGACGAGGGCGGAACCGTGGCCGAGCACGCCGACGTCGGCGAGGGTGTCGACGAAGCCGTGCTCAGGGAAGAGCCTCGGCGGAGCGGTCGGCAGCGCGACATAGCCGACCAGGCCGAGCGTGTTGACGATGATGATCGTGTTCCGAAGCTGAAGATATGCCTCGTTGCGCCACAGGTAGATCCCGAGCAGCACTGCTGTGACCACGGCGAACTGCGAGAGCCAGTACGTCCAGTTGACGGCATGGACGAGCACGCTCCCGCCCTCGAGCGCCAGCCGCTGCACATCCAGCTCGACGAGGCCGCCAAGCTGCTCCTCGAACCGAATCAGGCGCCGGCCGTTTCGCAATGCCTCACTCGAGCCGCCATGGGCGAGCCTGCGCGCGACCTGGTAGCCGACGACGAATCCGAGCCAGATCGAGACCTGGCGCAGAAAGTCGCCCCAACCGTTAGGGAGCACCTCCGCGAAGGCAGGTCGAGCCGACCGGTTGCTCGCGCCTCTCGCTGGTGCCGATGTCATCCCTACCGGCAGGATCGAGGCCTTGGGCGCCGGGGCCATGTGGCCGGGCCGACGAGGGCTGTCGGTCGCCGGTCGCGACTCGCGGTGCGTCTTCGGTGAGGCATGTCTAGCCCTTGACGACGCCGATCGGCACGAGCCGCACGACACGGCGTGCGAGCCCGGCACGCTCGACGACCTCGACGACCCGTTCGACGTCCTTGTAGGCGAACGGCGCCTCCTCGGCGAGGCCCTTGTTCGAGGGGCAGCGGACGACGATCCCTTGCGCCTCGAGCTGGCGGCGCAGCTCACCGCCGCCGATCCGCTTGCGGGCGCCCGTCCGAGACATGGCCCGCCCGGCCCCGTGGCAGGTCGTGCCGAACGAGCGCTCCATCGAACCGGGCTCGCCGGCGAGGACGAAGCTGGCCGTGCCCATGCTGCCGGGAATGAAGACCGGCTGGCCGACGGCGCGAAAGTCCGCGGGGATCTCCGACGATCCGGCCGGGAAGGCGCGCGTCGCCCCCTTGCGGTGCACGAGGAGGTCGCGGCCCCCGTAGCGCTCGACCTTCGCGACGTTGTGGGCGACGTCGTAGACCTGTCGGGTCGCCTCGGCCACCCTCGGCCCGAGGACGCGGGCGATCGCCTCGCGGACGCGATGGGCCATCGCGTGCCGGTTGGCGAAGGCGAAGTTGGCGGCCGCCGCCATGGCTGCGAGATACGCGCGACCTTCCGGAGAGGAGGCGGGCGCGCAGGCGAGCTGACGATCCGGTAGCACGATCTGGTAGCGGGCATGGACGGCATCCATCGTTCGCACGTGGTCGGTGCACACCTGATGGCCGAGCCCGCGCGACCCCGAGTGAATGAGCACGGTGATCTGATCCTCGTACAGCCCAAACGCCTCGGCGGCAGCCGGGTCGAAGACACCCGCCACTCGCTGCAGCTCGATGAAGTGATTGCCTGCGCCGGCCGTACCGAGCTGCCCGGCGCCACGCTCGTGGGCCCGTACGGAGACAGCAGCCGGATCAGCCCCCGGCAGGCAGCCCTGCGACTCCGTGCGCTCGAGATCGTCCTCCCGGCCGATGCCGCGGGCGACGAGCGCGCGTGGCCCCTCCCGTAGCACGACGTCGAGCTCGGGCCAGGAGAGCCTCAGCGGCCCGTGCTTGCCCGTACCTGCCGGGATCGCCCGCGAGATCTCGTGCACGAGAGGCTCCCGGCAATCGCCGAGCTCGCCCATCGACAGAGGGAGGACGAGCAGCCGCACACCGCAGTTGATGTCGTAGCCAACCCCGCCCGGGGAGACCACCCCGTCCGGGAGCTCCATCGCCGCGACGCCCCCGACCGGGAAGCCGTACCCCTGATGGATATCCGGCATGGCAAGCGCCGCGTCGACGATCCCGGGGAGCGTGGCGACGTTCTGGAGCTGCTCGAGAGATCGGTCGCGAACGATTGCGTCAAGCAACTCCCGGTCGGCGAAGATTCGCCCCGGTACGCGCATATCCGGCCGTGCGTCCACGGGGATCTCCCACAGGGTCTCGTCGATACGGACGAGCTCAAAGGTCGAGGACGCGACTGCCACCAGCACCCCTCCTTCCCACCCAGCATGCCCACGACGGGAAGCGCCGCCATCAGGGGCGCCACGGACTGAAGCGCGGAGATTCCGCACCGTCCTCCGGAATGTGGAAAAGCCGCACGCGGATCCGAGCCGCGACGGATGCCTCTGCCGCCCGCACGAGGCGACCCTTCCACTGTCGACCAGGAGGGCGTTCTATGGCCCTGTCAACGATGCAGGCAGAGGTTGCAGACCTGCTCGCGCGCGGCGACGAGGAAGGTTGCTTGCAACTTTCCGAGGTCGAGCGGCTCGCCGAGGAGCTCGATCTCGGCGACATCGAGATCGAGGCGCTGTACGAGGAGATCGACAGACGGGAGATCACGCTTCGAGACGACTGCGGCCAAGTGCGTCCGGTCGGGCCGAGATACGAGAACGGCGAGCTTGCGACCGCGACGGTCGACTCGCTCCAGCTCTTCCTGAACGAGATGGCGCGCTACCCGCTCCTGACCGCGAAGCAAGAGGTCGAGCTCGCGAAGCGGATCGAGCGCGGCGACCTCGAGGCGAAGAAGACGATGATCAACTCGAATCTCCGTCTCGTCGTCTCGATCGCCAAGCGCTACCGAGGCCACGACCTGTCTCTGCTCGACCTGATCCAGGAGGGCATCCTCGGCCTCATACGCGCGGTCGAGAAGTTCGACTGGCGCCTCGGCTACAAGTTCTCGACCTATGCGACGTGGTGGATCCGCCAGGCCGTGCAGCGAGGAGTGGCGAACAGAGCGCACACGATCCGGATTCCCGTGCACATCGGCGACCGCGAGCGCAAGATCGCTCGCGTCCAGGCTCGCCTCACGACCACTCTCGGCCGCAGCCCGACCGACGAGGAGATCGCCGAGGAGACGGGTCTCCGGCTCGATCAGATAGACGACATTCGCCGAGCCGCTCGTACCGTGACGAGTCTCGACCGCCCAATCGGCGAGGAGGGAGCAGAGACGCTGGTCGCGCTTCTTCCAGGAGAGAAAGGCGAGGAGGCCTTCGAGCAGGTGCACGTGAGCCTTCTCGGAGAGAGACTGCGCGCGGCGGTGCAGGGTCTACCCGAGCTCGAGCGGCGGGTCGTCGAGCTCCGCTATCTCGAGGATCCTCCGGTGGGTGTCGGGGATGTGGCAGACGAGCTGGGGATCGCCCGCGACCGGGTGAAGCGGATCGAGACAGCCGCGCTCGAGCGGCTCGCGCTCGAACGCGAGCTGCAATCTCTACGAGAGACCGCCTGAGCGGCCGCGCAAGCCGGACGGTGACCCGTGAGCGACTCACTGCGCATCGTCGCCATCTGGCTCATTCTCCTCGGCAACGCGTTCTTCGTCGCCGCCGAGTACGCGCTCGTCACGGCGCGCCGCTCGCATCTCTCTGAGCTGGCGGCGCGGGGAGACCGCCGAGCCGCCGTTGCCCTCGACCTGACTCGCAAACCGCTTCGTTTCGTCAGCACGGTCCAGCTCGGCATCACGCTGTTCTCGATCCTGCTCGGCGCCATCGGCGAGCCGCTGCTCGAGCGCTTCTTCGCACCCGCGATGGCCGCAACGCTCGCTTTTCTGCTCGCGTTCGCGCTGCTCACGTCCATGCACGTCGTCCTCGGCGAGCTCGTGCCCAAGGCGGTCGCGCTCTCACGCCGGGAGCAGATCGCGCTGCGGGTTGCCCGGCCGCTGCAGCTCTTCTCGCTCGCCTTCGGCCCGTTCGTCTGGGTCCTCGATGCCGCCGCCACCCTGCTGACTCGGCCCTTCGGGATCGCGCCACCGCCGGCAGGAGTCATGGTGGAGACGGAGGAGGACGTCCGCTTGCTCGTCGCGCAGGCCGAGGAGGCGGGCGTCATCGAGGAGGCGGAGGAGGAGATGCTGTACAAGGTCTTCGACTTCGCCGACAAGGAGGTGCGGTCGGTGATGGTGCCGCGGCCCGAGGTCGATGCGATCTCGGTCGATTGCGCGCCTTCCGAGTGCCTCGCGCAGATGACGGAGACGCAGCACACGCGCTACCCGATCTACCGCGCCTCGCTCGATGACCTCGCCGGGATCGTGAACGTCCACGACTTCCTGGCGGCGATGGAGGAGCGGGGGCTCGCCGGATTCGGGATCGAGGAGCTCGTGCGACCCGCCTACGTCGTGCCCGAGACCAAGAATCTCGGCGCTCTGCTCGCCGAGTTCCGCCGAACGGGCCAGCGGATGGCGATCGTCGCGGACGAATACGGCAGTGTCCAGGGCATCGCGACCCTCGAGGACCTGCTCGAGGAGATCGTCGGCGAGATCGCCGACGAGTACGAGCTCCCGGACGAGTCGCTCGTGCGCACCAGTGAAGGGACGTTCCTGGTCCACGGAACGTTTCCGGTCGACGACTTCAACGAGGAGCTCGGTCAGCGGCTACCGGTCGAGGACTACCACACGCTCGCAGGCTTCGTCTTCGGCCAGGTCGGGCGCGCCCCCGTCGCGGGCGACGAAGTCGCCTGGAACGACCTCCGATTTCGGGTCGTGCAGATGGAGGGAAGGCGGATCAAGCTGCTCGAAGCAGTCCTCCCGGCGGCACCGGACCCCCCGGTTCGCACCGGGTTCGCGCCATGAGACTCCTCGGAGAACGTCAGACGAGGCCAGGTGGCTCGACGCACACAGCTTCGGAAGGGTGTTCTGCCCGGGGACGGGGGCGGAGCGGCCGATGTGGCCGGTCCGCCCGGCTGTCTCTCAGTCGAGAACGAACGTCACCTTGAGGTCGACGCGGAAGCCGACCACCTCGCCGTCCTGGATCTTCACCTGCTGCTGACTGACCCAGGCGGCCTTCATCCCGTGGACGGTCTCGCTCGCCTTCTTGATCGCCTTCCGGATCGCATCCTCGAAGCTCTCCGGTGACTCGGCCGTGATCTCGATGACCTTCGCAACCGACGTCAGAACTTCGCGCTCTGGGGCTGCAATCGACATCGTCCGTCCTCCTTTCCCTCGATCCGCCCGCTTCTCCGCACGCAAACCGGCGCCCAAAGCGGGATCCGTCAGCGCGAACTCTCGCTCGGCGCGGCCGGGACGTCATCAGGGAGCAGGCTGAACCGCCTACGGCTTTCCCGTAGTAGGCATCGGAGGCCGGCTCGCGCGCGGCCGACCGAGGCGCCAAGCGACGGTGACCAGGCGGGCGTTCCGACCCGGCCATCGCACTCGGAGAAGCGAGTGGAGATCTACGTGACGATCCTGAGGACGAGATGGAGAGGGCAGCCGTCGGCGACGAGCTGGCGCGAGAGGTGGAGGTCTGCAGACGAGGTGCCCAGAAGCAAGGCCTGCTCGGCGCCGACAGGAGCGGAACAGGCTGAACGCGACGAGGTTCTACGAAGCCCGAGACGTCGGCGAACGACGACACGATGTTCTAGCCGGTTAGAGTCGTCGTCGTCCCAACGCGAAGGAGATGCGAATGGCCGACTACACGATCAAGCGGCTCGAGGAGGTCGAAGACGTCCTCGGCGACTACCCCGGCGAGATGAGGATGATGACGTCCGATCTCGGGGCCGAGCAGGTCGCCTTCACCTACCGGCGCATGCCGCAGCACACTGGCGGGAAGGGCTCCTACGGCCATCGCCACAAGGAGCAGGAGGAGATCTACTACGTCGCCTCCGGGAAGCTCCAGTTCAAGCTGAACGACGAGATCGTCGAGCTCGAGAGGGGCACGGCAATCCGCGTTCCACCCGCGACGTGGCGATCCGTGTGGAACGACGAGCCCGAGGACGCCGAGCTGATCATCGTCTCGAAGGTCGTCCCCGGCGGCTCACGCGACGACGCCGAGTACCTCAAGGACTTCTGGCCGGAGTAGCGCGGACCTAGCCCCGCGGCCGGCTGGGCGCCTCAGCGCGCGGGCCTCGCCACTCTCTGTGGAAGGCCGTGCTCTCAGCGATCGAGCATGCTCGACGAGCTTGCAAAGCGACGGTCAGCGCATGCGCTGGGAGACAGCGGCGGCATCGAGGATGCCGCGTCGGAATCCGAGCGTAATCGCATGCGCACGGTTCCGGGCACCGAGCGCAGCGAGGATGTTGGCGACGTGCGACCTCACCGTCTCCTCCGCGACGAACAGCTTGCGTCCTACCTCCTTGCTCGTCAGCCCGTCTGCGACGAGCTTGAGGACTTCGAGCTCACGGGACGTCAGGGCACGCGGCTCATCTTGCTCCGGGGCGAGGGCGAGCACTCGCTGGCATAGCCTCCGTTCCCGATCTTCCGCGATCTCCGCGAACCGTGTGGTACGCGCCTGATAACGGGAGAGGATCTCTTTTCGGCGAGCTGCGTCCATCACAGGAGGATCCTGAGAGCCGTGTCGTGCCGGCAACCTCGTTGGACCAAGCTGACGGCGAGATGGAGATCGACGCTCTTGTCGAGCGCGAGATCGACTGCTGTCTCGTCGTCGTAACCGGCACGTCCGAGCGTTGCGATGCGCCACAGAACGACACGGATCTCCTCGTCCAGCTTCAAGCTGTCGTCTGTGTCGGTGAGCTGCACGACGTAGAGATCGTCAGCAGCCACCACGACCGCGATCGGCGAAACGACGCGATCGGGATCCCCGAAACGGGTACCTCGAAGCCGCCACTGGTGGCGTTCGTTGTGCCGCGGCACCGCACGATGCCATTCGCTGCGTGGCGGCAGACGACCATCGAGGCGGAAACCCGGACCCAGGCCGTCGCGGTCGCGCTGCGGCAGTCGTCGATCGCCTAGGAGCTCGCCCTCGAGCAGTTCACGCAGCCGCGTCAGGCTGCAGGCCGATCACGTCGTACGACTCGTCATGGGCGGCGTGACTCACCATTCCGACGACCCCAACAACGCGACCTGCCTCCCTGAGCGTCTCGCAGTAGATCCGGAGTGGAATCGCGCGCCCGTCCCTCCTTCGCGCTTCGACCTCGAGAAGGAGCCGCTGCGCGGGCGGGCCGAGCTTCGCGCACTGGACCTCGACAACATCCCGCTCCTCGTCGCTCGTGACGAGAACCATGCGCCTTCCGAGCAGATCGCTCGGCACATATCCGAGGATGCCCTCGATCGCACCGCTCACGTACGTGATGCAACCGAGCTCGTCAGTCGCATATACGGCTCCTACGGTCTCAGGATTCGTCACCACCGGGCTCTGCCCAGAGGGGGGGAGAAGGGGCGGGGGGAGGAGAGGACATGCGCCGCCCCTTCTGGTTGGCGCCCTCCGCCCAGTCCTCAGCCGACCTGGCTGGGGCGAGCGAAGCATCGCGCGGCGAAAGCGTCAAGAACCTTGCGCACCATCAGATCCTCCAGACCGCAGGTGTCCAAGTCACGACCTTTCATCGGAGGATAGATGTGATGATCGCCACGACCTGACCTCGCTGGGTCATCTTGGAGGGATTGTTCGCGGCGATAGGCGCCCCCCGAGTCACGCGGCCAACTCAGCACTTCCTTCACGGGAGTACGCCACTGCTCGTGGAACGCCGGGCCGCGCGGGCCTGCGCCGGAGGCCAGCGGCGCGTTCCCCGGGAAGTGGACGTACCCATCCTCGCCCCACGTCCCCGCGAACCTCATCCAGCTCGGAGACGAGCCACCGACCCGGATCAGCCGTGGCCTGATCTCGGGACCCTTGGCCGTGTGGTCGACCGGCGCGAGACCGTAGGACGTGATGATCTCGATGAGCAGAGGGTCGACGACTCGTGGGTCGAGGCGGTTGGCGCCAGGCGCGAAGTAGTTCGCGTGCGAGCCGAGCGCGACGTAGACCAGCGGGCGCGCTCCTCGTTTCGGCACTCTGGCCCAGTCGCGCCGCTTCCCCTCGCTGTGTTGCGAGTAGCCTGCCACGAGAGGCCTTCCCTGGAGGTCGAGAATGACCGAGACGGCCTCCCAGTCCCCCTCGTGCACCTGCCAGAGGTCGCCCGCCGGAACCGTCGGGCTGTAGTCGTTGTACGGGTACCAGAGCCAGTACTGGAGGTCGATCCGGTCCTTCCGCCGGAACGCGGCGCCGTAGACGACGGGCGAGGCGCCGTGCTTCGCCTCGGCGGCGGCGTAACAGGGCGAGGCGGCGACTCCCTCGACCGCCTGGCACGAGCGCTGGTCGAGCCTGAGGTCGGCGCCGCCGACAGGCAGCGGCCCGGCAACGTTCTCCCAGCCGGTCGCCGTCTTCCGCTGGAGGTCGGCGTCCGCGAGGAAGCCGTTGACCGGAACGGGCCGGAAGCGCTCCGCCGGATGGAGGACCACGATCGGAGCGTGCCGGGCGAGGAGCGCCTCAAGCGACGGTGAGGCCCTGTCTGCACCCCCCGCGACAGGAACGAGCGTGACCCCGACCAGGAGCACCCCGGAGACGAGGCGCGCGACGTGCGACACGCCGTGAGTATCTGCGCTACGCGACGCGCGCGCGAATGAGCACGGCTTCGAGCTCGTGCGCCGGCACCGGGCGCGAGAAGAAGTAGCCCTGGCCATACCGACACTTGAGGGTCCGCAGGCGGTCGCGCTGCGACTCGTCCTCGATCCCCTCGGCGACCGTCTCGAGGCCGAGGATGGCACCGAGTCGAACGATCGCGGCCACCAGCCGTTCCTGCTCCGCGCTCGAGCCGATCTCCTCGACAAACCCCTTGGCGATCTTGAGCGTGTCGACCGGGAACCGGCGCAGGTAGTTGAGCGAGGAGTATCCGGTGCCGAAGTCGTCGATCGCGATCCGCACTCCAAGAGCCTTGAGCGCTTCGAGCCGACCGATCACCGCCTGGCTGTCGAGGAGCATGCTCTCCGTGATCTCGAGCGTGAGTGCTGCGGGCTCGAGTGAGGACTCCTCGAGCGCCGCGGTCACTTCGCCGGAAAGGTGACGACTGGCGAGTTGCTTCGCCGAGATGTTCACGCTGACGCCGAGGCGCTCGTGCCCGACAGCTCGCCACCGCGCGACCTGCCGGCAGGCTTGGTGAAGGACGAGTCGTCCCAGCGGCAAGATGAGGCCCGTCTCCTCGGCGAGAGCGATGAACTCGCCCGGCAGGATAAGACCGCGCTCCGGATGCCTCCAGCGTAAGAGCGCCTCGACGCCGACGATTGCCCCCGACTGGAGCGCGACGATGGGCTGGTAATAGACATCGAACTCCTCGGCGACGACCGAGCGCTGGAGGTCGGCCTTCAGCGCGAGCCGCTCGAGGACGCGTTCGTGCATCGACGGCTCGTAGATCGCGTGCCGCCCCTTGCCCTCGGCCTTGGCGCGGTACATCGCGAGATCGGCGCTGCGCATGATCTCGCTGGTCGTCTGCGCACCTGTCCCGAGCGCGATTCCGACGCTCCCCTGCACGAGCACCTCTGAGCCGAAGACGGCGAGCGGCTCGGCCATGACGCCGAGGATCCGCTGCGCGACGGTGACAGCCCCGTCCGGCCCCGAGATGTTCTCGATCATCACCGCGAACTCGTCTCCGCCGAGGCGTGCGCACGTGTCCTCCGGGCGGAGAGCGGACTCGATTCGGCGGGCGACGGTGACGAGCAGCTCGTCGCCTGCTGCGTGGCCCAGGCTGTCGTTGACGGTCTTGAAGTCGTCGAGATCGATGAAGAGGACGGCGAAGAGATTCTGCCGGCGGCGACCGCGCCCGAGCGCATGCGTGACTCGATCGGAGAACAGCGAGCGGTTCGCGAGCCCGGTGAGCGAGTCGTGGAACGCCTGGTGAGCGAGCTGATCCTCGAGCGCACGACGCTCCGTTACATCGCGCGCGGTGACGACGACCCCGGCGAGGTTCGAATCGTCGAGCAGGTTGTTGAAGACGCTCTCGAGCTGGCAGACCGTCCCGTCCTTGCG
>DATDOS010000197.1:0-7842 GCA_035293125.1 Gaiellaceae bacterium | reverse complement strand
CCTCCTCGATCTCCTCGACGGTCCAGTCGAGGGTCTCGATGAAGTCGCGTCCCGCGAGCGTCTTCCTGTCTATCGCTAAGCGGTGCATCGCTACCTCGCTTTCATCAGCTCTTGCTGACCGAGCCCCAGGCCGAGGTACTCCGGAACGGCCTGCTGGCCCGGCACGTCTGGGATCGGGGCCCGGCCCACCGTGGCGGCGGGCGCACGGAGGCCGAGGAGGTCGTCGGGGGTGACGGGAACCCGGTTCAGCGTGCGGCCTGTCACGGCGCGCAGCGCGGCCACGATGGCCGGTGTCGCGGCGACCGTCGCGAGCTCGCCGATTCCCTTCACTCCGTACGGGGCTCCCGGCTCGGGCACCTCGACGAACTGCGCGATCACGGGTGGCACGTCGAGCGCGGTCGGGATCAGATAGTCGGTGAAGGACCCGTTGCGGACGTGCCCGTCCTCGAGCTGGAGCTCTTCCAGCAGCGCGAGCCCGAGCCCGATTGCCGCCCCGCCCTCGACCTGCCCTTCCGCGCCTTGGGGGTTCACCACCCGGCCGGCGTCCTGCGCAGCGGCGATCTGCACGACGCGGGCGAGACCGAGCTCCTCGTCGACCTCGACCACCGCCCGCTCGGCGACGAAGGCGAAGGCGACGTGGATGTCCCCGTGGCCCTCCTCGTCGAAGCCGGTCGTCGCATGGTGGTGGTACGTGACCGTGCGGGTGATCGACTCGGCAGCGCCGCTCGCGTCGAGCTCGGCACGGATCTCGCGGCACGCGGCCTGGACGGCTGCGCCGGCCATGGTCGTCTGCCGCGAGGCCGACGATGACCCGGCGGACCCGGCCGACGTGTCGGACGGGAGGACTACGACCTGGTCGACGCCGAGCTCCGTCCTAGCGATCTGAGCGAGCACCGTGTAGAGCCCCTGGCCGGAGTCGACCGCGGCAGTACGAACTTCGGCCTCGAGCCCGTCCGGGCCCGCGCTCAGCATCACGGTCGCCTCCGCCGAGTCGTCGAAGCCCTCGCTGTAGGCGACGTTCTTGAAGCCGACGGCGAATCCGACACCGCGGCGGATCGGCGAGCGCTCGACGGTCTCCGTCTCCGGCAGCGGGATCGCTGCACACCGTTCGATCACTTCGCGGACGGGTGCGCTCCCCGTCAGCACCTGCCCGGTCGGCAGGACGGAGCCCGTGCGAACCGCGTTGTTCAGCCTGAGCTCGATCGGGTCGATCCCGAGCTTCGCCGCCAGAGCGTCCATCGCCGACTCGTACGCGAAGCAGACCTGCGGCGCGCCGAACCCGCGCATCGCGCCGCACGGGGGGTTGTTCGTGTAGACGACGGTGCCCTCGATCCTCACGTTCGGCACCTCGTACGGCCCGGCGGCGAACGTCGAGGCGTTGGCGAGCACGGCGGGAGACGACGATGCGTACGCCCCGCCGTCGAGGAGCAGGCGAACGTCGGCGGCCACGAGGCGCCCGTCGCTCGTCGCGCCGTAGCGGACCCACGTCCGCGAGGGGTGCCGGTGCACGTGCCCGTGGAACGACTCCTCGCGACCGTAGGCCATCTTCACGGGCCGGCCGGTGCGGAGGGCGAGCATGCAGGCGTGGATCTGCACGTGGATGTCCTCGCGGGATCCGAACGCACCGCCCACGCCGGCGAGCGCGATGCGCACCTTCTCCTCGGGAAGGTCGAGGCACGGCGCGATCTGCTGCCTGTCGACGTGGAGCCACTGCGTGATCGTGTGCAACTCGACGCCGCCGTCCTCTGTCGGTATGGCGAGCCCGCCCTCGGGCCCGAGCGCGGCCTGATCCTGCATCGGAGTCTCGTAGTAACCCTCTACCCACACGTCCGCCTTAGCCGTGTCGGGGTCGCTATGGAGGATGTGGACGTGGCGGAGCGTGTTTCCGAACTCGTGCACCTGCGGCGCATCCGGGCGTAGCGCATCCTCCATGTCCGCGACGGCGGGCAGCGGCTCGTAGTCGACCTCGATGAGCTCGGCCGCGTGGCGTGCCTGCTCGAGCGTCTCTGCGGCCACGACGGCGACGGGCTCGCCCTCGTAGCGCACGACGTGTGACGCGAGCACAGGCTGGTCCGAGTACTCGAGACCGAACGTCGGCTTGCCGGGGACGTCGTCGGCCGTGAGCACCGCGTGCACCCCGTGAGCCGCCTCGGCCTTCGCCACGTCGACCGAGCGGATCCGCGCGGAGGGATGGGGGCTCCGCAACGTGACTCCCCGGAGCATTCCGTCGGCGTGAAGGTCGCTGCCGTAGACGAATGCCCCGGTCACCTTCGGAGTGCCGTCGACGCGGCGCGCGCTCTCGCCGACCGCGCCGTGCGGGGCGGCGGTCAGGAGACCCGCGCGGCCGGATGCGAGGTGCACCGCGTCGACGATCTTCTGGTACCCGGTGCAGCGGCAGAAGTTGCCGGCAAGCGCCTCGCGGATCTCGAAGTCGTCGGGGTGGGGGTTCCGCTCGAGTAGGTCGGCCGCGGCGACGAGCAGCCCCGGCGTGCAGAAGCCGCACTGGACGGCCCCTGCCGCGAGGAACGCGTCCTGCAGCGGATGGAGCTCCTCGCCGTCGGCGAGCGCCTCGACGGTACGGACCTCATGCCCGTCGACCTGTACGGCCGGGACGAGGCACGAGCAGACGAGCTCGCCGTCGAGCCAGACCGAGCACGATCCGCACTCCCCCTCCTCGCACGCGTTCTTCGTGCCCGTCAGTCCGAGCTCGTCCCGCAGCATCGTGAGCAGGCTTGCGTCCGGCGCGACGTCGACCGTGCGCTCGGTGCCGTTGACCGTGGCCTGAATCAGCATCGCTCCTCATGCGCGTGCTCGAGGGCACGACGGGCGAGCACCTCCACCACGTGACGACGGTACGCGGCGGAGCCTCGCAGGTCGTCGATCGGTTGGGTCTCGGTCGCGGCGAGGTGTGCGAACTCGGCGCGGGTCGCCGGGTCGCTCCAGTCGAGCCCCGCTGCGAACTCCTCGGCGCGCGCGGCGCGCAGCACGGTCGGCCCCACTGATCCGAGCGCAAGGCGGACACCGTGCCGCTCCTCGTCGACTTGGAGGCAGGCACTGGCGATTGCGATGACCATCGCGTTTCGGCGCCCGACTTTCGCGAACGACCCGGGCCCCGCGACCGGATGCCACTCGACACCGACGATCAGCTCGTCGGACGCAAGACTCGTGCGCTTCGGTCCGACGAGGAACTCGTCCAGCGGAATGCGGCGCATCCAGGTGCTCGAGGAGGCCGCGACGACGTCGGCGCCGTACGCGGCGAGCACCGGAATGCTGTCGCCGGCGGGCGACGCCGTCGCGAGGTTCCCGCCGATCGTCGCCCTGTTCCGAATCTGCGCCGATGCAACCGAGCGCGCAGCCTCGACCAGCGGCTCGAACTCGGTGAGCTCGCGCGCGATCCTGGCGAACGTCATCCCGGCCCCGACGAAGACGCGGCCGTTGTCTCGCCCCCATGACTGGAGCTCGTCGACGTGGGAGAGGTCGAGGAGCGCGGTCGGCCGGATTCGCCTGGCGTTCACGTCGACCATCAGGTCGGTACCGCCGGCCACCGGCGTCGCCTCGGGATGCGTGAACCGGAGCTCGAGCGCCTCCTCCAGCGAGCGGGGGGCGAAGACGTCCATCACACCCTCACCGTGGCGAAGGCCTCGATCATCGCCGGGACGTCATCGCCGAGCGGGTACAGGACGGGGCAGGTGCAGCCCGCGGCGATGTACTCCCGAACCTTCGCTCGGCAGTCCTCCACCGTTCCGGACGCGGTGATCAGCTGGACGACGTCGTCCGGGACGAGCTCCATCGCCTTCTCGATCTGCTCGGGTGTCGCCGGCCAGGTGAGGATCCTCCCGATCTCCTCGAGCAGCGATGCGTCGACGCCACTCGCCTTCCCGATGTGCGGCTGCTGTCCGAGGTACTGGGCGACGAGCTCGCGGGACCTGTCGAGGGCGAGCGAGCGGTTCTCGTCCAGGGAGCAGACCACGAGCTGTGGCCGATCGAGGTCGTCGACCGTCCGCCCAGCGCGCTCGGCGCCAGCGGTCAGGTGCTCCATGGCTTCGCGGTTGTATGTCGGCCCGACGAGGTAGTTGAGGAGGACGCCGTCTCCCATCTCCCCCGCGAGCTCCATCATCTTCATCCCGGTGGTCGCGGCGATGTAGATCGGAACGTGCTTCGGCGAGCGGTCGCCGTGCACGATGTCGATCTCGATCTCGTCGACGTCCACGAACTCGCCGTGGAACGTGACCCGCTCCATGGCGAGGAGGCGGCGCGTAACCTCGACCGTCTCGCGCATGGCCTGCACCGGGCGGCGACGTCGGATGCCGACTTTCGCAGCCAGCGGATCCCACCACGCGCCCAGCCCGAGCTTGATCCGGCCCGGGGCGAGGTCATCGAGTGTCGAGAACGTCGCGGCGAGGAGCCCGACGTTCCGCGTCCAGGTGTTCACGACGCCCGAACCGATCGCGATCCGCTCCGTGACCGCTGCGAACGCGGCCATTGGGACGGTCGCCTCGCGAACGAGCCGGCTCTCGGCCTGCCAGACGGCCTCGAAGCCGCATTGCTCCGCGAGCTGCGCGTACCGCATGCCGTCGCGTATGGGGTGCTTGTCCTGTAGGTAGAGCGCTACTCGATCGTCAGTGGCGACGGCCATCGTCGGCCTCCTTTCGGCTCGAACTCGTGTGGCCCGATCTCGTCGAGGCGCTTCCAGAGCTGCTCCGCCTGAACGCGGGCTTGCGCGGCCAGCTCCTGCTCGTCGACGCGCGTCAGCCGTCTGTCGAGCACGACCCACTCGCCGGCGACCATCACGTCGCGGACGTGGCGGGAGGAGAGGCCGAAGACCCAGTGCCCCGGGAAGCTGCCTGCAGTGAGCGGTGCTGGAGTCGCGTAGTCGAGCACGACGAGATCGGCGGGGGGGCCCGTCTCGATCTTTCCGAGGCGCCGCTCACCGAAGGCGGCGCCTACGAACCGCGCTCCCTCGGCCAGGCGCTGGAGCGGCCAGTCGGGGCCCGCGTGCCGGTCGTCCTCGCGGAGGCGGAAGTACGCCGTTCGCGACTCCTCGAACATGTCGGAGCCGATTCCGTCGGTTCCGAGCGCGACCCGCGGCCCGAGAGCGTCCAGCCGGGCGCGCCCGATGGCGTTGTTCATGTTGGAGCGCGCGTTGTGGGCGAGGAAGGCGTTCGCGGCGTGGACGAGGGCGATCTCGTGGTCGTCGAGGTGCACGCCGTGCGCCAGCAGCGTTCGACCGTTGAGAGCCCCTGCGTGCGCCAGGCGCGCGGCAACTCCGACGCCGTGGACCACGACGGAGTCGCGTTCGTCGACGGCGTCCTCGGCTGCATGTATGTGCAGGCCGACCCTGAGCTCGCGCGCTGCATCGGCGCAGGCGGCGAGCGTCTCGTCGGAGAGCGTGAAGGAGGCGTGCGCGCCTATCAGCCCTCGTGTCAGCGGCAGCTTCTCGTGGCGCACGCGCTCCGCGAAGCGGCGATTCTCCGCGAGGCCGGCTTGCGCTCGCTCCGGCCCGTCGCGGTCGGACGTCTCGTAGCAGAGGACGGAGCGGATGCCGAGCGTCCGCAAGGCCTCCTCGATCGTGTCGAGCGACCCGTCGATCGCATTCGGGGAGGCGTGGTGGTCGACAAGCGTGGTGGTTCCGGAGAGGAGCGCTTCCATCCCGCCGACGAGAGCCGACGCGCGCACGCTCTCTTCGTCGAGCGCACGGTCGAGCCTCCACCACACGCGCTGCAGGATCTGGAGGAAGTTCTCCGGCGGCTCGAGGGTGTACGGCATGCCCCGTGCCAGCGCCGAGTACAGGTGCGTGTGGGCGCAGACGTTGCCAGGAACGACGAGGCAACCCGAGCAGTCGCGGCGCTCGCCTCCGCCCTCCGCCGCGATCCGGCCGTTCTTCACGTGCACGTCGTCTTGGGTGATGCGCACGGGATCGAGCGACCTGACGACAACTCCGCCTGTGAGGATCATGTCCGCCCTCCCGCTCGAACGAGATGAGGCACCGCGGCGAGCGCGGCCGGTGAGTCCTTCATGGGCAGTCGCGTCCGGCGGATGCCGTCGAACGCGTGCAGAGCTCCCGCCGTGGCTGCAGCCGTCGGAACCATCGAGGCCTCGCCGACGCCCTTCGCGCCGTACGGCCCTTCGGGCTGCGGCTCCTCGACGAGGATGCACTCGACCTCCGGCATCCCGGTCGGCGGGATGATGTGGAGCGACTTCAGGGTCTCTGTCACGGGAACGCCGCTCTCGACGACGAACTCCTCGGAGAGGGCCTGCCCGAGCCCCATGTGGACGCCACCCTCGATCTGGCCTTCGACAAGCATCGGGTTGATCGCCCTGCCGACGTCGTGGGCTGCGATGACCTTGGCGAGCCGCCCCTCGTCGTCGAGGACGACCACCTGGGTGGCCCAGCCATAGGCGAGATGGGTGACAGGCTCAGCGGCGTCGTTCGTCGTCGTCCAGTCGACGACGAACTCGCCTCGGAACTCCTGGCCGGCGAGTGCCTCGATCGGCTGTCCGTCGAGCGCCGCCTGCAGCCGACGAGCCGCGTCGATCACGGCGTTGCCGCCGAGCACGGTGGAGCGCGACGCCGTGGTCTGGCCGGTATCGAGGTCGCGCTCGGTATCGACGACGATCCGCACGCGGTCGGCCGGAAGACCGAGCTCCTCGCAGACGATCTGTCGCAGCACGGTATGGACGCCCTGGCCCATCTCCGTCCACGAGTGATAGAGCGTGAGCGAGCCGTCGCTCTCGGGTCGCAGGATCGCCCGGCCGTGCTCCGGGACCCCGTTGCCGATGCCGGTGTTCTTCACCCCGCAGGCGATCCCGGCGAAGCGGGCCTCCCGGTATGCGTCCCGTACGGCCAGCAGCGTCTTCTTCAGACCGACCCCGGCGCCGAGCTTCTGACCGGTCCCGAACCGGTCGCCGACGTCCAGCGCGTTGCGCCAGCGGATCTCCCAGCCGTCGATGCCGACCTCCTCGGCCAGCAGGTCGAGCACGCCCTCCATCGCGAAGTTGGACTGGTTGACCCCGAAGCCGCGCATGGCGCCCGACGGCGGGTTGTTCGTGTAGACGGCCTTCGCCTCGACGTCGACGTTCGGCACCTTGTACGCGCTGCACGCATGCCCGGCCGCGCGCTCGAGCACCTTGTCGCCGACGCTGGCGTACGCGCCCGTGTCGCCGACGATGCGCGCACGCACCGCCACGAGGCGGCCCTCGTCGTCGCAGCCCGCTGTGTACTCCAGCCACATCGGATGACGCTTGGAGTGGAAGCGCAGGCTCTCCTTCCGGCTCAGGGTCACGAGCACGGGTCGGCCCGTGAGCTGGGCCAGGAGCGACGCGTGGCATTGGACGTTGAGGTCCTCCTTGGCTCCGAATGCCCCGCCCGTGGAAACCTGCGTGACGTGCACCCGCTCGTCCGGGACGCCGAGGAAGGAGGCGATCTGCCGCCTGTCCTCCCACACGCCCTGCCCCTGCGAGTAGACGCGGAGCCGGTCGTCTCCGTCGGGTACGGCGAAGGAGGACTCGGGCTCGAGGAACGCGTGCTCGATCACTTGTGTCCGGAACGTCTCGGCCACCACGTGGGCGGCTTGAGCGAGAGCCGCATCGACATCATCGCCCCTGCGCACCCGCGAGATCGACAGCACGTTGCCGTTTTCGTGGAGCCGCGGCGCACCGTCTGACAAGGCCTCGAACGGATCCGTCACGGGGCCGAGGACCTCGTATTCCACTTCGACGAGCGCCGCGGCCTCGCGCGCGACGCGACGCGTCTCGGCCGCGACGATGGCGAGCACGTCGCCGACATAGGACGTCGTCTCACCCTCGGCGACGAGCTGGCGCCAGTCTCTCGTCAGCAGGCCC
>DATDOS010000196.1:0-15561 GCA_035293125.1 Gaiellaceae bacterium | reverse complement strand
CGGGTGTCGCCGATGAGCTCGGCGGGCGTGCCGAGGCCGATGATCGCCCCGGCACGGATCACCGCGACCCGATCCGCGAGCTGCTGCGCCTCGTCGAGGTAGTGCGTCGTCAGGAGGATCGTCTTTCCGAGTGAGCGCAGCGCGCGGATCATCTCCCAGGCAGAACGCCGCGCCGTGGGGTCGAACCCCGTCGTCGGCTCGTCGAGGAAGACGAGGTCGGGGTCGCCGACGAGGGCGACGCCGAGGTCGAGGCGGCGTTTCTGGCCTCCGGAAAGGGTCTTCACTCTGGCGTCCCGTTTCTCCCCGAGGCCGACGACCTCGATCACCTCGTCGACGTCGCGCGGATGCGCGTAGTACCCGGCGAAGAGACGGTGGATCTCGCGCACGGTCAGGACGGGAGTGAGCTCGGTGTGCTGGAGGACGACGCCGATCCGTTCCCTGAGCGCCCGCGGTGCATGACTGCCCGGGTCGTGCCCGAGCACCGAGACCTGGCCCTCGTCACGCGAGCGGTATCCCTCGAGGATCTCGACCGTCGTCGTCTTGCCGGCGCCGTTCGGGCCGAGGAGCCCGAAGACCTCGCCCGTTCCGACCTCGAAGCTGATGCCACGGAGCGCCTCGACTCCGTCGTACGACTTCCGGAGGTCCCTGACGACGATCGCGTGAGACACGGTCGGAGACGATATGCGCACCGCGAAGCCTGGGTAGGGTGGCGCCGTGCCGACGCTCCGCTACGTCATCGTGGACGTCTTCACCGACCGAGCGCTGGCGGGAAATCAGCTTGCGGTCTTCACCGATGCGCGGGGGATCGACTCGGAAGCCATGCAGGCGCTCGCGCTCGAGATCGGCTTCTCGGAGACGACGTTCGTATTGCCGGCCGAAGCGGGGGGCACCGCTCGCATCCGCATCTTCACCCCGAGGACCGAGCTCCCGTTCGCGGGTCATCCGATTCTCGGCACGGCCTGGGTGCTTGCGATGCCGTTGCAGCGAGCGGTCATCGAGCTCGAGACGGGGCGGGGGATCGTTCCCGTCCAGATCGAGCGGGACGAGTCGGGTGCGCTCGTCTTCGGACGCATGCTGCAGCCCGTCCCGACCGTCGAGCCGTTCCCGGATCCGGACGCGCTCTTTGCAGCGCTCGGCATCTCCGGGTCGGCGCTCCCCGTCGAGCGCTACGACAACGGACTGCTCCATACCTTCGTCGTGTTCGACTCGCCCGAGGCCGTCGCTGCCTTGCGGCCCGACTTCAGCGTGCTCGCCGATCTCGAGGCCAATGTCAGCTGCATCGCGGGCTCGGGGACGTCCTGGAAGTCGCGCACGTTCGCCCCGTCGCTCGGTGTTCCGGAGGATCCGGCGACCGGCTCCGCGGCTGGTCCGCTCGTGTGCCACGTCTGTCGCCACGGTCTCGTTCACTGGGGAACCGAGATCGAGATCTCGCAGGGGGACGAGATCGGGAGACCGTCGACCCTGTACGCGCGGGCGGACGGAAGCGACGCTGGGATCGAACGCGTCGAGGTCGGCGGCCGCGCCGTCGTCGTCGCACGCGGGGAGTTCCGCCTTGGCTGACGGCGACGGCGGCGTGGCTGAGTCCCCGGATGCCATGCAGTTGCACCGCGAGCGGTATCGCGAGCTGCGACGGCAGATCGAGGAGGAGATCCTTCCGCTGGCGACGTCGGTCGACGGCCGGCACTTCACGTGTCAGGTGTCGGCCCACGCGCTCGCTCTGCGAGCAGGCGGGTACGTGGTCATCGAGGAGGAGGGCGTGTCCCGCCTCGGCCAGCTGCTCGACCTCGAGCTGGAGCTCGTCGACGGGCCGGAGATCGGGGTCGGCGCCGAGCAGGCGGACGCGCAGATCGCGACGACCGTGAAGCTCCGCATCGTTCGCGGGTCGGGTGTCATCCGCAGCGGCGACGCGACTCCGTTCCACGACGGTCTCCTGCGCCCGGCCGTTCCCGCGGAGGTCCACGCGTGGCTCGAGCACGTTCGTCCGGCGCGTGCGGAGCTCGAGATCGGCGAGCTCCGGCTCGCACCTGGCGCCCCGTTCCGCCTCGACGCCGGAGGATTCGATCGTCACACGTTTCTCTGTGGCCAGTCGGGGTCGGGGAAGACCTACTCGCTCGGGGTGATGCTCGAGCAACTGCTGCTCGAGACGAGCCTGCGCATCGTCGTTCTCGACCCCAACTCGGACTTCGTACGGCTCGGACAGACGCGAGCCGGTGTCGACGAGGGCGTTGCGCGGCGCCACGCGTCCAACGCCGGCGTGGTCGTGTGCCAGGCAGCTGACCAGGGCCCGGAGCGCCTGTCCCTGCGCTTCGCCGATCTCGACAAGCGCGTCCAGGCTGCGTCGCTGAGGCTCGACCCGATCGCCGACCGCGAGGAGTACGCGGAGCTCGTCGCGCTCCTCGAGTCCTGGGCGGCGAGCGGCGGGCGGACCTCCCTGCCCGAGCTCCTTGCTGGAGGCGGGGACGAGGCGAAGGCGCTCGCCCTGCGTCTGAGGAACCTCGGAATCGACCGCTGGCAGGTTTGGTCACGCGACGATCCGGGCTCGGTCGTGGCCGACGTTGCAGCACGCACGGCCCGCAGTCTCGTCGTCGATCTCGGGTCGTTGCGGACGCTCGAGGAGAAGGCGGTCGTGTCGGAGGCTGTTCTCGCAACCCTGTGGAGGCACCGCGCAGATCGTGAGCCCACGCTGATCGTGATCGACGAGGCCCATAACGTCTGTCCGAGCAATCCCCCCGACCCCATCACGGCCATAGCGACCGAGCATGCGGCTCGCATCGCCGCCGAGGGGCGCAAGTACGGCCTCTACCTCCTCGTCTCGACCCAGCGCCCGCAGAAGGTGGACGAGCAGGTCGTCTCGCAGTGCGACAACCTCGTCCTCATGCGGATGAACTCCCGGTCGGACCTCGCATACGTCGCTGAGCTCTTCTCCTTCGTGCCGTCGGCGCTTCTCGCATCGGCGACGGACTTCGGTCTCGGCGAAGCGCTCGTCGCAGGGAAGATCGCGTCGCATCCGGAGCTCGTCCGTTTCGGGGCTCGCATCACCGAGGAGGGCGGGTCGGACGTGCCGGCCGACTGGGCAGTCAATCGGCGCTAGGCCGCGCTTCCCCTGAGATGAGCTCCGCTGTCAGGGTGTTCGCAGCGCGCGCTGCCTCGACGGGCGTTGCCCCTTGCGCTCGAGCCGAGACGTAGGCAGCCGAGAATGCATCTCCCGCGCCCGTCGGATCGACGACTCCTTCGACGGGAACCCGCGCGATTCGGTCAGCGTGGGATTCGGTGACGACGAGTGCGCCCGCCGACCCGAGGGTGAGGACGATCTCGGGAACGCCGAGAGCCCGGAGGTGATCGGGCTCGACGCCGCCGGCCAGGATGCGTGCCTCGTTCTCGTTCAGCTTGAGAACGGCGAGTGGCCGAAGCGCCGCGGGATCGACGTCGGCGTCTCGCTCGAGCGGGCCGATGCGGGCGAGCCGCACGAGTCCCTGGGCGTCGACGAGCAATCGCCGGTGGCCGCCCGCCAGTGCGGACAGCGTCGAGGCGGGGAAGTCCGACCGGAGCAGCGAGCCGACCTGCACCCATTCCGTGTCCCCGATCGCCTCGGCGACCCAGCCGGTGGCGTCCTCGACCGTCCACGGGTCGCCGATGTCGTCGACGTGCATCACTCGATGGTCGCCTTCGTAGTGAAACGTAAATGCCGTCGTCCGCTCTCCGGGATGGAACGAGACGGGGAGCCCGAAAGCCTCGAGCCGGGGAAGGAGGTCCTCGATGTCGTTGGCGGCGCAGCGCGTGACGATCCGGGCCTCTGCGCCGATCCGAGAGAGCGCGCGCGCCCCGTAGTAGACGGCACCTCCCGGCCGGGGTGCCGCGCCGGCGACGATGTCGCGGCTGAGGTTCCCGACGACCGCGACGGCGCTCACGCGCGCCCCTCGCCTTTGCGCAGAGGCGTGATCCGCAGGAGCGGATCACGCCTCGCAAACACCCCTGGGCCGGCCACGGCTCCCGGCCGGCATCTTTCTTGGGGCCCCCAGGAAGTGCGCAGCACTTCCTGGGGTAAGAGCCGGCCTCCGTCGCGGCCCGACGCCGCTCGCGGCACCCGGCTCTCCGGGCCCGTACAGGAAACTGCGTGGGGGACAGGATTAATCCTGTCCCCCACACTGTTCTTCTCCCTCCGGCCTGGCACCGCGAGCGGGGTTTCGGGGCCCCCGGAAAGTGCAGAGCACTTTCTGGGGCTGGACGTCCGAGGAACGCGCATGAAGGCCGGGGTTGACACAGGGCGTCTCACGCGTCCGCTCCGAGCGCGACCGGGCGACGCGAGAAGTGCGCGACCACGCCGGCGACGCCGAACGAGACGAGGAAGCTGGGAACGGTCGCGCCGACGCCCCAGTCGGGCGGATGCAGCTCGGAGACGAGGTCCACCCACCACGAGGGCCCGGTAGGGTACAGCCATTGGTAGAGCGCGAACCCTGCGAGCCACGCGGCGATGAGCCCGGGTCGCCACGGCGGCGTGCCGAACACGTCGGCGTACGAGTAGTGGCGGCCGGCGCCGAGCCAGTCCGCGAGCAGCACGGCGAAGAGCGGGGCGAACACCGACCCCAATAGCAGGAGGAAGCTCTGGTAGCTGACGAGGTCGACCACGAGCGCCCCGGCGGTCGCCGTCGCGGTGACGAGAGCGATCAGCAGCTTCTGTGGCGCTCGCGGCACGACGTTCTGGATCGAGACCGCGGCTGAGTACACGTTCGCGAACGCCTCGTCGGTCTCGGTCACGAGCAGCGCGAAGAGAGCGACGATCGCGGCGAAGCCGCCCGCGACGACCGCTGCAGGTAGCGCCGCAGGAGCGCCGAGGTCGCGCGACAGCACGAGGACGACGCCGAGCGCGAGCAGCCACGCGTCAGGCACGAGGTACCCGAGTCCCGTCCCGGCGAACGCTCCCCGGCGGGTCTTCGAGAACCGCGTGTAGTCGGCGGCGTACGGGATCCACGAGACCGTGATGCCGACGACGACGTCGGCTCCCTGCCACACCGAGATCCCACCCTCGCCGGGTGCGCTCCAGAGCGCTCCGAGATCGGCGCCGTCGAGCGCCCACCACGTGAGATAGAGGAGCGCGAGCGGCACGGCCCAGATCGCGAATCGACGCACGAAGCGGCGGACGAAGCCGATCGGCCCGAGCAGGGCGAGCACGAGGGCGAAGACGCCGAACACGATCGTCCAGAGCCACTGCGCGCGGAAGCCGAAGAGCTCGTCGGAGAGCGCCGCGGCCGCCGTCGCGATGATCAGGAGCTCGAAGACGGACCAGCCGATCCCCTGGAGCACGTTGATACCGGTCGGAAGGTACGAGCCGCGCCGGCCCAAGGGCGCCCGCATGAGCGCCATCCCGGGCACGCGAGCATCAGCGCCGATCGCGCCCGCAACGGCGAGCATGAGGTTGCCGATGACGCAGCCGAGGACGATCGCGACGAGAGCGTCCGGAAGCGAGAGGGCGGGAACCAGAACGGCCCCGGCGACGATGACGAGGAGTGACACGCCGAGGTTCCCCCAGAGGAGGCCCATGTCGAGCCCGCTGAGGACGCGCAGCCGTGCGGGGACAGGGTCGATCCCCCAACTGCCCTCGATCTTGTCGGGGGGTGCCATCAGGCGGGGGAGGTTATCCGCGGCGTGGGAGAATCGCGCGGTGATCCCCCGCTACTTCATCGTCGCCGAGTCGGAGCACGAGATCCAGAACCCGACATCGAAGGAGAAGCTCCTGCTCCTCGGCGAGCGCCTCGGGCTCGGTCCGGAGACTCGCGTGCTCGACGTCGCGTCCGGTCGTGGCGGGCCCGCGCTGATTCTCGCGGGCGAGTTCGGTTGCGCCGTACACGGGATCGAGATCGCGCCGGAGTTTCGCGCGGCGGCTGTCGAGCGAGCAGCCAGCGCGGGGCTGGCCGAGCGCGTCTCGTTCGAGCTCGGGGATGCCGCGAGCGTTGCGTTCCATCCGGAGTCGTACGACATCGCGATGTGCCTCGGGGCGAGCTTCATCTTCGGCGGGCTTGCGGACACGGTCGAAGCGCTTGCGCCGGCCGTCCGCCCGGGTGGATACGTCGTGAGCGGCGAGCCGTACTGGCGCCGTCTCCCACTCCCCGAGGGCTACGAGGATCGCCGCGATCCGTGGACGACCCTGGAGGGCACCGCCGTCGTCTTCGAGACGTCCGGGCTACCCGTCGTGTCCGTGATCGCGTCGTCGGAGGACGACTGGGACCGGTACGAGACGCTCCACTGGCGGGCGGTGGAGCAGTGGCTTGCGGCTAATCCGGACGACCCGGACGCACTGGAGATCAGGACGCGGCACGAGCGCGAGAAGCGCACGCACTTGCGCTACAGGCGCGAACTGCTCGGCTGGGCGATCTTCGTCGGCTGGAAGCGCCCCTACTCAGCTGCAGATTGACCGATTGCTGTGAGATCGCCCAGTGTTCGAGCGCACCCAGGCCGTCGGATCTTGAAGCCGCGTCCGGAACTGCGACTAGCGGGATTGGCTCGCGGAGTCCACGATTCGAGACGTGGAGCGGGTGTTCGATCACCGGGACGTGACGAGTATCCTGAGCGGCGTCTTCGACATCAACGCGAATCTCGTCGAGATTCGCGACGACCTACGAATAATCCGCCGGTTGTTGGAGGACGAAGATGGACAGGAAGAGGAAGAAGAGGAAGAAAGTCCCTGATTTTCCTGCTGAGGTTCGGGAGCGGCACGAGCGAACCCAGCGGATGCTGGCTGAGCGAATCGCCTACCACGAGGCCCGCATCGCGGCCCGTGAGCGCGGCGAAGACCCTGACGCAGTGACCGCGTAGTCAGGTAGCCAGCAGGCGGCGTAACACGTACTGAAGGATCCCGCCGTGGCGAAGGTACTCGCGCTCGCGCGGAGTGTCGAGCCTGACGACCGCGCGGAACTCCTTCTCGTCGGCGCGAACGGTGACGTCACTCGCGTGGCCGTTCTCGATGCCGGTGATCGCGAACTCCTCGTGGCCGGTGAGCCCGAGCGAGTCGCGGTTCTCGCCCGGCAGGAACTGGAGCGGAAGCACGCCCATCATGAGCAGGTTCGAGCGGTGGATCCGTTCGTAGCTCTCGGCGATCACCGCGCGCACGCCGAGCAGCTTCGGCCCCTTCGCCGCCCAGTCGCGCGAGGAGCCGGACCCGTACTCCTTCCCCGCGAGCACGACCAGCGGCACGTTCTCCTCCCGGTAGCGTTCCGCGGCTTGGAAGATCGACATCTCCTTGCCTGAGGGGAGGTGCACGGTCCAGGCTCCCTCGGAGCCGGGAACGAGCAGGTTGCGCAGACGGACGTTCGCGAACGTGCCGCGCACCATCACCTCGTGGTTCCCCCGTCGTGAGCCGTACGAGTTGAAGTCGCGACGCTCGACGCCGTGCTCGACGAGGTAGCGGCCTGCGGGTGAGTCGGGCTTGATCGATCCCGCAGGCGAGATGTGGTCGGTCGTGACCGAGTCGCCGATCGAGACGAGGCAACGCGCCCCGCCGAAGTCCTCGACGACGCCCGGCACAGGCGGCATCCCGTCGAAGTAGGACGGGAGGCGCACGTACGTCGAGCCGGGATCCCACGCGAAGAGCTCGCCCTCCGGCACCGGAAGTTCGCGCCACGTCTCGTCTCCGGTGAAGACGTCGGCGTACGTCGAGCGGAACATCTCCTCGCCGATCGCCCCCGCGATCGTCTCTTGCACCTCGGCCGGCGTGGGCCAGATGTCCGCGAGGAAGACGTCCCTGCCGTCCGACCCGACGCCGATCGGCTCGGTGGCGAGGTCGACGTCCATTCGGCCTGCGAGGGCGTATGCGACCACCAGCGGCGGGGAGGCGAGGTAGTTCGCCTTCACCTCCGGGTGGATCCGGGCCTCGAAGTTCCGGTTGCCCGAGAGCACCGCGCACGCGACGAGGTCTCCCTGGGCGATCCCCTGCGAGATCGGCTCTGGGAGCGGCCCCGAGTTCCCGATGCAGGTCGTGCAGCCGTAACCGACGGTGTAGAACCCGAGCTCCTCGAGGTACCGCGTGAGCCCTGCCTTCTCGTAGTACTGCGTGACGACCTTGGAGCCGGGCGCGAGGCTCGACTTCACCCACGGCTTCCGCGTGAGGCCGCGCTCGACGGCTTTCTTGGCGAGGAGCCCGGCCCCGATCATCACGGCCGGGTTCGACGTGTTCGTACACGACGTGATCGCTGCGATCACAACCGACCCGTGGTCGAGCTCGACAGTCTCGTCCCCCAGCGTCACCTCGATCGCCGAGCGCTCCGCGAGCACGAGCGGCGGCGCCGTCGAGACGACCGCGTCGGCTGTCTCCGGGCCGTGGCCGGGTGCCGCCGAAGCGAGCGGATCGCTGGCCGGAAAGGTCTCGGCCACGGCCTCGTCGTGGGCGTTCCCGTAGTCGACGCCGAAGCTCGGCAGCGCGTCGAGGAACGCCTGCTTGGCCTCACGTAGCGGCACGCGGTCCTGCGGCCTGCGCGGCCCGGCGAGGGACGGCTCGACTGTGGAGAGGTCGAGCTCGACCGTCTGCGAGTAGGTGGGCGGATGGTCCGCGTCGTGCCAGAGGGCGTTCTCCTTGCAGTACGCCTCGACCAGCGAGATCCGCTCCTCGGGCCGGCCCGTGAGCCGCAGATAGCGGAGCGTTTCGGCGTCCACGGGGAAGAAACCGCACGTGGCGCCGTACTCGGGTGACATGTTCCCGATGGTCGCGCGGTCGGCCAGCGGGAGGCCGTCGAGCCCGTGCCCGAAGTACTCGACGAACTTCCCGACGACGCCGGTCTCCCGCAGGATCTGGGTCACGGTGAGGACGAGGTCGGTCGCAGTCGCGCCCTCTGGGAGCTTGCCCATGAGTCGGAACCCGACGACCTGCGGAACGAGCATCGAGATCGCCTCGCCGAGCATCGCCGCCTCGGCCTCGATCCCGCCGACGCCCCACCCGAGCACGCCGAGCCCGTTGATCATCGTCGTGTGCGAGTCCGTGCCCACGAGCGTGTCCGGGAAAGCCAGCCCGTCACGCTCGTCCACGACGCGCGCGAGGAACTCCAGGTTGACCTGATGGACGATGCCCGTGCTCGGCGGGACCACCTTGAAGTTGTCGAACGCGCCCTGGCCCCAGCGGAGGAACGCGTAGCGCTCGCGATTCCGCACGAACTCGAGCTCCGCGTTGCGGAAGATCGCCAGGCGGTTCGCGAACTCGTCCACCTGCACCGAGTGGTCGATGACGAGCTCGACGGGAAGCTGCGGGTTGATCTTCTCCGGGTCTCCGCCGAGATCCCGCATGGCGTTTCGCATCGCGGCCAGGTCGACGACGGCGGGCACGCCCGTGAAGTCCTGCAGCAGGACGCGCCCGGGCGTGAACGAGATCTCGCGAGACGGCTCCGCGGTCGCCACCCAGCTCGCGACCGCCTCGACATCGGCAGCGGTGACGTTCGTTCCGTCCTCGTGGCGCAGGACGTTCTCGAGCAGGATCCGGAGGGTGTACGGCAGCCGGTGGACGTCGAAGCGCTCTTGCAGCGCATCGAGCCGGAAGATCTCGACGTCGCTGCCACCGACCGTGAGTCGCGCGCGAGCTCCGAAGCTGTCGGGATGCGGCATCGCCTCCGATTCAACCAGTTTCGGTCCGGCCAGCCGCTCGAGTCCACGCTCGGTCAGGGACGCCTGACGTGGGTCGAAGTGACGGACGACTGCCCGGGCGTACGGCTTGCCCACTCGCCAGGCGTAGGCGGCGAAGCCCTCGTCTCGAACAGGTCGGAGGTCTTCGGTGTACGGATCGAGGACGTGTTGCCGGCCGACCTTCCGTGCGGAGTTGAAGAACGCGATCCCCATCCCCACCGAGACCTCGAGCAGGCTCTGCTTCTCCCGGTCGGCCTCGGCGACGAGCCCCTGGTAGACGGCGGCGAGCTCGGGCGGCGTCGGAAGGCCCTTGGCGTCGTCGCGGAGATCGGCCAGCGACTGCTTGAGCGCCTCCACCTCGAGCGGTGGGATGTCGATCAAGCGGGCCGTCGTGCCGCTTGCGCCCTCGAGGGCGGCGAGGAGGTCGTCCACCGAGGCGAGCTCGACGTCCTTGGCGAGCACGCCTGCGCTCTTGAGCTCGGCGACGAGGACGTCGAGGTACACGCGCGTCCCATGCGTCACGTCAGCGGCGGCCGCCAAGAGCCAGAGCGGCGAGAAGCCGAAGGCGAAGATCGAGCCGAGCTCGACTGCATTGCCTCCGGCCTTCCGGACGGCGAGCTTCTTCGGCGACTGCTCGAACTCGCCCGCGACTGCCTCCGCGGGGCGCGCGACACCGCCGACGAGCTCGACCGTGATCCGCAAGAGGTTCTTCGCTGTGGCCTCGTACAGGCGCGACGAGCGGACGAGCCGCGGAAGGACGAGCTGCGCGGTCTCGTGCACCGCGCCGCCGCCTGCGGCCGCGATTGCACGGACGATCCGCTCGGGGAGAGCGAGCAAATAGGCGAGCGGACGCGTGATTCGGTGGGCCATCGTTACCATGATCGCCGATGGAGGCCGAGACGATTCGTGTGCTTCTCGAGCAGGCGTTCCCGAATGCCGCCGAGCTCGATGTCGAGGACCGAACGGGCACCGGCGATCACTTCCAGGTCACGGTCGCGAGCGGCGAGTTCGACGGTCTCTCCCTCCTCGACCAGCACCGCCAAGTGAATGCCGCTCTCGCGGCACTGCTCGACGACGGCTCGATTCACGAGCTCCGGATCTCCACGAAAGGAACGGCATGAGCACGCTCAAGGATCAGATCTCCGAGGTGATAGAGAAAGAGCCGGTCGCCCTCTTCATGAAGGGCACGCCGGAGATGGTCATGTGCGGCAACTCGTACCGTGCACTCAATGCGCTCCACGCTGTCGGCGCGCCGATCACGACGGTGGACATCCTTCCCGACCCGCGCATCCGCCAGGAGCTCTCGGCGATCTCCGGCTGGCCGACGATCCCGCAGGTCTTCGTCAAGGGCGAGCTGATCGGCGGCGCCGACATCACCGAGGAGCTGCTCGCGTCGGGTGACCTCCAGAGGAAGGTCGACGAGGCCCTCGGCGCCGACCGCGGCCAGGACGTCAAGGTCGTCGCGCTCGAGCTGGGCTAGCGCTCTCGATCACATTGGGCTACTTCGCGGTGATCCGTGAGCGCGGTCCTATCCGGACTGGTCGAGATCGCGAGCGTCGACCCCTGGTCGATCTCGCTCGACGGGCGGGATTGGGTCAGGCCCTGGCCGCGGCGATGCGGTCGGCGAGCTCGCGCGCGATCGCGTGCTCTCCCGTGGCAGTTCTCACCGCGACCGGTCCGCCGAACGGGGCGAACGAGACGAGCTCGACCTCCGAGCCGGGCACGAGCCCGAGCTCCGAGAGGTAGCGCAGCAGCTCGGGGTCGGCGTCGGGGACACGCGAGACGGACGCGCGATCTCCGGGCTCGAACTGGCACAGCGTCCGGTCGCGTCCCTCCGAGACGTGGAGATCCCGGTCCGGGATCGGATCCCCGTGCGGGTCGTGGGTCGGGTAGCCGAGCTCGGCGTCGATCTTCGCCTCGAGCTCCTCCGAGAGCGCATGCTCGAGGCGGTCGGCCTCGACATGCACCGCGTCGAGCGAGAGCCCGAGCCGGTCGACGAGGTAGCGCTCGAGCAGGCGATGGTGGCGAAGGACCTCGAGAGCGCCGCGGCGCCCCTCCTCGGTGAGTGCCACACCCCGGTACGGGGCGCGCTCCACGAGACCGAGCTCGTCGAGCCGCTTTGTCATCGCGGTCGCCGACGGGGCGCTGACCGCCATGCGCGCTGCGAGTGCCGAGGTGGTAACGCGCTCGCCGGCCGATTCGAGGGCATAGATCGCCTTCAGGTAGTCCTGGACGGCGACGGTGAGATCTGCGGCCTGGGTACTCATCTGGATTGACTTAGGTTACACTCCGATCCGGAGTTAGTCCTGACTAAAACACGTCTCACCCGTGGAAGGCTGCTCGCAGCCGCCGCTCCGCTGGCGGCTGCGCCGTTCGTGGGCAAGCTCGCACTCGATGCGCAGGCGGACACGGGCGGGCACGACCACTCGAACCACAGCCACACTCGCGTGCCCGCGAGCCACGTCCAGGGCGCGATCGGGCACGCGGCGATGGTCGGGGATGAGGCGCCGGCGGTCGGCGGCCCGAACGATCTCGACGCGCTCCTCTACCCACCGCTTGCGCTCCCCTACGAGCCCGGCCGGGTTCGTGAGTACACGCTCACCGCAACGGACGTCGAGCTCGAGGTCGCCCCCGGCGTGTTCTTTCCGGCCTGGGTGTACAACGGCACGGCTCCCGGCCCCGTGATCCGGGCGACCGAAGGAGACACTCTCCGCGTGCGATTCGTGAACGCGGGTCAGCACCCGCACACGATCCACTTCCACGGGATCCATCCCACGAAGATGGACGGCGTCTTCGAGATCGTGGATGTAGGAGGCGAGTTCACGTACGAGTTCGAGGCGCGGCCTGCGGGGTTCCATCTCTACCACTGTCACGCGACGCCGCTGAAGAAGCACATCCAGAAGGGCCTCTACGGCGCGTTCATCATCGATCCCGAGGAACCGCGCTCGGCGGCGAAGGAGCTCGTGATGGTGATGAACGGCTTCGACACCGACGGCGACGGCGAGAACAACTTCTACACCGTCAACGGCCGCTCGTTCTACTACGCGCGCTACCCGATCCGGGTCAAGCGGTCGGAGCTCGTTCGCGTCTACCTGGCGAATCTCACCGAGCTTGACCTGATCAACTCGTTCCACCTGCACGCGGACTTCTTCCGCTACCAGCCGACCGGGACCGGCGAGAGCTGGGAGTACACGGACACCGTCATGCAGTGTCAAGGGCAGCGCGGAGTGCTCGAGATCCAGTTCGCCGGCACCGGCCTGCACATGTTCCACGCGCATCAGTCCGAGTTCGCCGAGCTCGGCTGGATGGGCTTCTTCGAGGTGGTCGACTGATGGAGGCCGGATCGGCCACGGCTCGCGGGCACATGGGCTGGCGCCTGTGGGCGCTCGTGCCGGTGCTGTTGCTCGCGCTCGCGGTCGGGGTCGTCGTCACGAGCGGCTCCGCGCTCGTCGATCTCGTCGGCACGAATCCTCCTCCCGCCGACGAGTTCGACATCCGGCGGGTCGAGTTCTCGCCCGCCGAGATCCGGATCACGGTGCGCAACCCGCAGCCGGACGACCTGACCATCGCGAACGTGAACGTGGACGACGCGATCGTGCCGTTCACCGTCGACGGCCCGACCACGCTCGGCCGCCTTCGCTCGAGCACGATCGTCGTTCCGTACGACTGGGTCCCGGACGATCCGATCACAGTGGGCGTCACCAGCTCGACCGGAATCCAGACGGTGAAGGAGATCCCGGCCGCGACAGAGACTCCGGTGCCCTCGGTCTCGGGCTTCTTCGGCTACGCGGTGATCGGCGCGCTCGTGGGCATCCTCCCGGTAGCACTCGGGCTCCTCTGGCTTCCGGCGCTGCGCCAGGCGAGCGGCGCCTGGCTTTCGGCGTTCATGGCTTTGACCGCAGGGTTGCTTGCGTTTCTCGGCGTGTCTGCGCTCGCGGAGGCCTTCGAGCTGCAGGCGGCGCTTCCGTCCGCGCTCGGCGGTACCGGTCTCGTCCTGCTCGGGGTCGCTCTCAGCTTCCTCGGCATGACGGCGCTCGCCGGCAGGTTGAGCGGAGGGTCTGCCGCGACGGGCCTTGCGCTTGCCCTTCTCGTCGCGATCGGGATCGGCCTCCACAACCTCGGAGAGGGTCTTGCGATCGGCGCCTCGTTCGCGCTCGGCGAGCTCCAGCTCGGGACCTTCCTGATCGTCGGGTTCATGATCCACAACGTCACCGAGGGGCTCGGGATCGCGACACCTCTAGCCAAGACGCGCGTGACGATCCTCACGCTCGTCGGGCTCGCGCTCGTTGCAGGTGCGCCGACGATCCTGGGCGCGTGGATCGGCGGGTACGCCTCGAGCGACGTTCTCGGCGCGCTGTTCTTCGCCATCGCTGCGGGTGCGGCGTTCCAGGTCGTGGTGGAGGTCGGCCGCTACGTCGCGCGCAACGCGCCGGGTGGCCTACGGTCCGGATACGCGATCGGAGGGTTCCTCGCGGGGCTCACCGCCATGTACCTCACGGGCATCCTGGCCGGCTGAGCGCCCTCGCAACGGCGACTTAACTCGCGCTAACCCGCGGTTCACGACCGGGCGTCTATAAGGGACCGGCATGTCCGCTCTCCGCTCTCTCCGACCCTACGCCGCGCTCTTCGCGACAGCCGTCTTCGGGGGAGTCGTCGCAGTCGGGGCCGTCGCGCTGCTCGGAGGCCTCGAGGGCGAGACAACGGTCGTCACCGAGACAGTGGCCTCTCCCAGCCCGTCCACGAATGCCGTGAAGGGCGCGATGAGCGTGAACGAGATCTACGAGCGGGCGGCATCCGGGGTCGTGCAGATCACCTCCACGAGCGGGAGCGTGGGAAGCCCCGCTCCGCAGCAGGCCCTCGGCTCAGGATTCGTGCTCGACAAGGCCGGGCACATCGTCACGAACTACCACGTCGTCCAGGATGCGGACGAGATTCGCGTGAGCTTCTCGAACCGTGACACGGTCGAGGCGCAGCTCGTCGGCACCGATCCCTCGACGGACCTTGCGGTCCTGCAGGTCGACGAGAGTCCGAGCGCGCTCACGCCGCTTCCTCTCGGCGACTCGGACAAGGTGCAGGTCGGAGACCCGGTCGTGGCGATAGGGAACCCCTTCGGGCTCGACCGGACGGCGACTGCCGGCATCGTGAGCGCCCTCCAGCGGCTGATCACCGCGCCGAATCGCTTCACCATCGATCACGTCATCCAGACCGACGCTCCGATCAACCACGGGAGCTCGGGCGGGCCGCTCCTCAACGCCCGCGGCCAGGTGATCGGCGTGAACACGCAGATCGAGACCGGCGGCGTCGCCTCCGGGAACGTCGGCATCGGCTTCTCGGTGCCCTCGAACACGGTCAAGGACGTCATCGCGCAGATCATGCGAACCGGTCGCGTCGACCATGCGTACCTCGGGATAAGCGGGCAGGCGGTCACCTCCGATGTCGCCGAGACCTACAACCTCCCGGTCGAGAGGGGCGTCCTCGTCGAGTCCGTGACCAGTGGCAGCGGTGCCGGGAAAGCCGGTCTCCAGGGCGGCGAGACCCAGGTCGTCGTTGCCGGCGAGACCTACGTCCTCGGCGGGGACATCATCGTCTCCTTCGCCGGCAAGCAGATCTCCTCCATCGAACAGCTCCGCGACGCGATCGCCGCGCGCAAGCCCGGCGACAAGGTCTCACTCGTGATCTACCGCGACGCGAAGAAGACGGGCGTGACCGTTACGCTCGGGCGGCAGCCCCCCTCCCCCCAGGGCTAGATGGCTGATGCCACGATCTCGCGCGTCCGGCTGCGCGATCTGGCGCGTCTGGGCCGCTTCCGCCCGGCGCCGTGGGGTCTGGCTTAAGCCCAATACCGTTTACTTAGCGTCCGGTGGGTGGGGTACGGTTTGGTTTGTGCCGCGTGCCGGGTGGGTCAAGCCGCAGACCGATCAGCGCTTATCTGATCACATCTCGGTCGGCGTGCTGACGCGG
>DATDOS010000195.1:0-8547 GCA_035293125.1 Gaiellaceae bacterium | reverse complement strand
TCGTGCAACCCGACGACGCTCGCCTCGGATGCCAAGGTGCTCCGCGACGAGTTTGGCTACACGCTCGTCCGCTGCCGGCCCGTGGACATGTTTCCCCACACGCCGCACGTCGAGTCGGTCTCGCTGCTCGCGCGTTCGTCGTAGGGGCCGGGCATGCCCGGCCCCTACAGAGTGGGCTCGAGCCTGAGCGGCGTGTGCCGTGAGAGGATCTCGAAGTCACGATCCGCGGCGAGCACCGTTGCATCCGCTTCGATCGCGGGAATGGCGACGAGACAATCCACCGGGGAGCGCAGCGCTTCCCCGTCACGCCGGCAGGCTCGGTAGAGGTCGGCGGCGGATTCGTATCCATCGAGCCCGTTCAGGGGAAGGACGGGAAAGGCGAGGACGCGGTCGCGAAGCTCCTCGTGCTCGCGATCCGAGCTTGCTCCGGCGAGGAGTTCCAAGACCACGACCTCGGTCACAGCGAGCGGCGCGTCTTCGGCAATCAGCTCTCGGAGAGTGCGGTGAACTGCGCTTCCGCTTTTCCGGAGCAACTCGATCCACGCGGATGTGTCGACGACGATCAAACGTCCTCGAGGTACCCGTCGGGGGACCGCTTCGCGCGCATCGCCTCGAGATCGCCACCCCACCCAGCGCCCTCGAGATCGAGCATGTCCTTCGGCTCGTACTTGCTGACGAGCCGCCGGAGAGCGTAGTCGACCGCCTCCCGCTTCGTGCGGAAGCCGTACTGGCGCATGACGCGCTCGATCAGCTCGTCGTCGATCACGACGTTCGTTCGGGTCATCGTTCCTATCCTACACCTCGATACACATCAATGTGTAACAGATCTGCGACGAAGCGCACCGCGGAGGTCACGCCACAGCAGGTCGGCGTTCGGGACGACGAAGCCGATGCAGACTGCGGGGAGCGCGGGCAGGCCTGAGACGTCCCACGTCCAGACGAGCGCGAGCGTCGCGGCAAGGAAGCCGGTCATCGCGAGCCAGGTCCAGCCGACGCGGAGCCTGAAGCGGTCCGCAGCGGCGAGGAAGAGCGCGAAGAAGATCACGTCCGGTGGGCCGATGTTCACCGTCGCCGTCTCCCCCGGATTCGGGAATGCGACGGAGACCCGCTGGAAGAAGCCGGGCTGCTCCTCGACGACGTAGCGCGTCGGGCCGGCCGCGACCGACCAGACGTCCACCCACGGGACGAGCGTTGCGACGAGGGTGACCCACCAGAGCTCTTCGAACAGAGAGACGAACCAGTAGCCGAGGAGCGCGTAGCAGGCGAGCTTGGAAACGTTCGCGGCCGACCCGGCTCCGATCAACGTGAGCCCGAACGCCGCGAGGGCGACAACGGCCGCGGCGACGAGGAGCCGCATGCTCGGGATCCGGGCCAGCGGCAGCGCCACCCAGATCGCCGCGGTGAAGGCGGGGAAGACGAGAAGGCTGTGGACGGCGACGTCGAGGCCCGAGGGAAGCCCCCAGAGGTGCTCCGCGACGGCGCCGTAGGCGACAAGCGCCGCACCGAGGGCCGCGAGCGCGAGCGCACGCCAGTGGGAGCGACCTATCCGGGATCGAGGCTCGAGGTTCATTGGCGCCGCGGCCGCGAAGCGGCCGCGCTTCAGGGATCTTCGCGCACCGGAATCTGCGCATAGCGGATTCCGGTCTTGCGTAGAAATGAGAGAGTAGGCACCGTGAAGCAGGCGACCATCGTCTTCTTCCCCGAGGGGGCGTACGGCCCGACGAACAATTGCGTCGGGATCGGTCAGGTGCTGCGGGACCGCGGGCACCGAGTCGTCTTCGTCATCGAGGAGTCGTTCGCCGGCAACCTCGAGGCGCAGGGATTCGAAGAGCGCCTGATGCGCCTCGGGCCTCCGCCGGAAACCGACGAGGAGCCCGGCCAGTTCTGGAAGGACTTCATCCGCGACACGGCGCCTGTCTTCCGCAAGCCGACGATCGAGCAGCTCCTCGAGTTCATCGAGCCGACGTGGCGCGCGCTCTGCGACGGTGCCCGCTACGTCGACGATCGCCTCGCCGGGATCTTCGACGAGCTTCGGCCGGACGTGATCGTCGAGGACAACGTCGTCGGATTTCCGGCGATCCAGGCGTCAGGCAGACCGTGGGTCCGGATCGTCTCCTGCAACCCCCTCGAGCTCAAGGACGACGCGATCCCGCCTGTCTTCTCGGGCTACCCTGAAGCCGATTCGACCGCGTGGGAGCCGTTCCGCCACGAGTACCTCCGCGCAATCGCGGAGTTGCACGGCGAGTTCTCGAATCTCTTCGTCGAGCGTGGAGTGCCTGCGCTACCAGACGGGGAGTTCATCCACGAGTCGGAGTGGCTCAATCTCTACCTCTATCCCGAGGCGGTGGACTACGAGCGCAGCCACCCGCTCGCCCCGACGTGGCATCGCTTGGAGACGTGCGTGCGGCGGGCAGACGAGGTGGTTGCGCTCCCGGAGAGCATCACCTCAGGCGAGGGCGCGCTCGTCTATCTCTCGCTGGGGAGCCTGGGGTCGGCGGATGTGGCGCTCATGAGACGCCTCGTCGACGTGCTCTCCCGGTCACGGCACCGCTTCGTCGTCTCGAAGGGGCCGCAGCACGCCGAGTACGCGCTCGCCGACAACATGTGGGGAGAGGAGTTCCTCCCACAGCCGGCGATCCTCCCACTCGTCGACGTCGTCATCACGCACGCCGGCAACAACACGACGACCGAGTGCTTCCACTTCGGGAAGCCGATGGTGACGCTGCCGCTGTTCTGGGACCAGTACGACAACGCCCAGCGCGTGCACGAGACCGGGTTCGGCGTCCGGCTTCCGACGTACGAGTTCGAGGACGACGAACTGCTCGCGGCGCTCGATGACCTGCTCGCCGACCAGGCTCGATCCACGCGCCTGGCCGCGATCGCCGCGGGAGTGCAGGAGTCGCCGGGAACGGCGAGAGCGGCCGACCTGATCGAGCAGCTCGCACGGGAGCGCGCACCCGTCCTGCGCTGAGCCGATGGACGCCTACCGCACTCCTGACGATTGCTTCGCCGGGCTCCCCGGCTACGCGTTCGCGCCGCAATACGTCGAGCAAGACGGGCCTGCGGATGCACTACGTCGACGAAGGGGCCGGCGATCCTGTGCTCCTCCTGCACGGGGAGCCGACGTGGGCGTACCTCTACCGCAAGATGATCCCGGCACTAGCCGAGGTCGCGCGCACCGTCGCGCCGGACTACCTCGGCTTCGGGCGATCGGACAAGCCGACGCGGATCGAGGACTACTCCTACGACCTCCACTACGGATCGATCGAGCGCCTCGCCGACGAGCTCGACCTGCGCCACACGACCGTCGTCGTCCAGGATTGGGGCGGGCCGATCGGCTTGCGGCTGGCGGTCGAGCACCCCGAGCGGGTCTCGCGGCTCGTGATCCTGAACACGGGCGTCGGCGCGGGCCGCGCGCCGTCGGAGGAGTGGCTTCGCTTCCGCGAGCTCGTACGCAGAGTCGGCACAGATCTCATCCCCGGGCGGCTCATCCGCATCTCGTGCGTGAGCGCGCTCGACGACGAGGTCGTCGAGGCTTATGACGCGCCGTTCCCGGTGCCGGAGTCGAAGGCCGGTGTCCTCGCCTTCCCCGAGCTCGTGCCGACCGAGCTGGAGCACCCTTCGGCGGCCAAGATGCTCGAGGTGCGCGCCGCGCTCGAGCGCTGGGAGCGCCCCGCGCTCGTCCTCTTCTCCGACTCCGACCCGATCTTCTCGACCGTCGCCGCCGAGCACATTGCATCCCGCATCCCGGGCGCCGGCCCGGCCGAGATCGTCGCCGGCGCGGGCCACTTCCTGCAGGAGGAGAAAGGCGAGGAGATCGCCGCGCGGATCGTCCGGTTTCTCGCCGAGACGTAGGGGCGAGATATATCTCGCCCCTACGGTCTCAGGACACGGTCCAGGTGTCGCCCGAGCGCAGGAGCGCGGCGAGGTCGCCTTCGCCCGACTGCGCGCGCGCACGCTCGAGCTGCTCGCTCATCAGATCGTCGTAGACCGGGCGCTCGACGCTCCGGAAGACGCCGAGCGGGACCGCTCCGTCCGTCTCGAACGTGATCCGCGAGAGCGCGAACGCGAGGCTCGGCTCGCGGTGTCCCGAGTCGTGGGCGAGGAGGCTGTCCTCTCCCACGTCCGCAACATCGACGATCCGCGCGGAGCCGTCTGTGTCCTGTACGACACCCTTCTCGATCTCGGCCCCGAAACGGATCCGCTCGCCGTTCTCGAGGTAGATCCGGTTGGACTTCTCGTCGCGCACGTAGTCGAACGCGCCGTCGTTGTAGATGTTGCAGTTCTGGAGGATCTCGACGAACGCGGAGCCGCGGTGCCGCGCGGCTGCCTCGAGGACCTCGGTGAGCCCCTTCTTGTCCGTGTCGATCGCGCGCGCGACGAACGAGGCCTCGGCGCCGATCGCGATCGAGAGCGGGTTGAACGGATGGTCGAGTGACCCCATGGGCGTGGACTTCGTCACCTTGCCGAGCTCCGAGGTCGGCGAGTACTGGCCCTTCGTGAGCCCGTAGATCCGGTTGTTGAAGAGGAGGATCTTGAGATTGACGTTGCGGCGGAGCGAGTGGATCAGGTGGTTGCCGCCGATCGAGAGCGCGTCGCCGTCACCGGTGACGACCCAGACCGAGAGATCCGGCCGCGTCACCGCGAGACCCGTAGCGATTGCCGGTGCGCGCCCGTGAATCGAGTGCATGCCGTACGTCTGCATGTAGTAGGGGAACCGAGCAGCGCAGCCGATCCCGGAGACGAACACGATCCGCTCGCGCGAGAGCCCGAGCTCCGGCATGAAGCCCTGGATCACGTTCAGGATCGCGTAGTCGCCACAACCCGGACACCAGCGGACTTCCTGGTCGGACCTGAAATCTTTGGCCGTCAACTGCACGAGGTCACCGTTGCCGTCGCTCATTGATCCACCAGCGCCGTGATCGCGTCCGCGAGCTCCGCCGCTCGGAACGGACGACCGCGAACCTTGTTGTAGCCGACCGCGTCCACGAGGTACTCGGCGCGGAGGAGCATGCGCAGCTGGCCGAGGTTCATCTCGGGAACGAGAACTTTGTCGTACGCTCGCACGACCTCCCCCGTGTTCCGCGGAAACGGGTTCAGGTAGCGGAGATGCGCGGTTGCGACCTTTCGCCCGCTCGACCGAACACGGCGTGCGGCAGCGCCGATCGCGCCGTACGTCGATCCCCAGCCGAGGACGAGCGTGTCGGCACCGTCCGGGTCGTCCACCTCGAGTGAGGGGATGTCCGCCGCGATCCCCGCGACCTTGGCGGCGCGGAGCTGCACCATCAGGTCGTGGTTCTCCGGGTCGTAGGAGACGTTGCCGGTCTCGTTCTCCTTCTCGAGCCCGCCGATGCGATGCTCGAGGCCGGGCGTTCCCGGGATCGCCCAGGGTCGGGCGAGGGTCTCCGGATCGCGCTTGTAGGGGAGGAAGCCCTCGCCGTCGTTCGGCTCGGTTGCGAACTCGGTCGAGATGTCGGCCAGCGTGCTCACGTCCGGGATCAGCCATGGCTCCGAGCCGTTGGCCAGGTACGCGTCGGAGAGAAGGAACACAGGCGTTCGGTACTTGATCGCGATCCGAGCGGCTTCGATCGCCGCGTGGAAGCAGCCTGCGGGTGTCGACGCCGCGACGACGGGCACCGGGGACTCGGAGTTCCGGCCGAACATGACCATCAGCAGGTCGGCCTGCTCGGGCTTCGTCGGCATACCGGTCGACGGCCCCGCGCGCTGGATGTCGACGACGATGAGCGGAAGCTCGAGAGTGACCGCGAGCCCAACGGTCTCGGACTTGAGCACGACGCCCGGGCCCGCAGACGTCGTGACGCCGAGCGCGCCTCCGAAGGCGGCACCGAGCGCCGCCCCCGACGCCGCGATCTCGTCCTCGGCCTGGAAGGTACGGACGCCGAACTGCTTGAGCTGCGCCAGCTCCTCGAGGACGCTCGACGCAGGTGTGATCGGATACGCACCGAGGAAGAGCGGAAGCCCGGAGAGCTTGCTCGCGGCGACCAGCCCGTAGGTGAGCGCGGAGTTCCCCGAGATCTGGCGGTACGTGCCGGGCTCGAGCTTCGCGGGTGCGATCTCGTACGAGACGGCGAAGTCCTCGGAAGTCTCGCCGTAGTTCCAGCCTGCCTTGAAGGCCTTCGTGTTCGCCTCTGCGATCTCCGGTCGCCCTGCGAACTTGGTCTCGATGAAGGCGAGCGTCCCCTCCGCGGGGCGGTGGTACAGCCACGACATGAGACCGAGCGCGAAGAAGTTCTTGGAGCGCTCCGCCTCTCGCGAGGTGATCCCGGCGATGTCTCGAAGCGCCTCGACGGTCATCGAGGAGAGCGCGACCTCGTGTACGTGGAAGTTTGAGAGCGACCCGTCCTCGAGCGGGTTCGACTCGTAGCCGGCCTTCTGCAGGTTGCGGTCGTTGAAGGCGTCGGTGTTGACGATGATCGTCGCGCCCTTGGGCAGGTCGGTGACGTTGACCTTGAGCGCGGCCGGGTTCATCGCGACGAGGACATTCGGCTGGTCGCCCGGCGTGAGGATGTCGTGATCTGCGAAGTGGACCTGGAAACCCGAGACGCCGGGGAGTGAGCCCGCGGGAGCACGGATCTCGGCCGGAAAGTCGGGGAGGGTCACGAGATCGTTGCCGAAGACCGCCGTCTCGCTCGTGAAGCGGTCTCCCGTGAGCTGCATGCCGTCACCGGAGTCGCCGGCGAAGCGGATCACGACCCGGTCGAGCTGCTCGACGGGCTTCGGCGAGCTCATGCTTGAGGTATAGCGAACGGACAGGAGGCCGGGCGGCTACTCGTCGTGGTACCCGCCGACGGACACGAACGCGGACCTGAGCAGCCTGCCGGTCTCGAGTGCCGGATCAGCCGGCTCCCGTCGCAGCTGCCTCGACGCGCTTTGTCATGGCCGGACCGGGCAGAGCTTCCAGGTCCCACGCCTGCATGGGTTTGCCGCACCCCGGGCACGCGAGCACGGGCTCGACCACGGATCCGCACTCGCGATGCCGCAGGACGACCGCGGGCCCATCCGAGCAGGGAGCCCAACGGTTTCCCCACTTCATCAGCTCGATCAGGATTCCGTAGAGGTCGATTCCCTTTCGCGTCAACCGGTATTCGGAGCGGGGCGGGTGTTCGCTGTAGAGCTCGCGGCGGAGGATTCCCTCGGCGACGAGCGTGCTGAGCCGGTCGCTGAGGATGTTCCGTGCGACGCCGATGTTCCGCCGGAAGTCCTCGAAGCGCCGAACGCCCATGAACGCCTCGCGCAGGACGTGCATCGTCCAGCGCTCCCCGATCACCTCGAGGGTCGAGGCGATGGAACAGGCGTCGCGTGGGAAGTCTCGGACATTCATTGTCTCCATCTCCAGATAGTTGCAGAACGAAACTCACTCTGCCATAGTGAGTCCCGTCACCTGAGTTGCAAATTGCAACCGACCAGGAGGAGACGGAGATGATCGCCCGCATCTGGCGCGGCTGGGCAGCAACCGACAGTGCCGACGAGATCGCCGCGCATCTGCGAGACGTTCCGCTCGCACGGTACGCGTCGGCTCCCGGAAACGTATCGGCGGAGGTGCTCCTTCGCCCCCTGGCGGGAGGAGTGGAGGTGATGACCTTCACCGTGTGGGAGTCGGAAGACTCGGTGCCGGCCACCGTGGAAGAGGACCACCGACTGCTCGTCGGGCGACAGACGGTCCCCGCCTGCTGGGAAATCGTCGGCACGCCGAAGACCGTCGCCCGAGCCGCGTGAGAGCCCTTCGCTCGCCGCGGCGAGCTTGCCTTCAGCTCAGGCGGTAGACGATGCGACCGCGGGTCAGGTCGTACGAGGAGAGCTCGATGCGAACACGGTCGCCCGGGAACACCCTGATGCGATAGCGCTTCATCCTGCCCCCCATGTACCCCAAAGCTTCGTGCCCGTTGTCGAGCCGAACCCTGAACATCCTGCTGCGCAGGGCCTCGATGACCTCACCCTCGACCTCGAGCTTCTCTTCCTTCTCTTTCATTCGTGCTCCTTGCTCGGGTGAGAAGCCGTGGCCGCCTGAGCGGCCACGGCCTCGGATCGGCCGACTAGGCGGCGACGGCGACGACGTTCGTCGCCTCGGGGCCCTTCGCCCCTTCGCGCGGCTCGAACTCGACGCGGGCACCCTCGGCGAGGCTCTTGTAGCCGTCACCGACGATGTTGCTGTGATGGACGAACAGGTCCTTCGTACCCTCGTCCGGGGTGATGAAGCCATACCCCTTGCTGTCGTTGAACCACTTCACGGTTCCAGTTGCCATAGAAAACACCTCCCTCACCAACTCACGAACGGGTATGGAAGGCGCACGCGCGAACCGGACTCGCTCTAGATTGACTTCAAAATCGTAGCAGCCGAGCCGTCGCAAGGCCGCTCCTGGCGGCCTATTCGGCCTCGGCGAGAAGGGGGCCGAGATCGAGTGTGCGCGAGAACATGGCGACGCCTTCACCCTCTGGCGAACGCGGCCAATCCTCGACCGGGCGGTCACGATAGAGCTCGATCCCGTTGCCGTCTAGATCGGTTAAAATATCGATATCGTGATGAGT
>DATDOS010000194.1:0-2937 GCA_035293125.1 Gaiellaceae bacterium | reverse complement strand
TCGTGGACGCCGAAGTAGATCGGCTCGGCAGATCCCGGCACGTCTGCCCGCCGCAGCGGACCTCGGATGCGCTCCACGCGAACGTGAGAGACGTACACGACCTCAGAAGCAGACAACTGCCTTGCCTCCTCTCTCCTGGGCACTCCATGCCGTCGTGATCTCGCCGAGCGAGAACCTATCGACCTCGATGATGATTCGGCCGGCGGCGACATGCTCGGCAACCTCGAGGTACGCCTGCCCGCGCTCGTCGGGTGAAAGAGCGAAGTTGGAATGGCCGAGAATCGAGAGGCGCTTTCCGCGGACGGCAGCGGACGCGAACGTCGCCTGTGGCCCGGCCGACTGTCCGACGTGAACGATCCGCGCCCCGGGTGCAGCCGCCTCGGCGGCGGCATTGACCGGCTCGCCCCACAGCGGGTCGACCACCAGGGTGGGCCCCTCTTCACCGCATGCTTCCCGCAGGCGCTCGGGCAGGTCGTCCCCCTCGAGCGGCACGGCCGCATCGGCGCCCAACTCGAGCGCTCGCCGGAGCCGAGCGCGGTTGCGGCCCGCCGCGACGACCCGCTCGGCACCGAGTAGCCGGGCAGCCTGGAGGGCAACCGAGCCCACGGTACCTGTCGCCCCGAGGACGAGCACACGATCGCCTGGACGGACAGGCGCGCGCCATGCGACGGGAACCCAGCCCGCGATCCCGGCTATTCCGCAGGCGGGGGCGACGGCGTCGTCGAGCCCGTCTGGCACGGGAACGGCGAGCGAGGGCGGGAAGTCGACACGCTCGACGAGAAAGCCGTCTCGCCGGGTCCCCCACCCCTCTCCGAACAGGTACAGCCGCTCCCCGTCGCGACGTCCGATCGCCTCGCAGCCCGGCACGTAGGGGAGGGGTGGATGGCCGCCGTAGAAGCGACCCCCGGCGACGGCGAGATCGAGGGGGTTGAGAGCGACGGCGACGATCTCGATAGGGCCCCCACCTTCCACATCCACTGCTTCGGGCGGTCTGCTCAACTCGGCGATCTGCGCTGCGCGCACGGCGGCATCTTACGGCCCGCGGCGAAGCCTCCCGTCTGCTAATACTTCACAAAGTGAAGCGGCCACCGGAGCGACTCGCGGATCCGTACCGCGATCTCGACGTCATCGACTCTCGCGCGCCGCGCTTCAACCAGGTGGTCGTGGGCGTGCTCTCCGTGGTCGCGGTCCTCACCGGCTGGTGGTGGCTGCTCGCGCTGCTCGCCCTCCAACTCGTCGTCGGGCTGACTCTCGGACGCCGGTACTGCCTCCCGTGCCTCGCGTACTTCGAGCTCGTCCAGCCGGTTCTCGGGGAAGGGCCGCTCGAGGATGCGCGGCCGCCTCGGTTCGCGAACATGGTTGGCGCCGCGTTTCTGGTAGCAGCGTCGGCGTCCTACCTCGCCGGCGCCGAGGCGCTCGGAGCCGTCCTCGGCGGGCTCGTCGCCGTGTTGGCCCTGCTCGCGGCTGTGACAGGCCTCTGTGCGGGATGCGAGGCGTACAAGCTGGGGCACCTCCTGACGGGGAGGCGCTTCGTAGCCTGCCCGCTTCCCCCTCGTCCGAGCTCGTCGACGGAGCGCGCTTAACGATTCTCCAGGGGGTGCCGATAGGCATCCGGTGAGCATCGCGCGCCCAGATCGCGCGTTCTTCCTCATCGCCGCCGCGTGCGCGCTTGCGTACGTGTCGCTGCCCCGCGACACCGCCGTTTACAACCGTTGGTACCAGCTGTTCCCGATCGCGGCCGTGGCCGCGACCCTGGTCGGGGTCACGATCAACCGGCCTCGGTCGAAGGCGCCGTGGTACCTCGTCGCCGTCGGCGGTCTCTGTGCGATCGCAGCCGATGCCGTCTACGCCGTCGAGCTGGAGCGAAGCGGCGACGTCCCGTTCCCCTCCACTGCCGACTTCCTCGAGCTCGGATCGTACGTCGTCCTTGCAGCTGCGCTGCTCCTGATGATCCGGAAGCAGGCCCCCGGACGCGACTGGCCGAGCCTCGTCGATGCTGGCATCGTCACGGTCGGGGTCGCGATCGTCGGCTGGACGTTCCTCGTGCAGCCTCGCCTCATGGAGGACTCGAGCGCGCTCGAGACCGCGATCGCCCTGGCCTTCCCTGTCATGGACGTGCTGCTCGTCTCGCTCGCTGCCCGCATGATGCTGGGCCCCGGATTGCGCTCGCCTGCGTTCGCCATGGTCACGACGGCACTCCTCTTCCAGCTCGTGGGCGACGCTCTCTACGGCTTCGGTTCGCTTCACGGCTGGTACCGGGTCGGCGACCCCATCGACCTCCTCTTCGTCCTGGCCGCCGTCCTGTGGGGGACCGCTGCGCTTCACCCGTCGATGGTCGACCTCACGGAGCCGAACCCGGATCCGGAGCAACGGCTCAGTGGAAAGAGGCTCGCAGTCCTGTCGGTCGCCACGCTCATGGCGCCCGCGATGCTCGCGGTCGCCGCGTTCAGAGCGGGGAACAGCGAGCTGCTCGTCATCGTCGGCGCCGCGGCGACGCTCTCGGCGCTCGTCATCGTCCGGTTGGCCGGGCTCGTCGCACGTCACGAGCGCTCCGAGCGACGCGAGCATGCCCTTGGCACGGCTGCGGCCGCGTTCGTCGCGGCTTGGATTCGAGAGGACATCTACAAGGTCGCAGTCGACTCGGCGCTCGAGATCGTCGCGTCCCAGGACGCGACCGTCGGTCTCACGCTGGGAGCCGAGGACGACTTCCGGGTTGTGGCTGCTGCAGGCCCGCGTGCGGCGCGCATGCTCGAGCTCCATCCAGGTGAGCTCTCCTCCGAGGCCGTCGCCACCCTCTCGGCCGCCCGGGAGCCCGGCGGACCGCGGACGGTGCGGATCAGGACGGAGAACGCCGAATGGACCGTGGTTCGGCTCGCCGTGCAGGGCGAGCTTCGTGGCTCCCTCGTCTTCCATACGAGAGAGCGCCTCTCGAAGCGG
>DATDOS010000193.1:0-5722 GCA_035293125.1 Gaiellaceae bacterium | reverse complement strand
TCGGGTGCGAGAAGAGCACCGCCCAGGAGTCGCCTATCCAGTCGTGGAAGTGAACCTCGCCTTCCGTGGTCTGTGCCGTGAAGTCCGGCGCCGTGTCGTTGATCTTCAGAGTCATGTTCTCCCTCCTTCGAGCCGAAGCCCATCGTCCGGGCGCGGGTACTCCGCGCCCGCGGGTCACCCTGTCCATCAGACGCCCCGCGGCGCGTCGGTCTTCCATTGTTCCACTGCGCGATGCGAGTTGCGCCCGAAAACGCGGTTCGGCGGAAGGGCGTTGTGGCATACAGTGCCGGCCCTGGATGCCACAACGCCACAGCCCGTTGCTACGGATGCGAATGTCGCCCGGGGACGACTACTAGCCCTTCGCGTACTGCGCGTAGCCGCCGAAGTCGACGGCAATGCACGGCTCGTCGCCCACGACCCACGCATCGTGCCCAGGGGCGATCGAGGCGACATCGCCTGGCCCTATCTCGCCCTCTGTTCCATCGCTCATGCGGATTCCCATGCGACCCGATACGCAGTACATGAGGTGAGGGGCCTGGCAGCTGTCGGTCTGCGCGATCGGCTTCACATCGCCGGACCACGTCCAGCCTGGCTCGAAAGTACCGAGCAGGACCGGATGGCCGGCGAGGTCGACGACGTCGGCCCGACCGTGTGCAGCAAACTGTCGAACTTCTTCGGGCGAACCCACGTTCTTGATCGTGAGGCTTCCCACGTGTTCCTCCAATCCTTCGGCGCCCCTGCGATGGGAGCGCGGTGGACTGGACAACGATACGACACTCGAATATGAGCTGTCGAGTCCGCGTGTCCGACGACTTTGGTAAACGCGGCGTCGGCGAGGTTGTGGCGTGTCCTGCACCCCGCCGATATGGGCCCGCCTGGACTCGAACCAGGGACCAACCGATTATGAGTCGGCTGCTCTGACCAGCTGAGCTACGGGCCCGCGAGGTCCAGCGTAACGGACAGTTCCGCCGAGCCGACTGCGGCCGCGACTGACACAATGTCTGGCGGCGTGAAGACGTTCCAGTTCGAGTCTCAGCTGCGCACCGCCGGCGGCCTGGCCGTGACGGACATCACCGAGGAGGTGCAGGAGGCCGTCCGTCAGAGCGGGATCCAGGACGGCATCTGCTCGGTCTACTCACCGCACACGACCTGCTCGGTGCGGGTGAACGAGTGGGAGCGCGGCTTCCTCGAGGACTTCGCCGTCTTGCTCAGGCGACTGGTGCCGATGGAGCACTACTACGCACACGACGACTGGGACCGCCGAACGGAGAACGTGTGCGAGGAGGACATGGAGATCGGCAACGGGCACGCGCACTGCATGTCCATGCTCCTCGGCCCGGCCGGCGAGTCCATTCCGGTGCGGGAGGGCGAGCTTGCCCTCGGCCAGTGGCAACGCGTGCTCTTCCTCGAGCTCGACCGCGAGCGCGACAGACGCTGGCTCGTCCAGGTCGTCGGCGTCTAACGCCGTCGTGTCAGGCCGCACCCTGCTCGCGTAACCACTGCTCGAAGGCGGCCCATGCGGCGAGGTAGCGGGAGAGCCGCTTCAGCCCGTCGACGATCTCGACCCGCGTGTGCATGACGCACGCGGCGCAGAGCCCCAGGGGCTCGGGTGCCTCGGCCCGGCGACAGCGGATGCACATAGGTCCTCAAGTAACGCATACGCGCCGGACTTCCTTCCTCGTCTCCACTTGTTACGATCGGCACAGCCCGCCCGCCGCACGGCTCGCGCTCGCGAAAGGAGGAGACGGATGTCGAGAGCACAGGTCGAGGCAGACATCCGCGAGACCCTCGGGCTGGTCCCGGAGTTCTTCGCGGAGGTCCCCAACACATTCATCGAGACCGAGTGGGCGAGCTTCAAGGCGCTGATGCTCTCCGAGACGGTAATCCCGAACAAGTACAAGGAGCTGATCGGGCTCGGAGTGTCCGGCGCCACCCGCTGCCAGTACTGCGTCTACTACCACACCGAGGCAGCACGCCTCTTCGGCGCGTCAGACGAGGAGATCAACGAGGCCGCGCTCGTCGCCAAGAACACGATGGGCTGGAGCACGTACCTCAACACGCGGGCGTTCGACTACGGCCGCTTCAAGGAGGAGTTCGATCAGATCGCAGAGCACGTGCGGGAGCAGATGGCGGTCACCGCCTAGGTGCCGTTCATGGGCGGGCCGGAGCGGGCGCGAAGCGCCCGCTCCGTTACGAATGACGCTGGATCGCCGCGTCGTAATCGGCGAGGACGCGCTCGAGCAGGCGGACAGCTTCCGCCGGCGCACGCAGGTCGTCGCGCATTGCGTCGAGCGCCATCCGTGCGGCGGCGATAAGCGCCGAGAGTTCCTGGCTCGTCGCCTGCACGGTGAAGACGTTCTCGCGGGCGCGCTCGAGCTTCACTCGGGTGTGACGTAGGCGGCGGTGAGGCCGCCGTCGACCACGAACGCGGCCCCGTTCACGAACGAGGACTCGTCGCTCGCCAGGAAGAGCGCGGCGTTGACGATCTCGCGCGGCCTTCCGAGCCGGCCCGTCGGCCAGTGCACCTGCCGCCGCTTGAAGGCCGACGGGTCGTCCCCGTAGATCGCGAGCAGGAGCGGTGTCTCGACCGGGCCCGGGCAGAGCGCGTTGACGCGGATCCCCTGGCGCGCGAACTGCACTCCGAGCTCCTTGCTCATCGAGAGAACGGCGCCCTTCGAGGCCGTGTACGAGATCTGCGACGTCGCGGCGCCGAGGATCGCCACGAACGAGGCGACGTTGATCACAGATCCCCCTCCCCGCTCGAGCAAGTACGGGATGCCGTGCTTGCAGCAGAGGAAGACGCCCTTCGTGTTCACGTCCTGGACGCGCTGCCACGCGTCCACGCTCGTGTCGAGGACCGACGCATCGTCGGCCGGCGAGATGCCCGCATTGTTGTAGAGGACGTCGACTCCGCCGAAGCGCTCGGCTGTCGCCCTGTAGAGATGCTTGACGTCCTCCTCGTCGGCGACGTTGACGCGGAGCGCGAATGCGTCGCCGGAGCAGAGCGACACCGTCTCCTCGGCCAGCTCCTCGTCGAGGTCGGCGACGCAGACCTTCGCGTCTTCGGCTGTGAAGACGATGGCCGCCTCGCGGCCCATGCCTCCGCCCGCTCCCGTGATGACGCACACCTTCCCTTCCAGCCTGCCCATCGCTCAGCCCTCCGTCGAGATGAAGACGCTCTTGACCTCGGAGTAGCCCTCGAGCGCGTGCATGCCGAGCTCGCGGCCGAACCCCGACTGCTTGAAGCCGCCGAACGGCGTGGAGACGCGCACGGAGGTATTCGCGTTCACCGACAGCACACCCGCCTCGATCGCGCGCGCCACCCGTAGCGCCCGTGCTCCGTCCCGCGTCCAGATCGAGCCCGAGAGCCCGTAGGGCGTGTCGTTCGCGATGCGGATCGCGTCGGCCTCGTCCTCGAACGGGATCACTGCGGCAACCGGGCCGAAAACCTCCTCGCGCGCGATGCGGTCCTCATTCGTGGCCTCGACGAGCGTGCACGGGAACCAGAAGCCGGGGCCGTCGGGCGCGTCGCCCTGGAAGACCGGCTCGTCCTCGAGGAACGAGGCGACGGTGTCGCGATGTCCGGCCGAGATCAGCGGTCCCATCTCCGTCGCGTCGTCCGCCGGATCGCCGACCCTCACGCCGTCGGTCGCCTCGATCAGGAGCTCGAGGAAGCGGTCGTAGACGGACTTCTGGACGAGGATGCGCGAGCGCGCGCAGCAGTCCTGTCCGGCGTTGTCGAAGACCGAGTACGGCGCTGAGACGGCAGCTTGCTCGAGATCTGCGTCCGCGAAGATCACGTTCGCGGACTTCCCGCCGAGCTCGAGGGTGACGCGCTTGATCGTGCCGGCCGCACCCTGCATGACGAGCCTGCCGACTTCGGTCGACCCCGTGAACGCGATCTTGGCGACGTCCGGGTGCTCGATCATCCGCTGCCCGACGATCGAGCCTTTCCCCGGGAGGACGTTGACGACCCCCTCCGGGATCCCCGCCTCGAGGCAGAGCTCCGCAAGTCGGAGCGCCGAGAGCGGGGTCAGCTCCGCCGGCTTGAGGACGATCGTGTTCCCGCAGGCGAGTGCCGGCCCGAGCTTCCAGCTCGCGATGTTGGCCGGGAAGTTCCAGGGGACGATGAGGCCGACGACGCCGAGCGGCTCCCTGAACGTCGCAGCGACTCCGCCTGTTACGGGAATCGTCTCGCCGAAGTGCTTGTCCACGGCGCCCGCGTAGAAGTGGAACACCTGCGCGACCATGCCGATCTCCCCGCGCGCGCCCGAGATCGGCTTGCCGACGTTCCGGGACTCGATCCGCGCCAGCTCCTCTGCGTTCTCCTCGACGAGCGTCGCGAGCCGGCGGAGGATGCGGGCCCGGTCAGCGGGCGCGACGGCGCGCCATGCCGGGAACGCCTCCTGCGCGCGCGCGACGGCCTCGTCGGTCTCCTCGACGCCCGCTTGCTCGAGCTCGGCGATCGGCTCCTCGGTGGCGGGATTGAGGACGGTGAGGGTCATGGAGGGATTCTCTCGCAACGGGCGCCGGCTCTGCAGCGGGGTCAGACCCGTGGGGTCTGACCCCAAGGTTCACCTGGGGTCTGACCCCGAGGTTCAAAGGGTGGGACCCTACTTCTCCCGCGCGGCGCGGTATTCGCGCGCCTGCTCGACGAGCGCCTCGAAGAGCGCCGCGTCCTCTCCGGCCTCCGGGTGCCACTGGACACCGACCGCGAAGCGGAGCGACGGATCCTCGATGCCTTCGAGCGTGCCGTCGGCGGCCCAGGCGGTCTCGACGAGCCCGTCACCGACCCGGCCGAGGGCTTGATGATGATGCGAGGTGACATCCGAGCGCTCGCCCACGATCGCCGCGAGCCGCGAGCCCTCCTTGATCTCGATCGGGTGCTCCGCGAACTCACCTGGAACCTGCTTGTGCACGTCGTGCCCGACCTCCTCCGGGAGGTGCTGGATGAGGTCGCCGCCGCGGGCCACGTTCAGGAGCTGGAAGCCGCGGCAGATCGCGAGCACGGGCATGTCTCGCTCGAGTGCCGCCTGGAGCAACTCCATCTCGCCGGCGTCCCTGCGTGTCTGGGGCGTGTCGGTCTCGGGGTGCGGCTCGGCGCCGTACCTCGAGGGATCGACGTCGGCCCCGCCCGAGAAGATGACTCCGTCGAGCGCCTCCAGGATCTCCTCGACGCCCTCCTCGGTCGGAGGGATGACGACCGCCCGGCCGCCCGCTCGCTCCACGGCGTCGACGTACGCGAGCGGAATCAGCACCGCCGGCAGGTGCCAGACGCCCCACTTCGCCTCCTGCGCGTAGGAAGTGATCCCGATGACGGGTCTCATGCGGGCTCCGTCTCCACGATCCGGAGTGTGCCGTCTCCGCACTCCATGGCGCGGCCTTCTCCGGGTTCGAGGCTGACACGCAGCACGCGCACCTTCTCGCCGTCGAGCTCCGTCAGCGCCCCGCGCTCCTCGGGCACACCTGACGCAAAACGCCACGCGCGTACCTGCCGATGGATGTCGGCTGCCGGCTGCGACCAGTCGATCGAGCGGTACTCGGGCTCGAAGAGCCCGAGGTAGCTGCCTTCACCGTCGGGTTGCCGATCACCCGGATCGTCCGTCTCGACACGGGCGAGGGCACGCGGGAGCAGCTCTGTCACGACCTCGACGATCTTCGGCTCGAGCTCGTCCCACGAGTGCTCGTCCCCGAGGGGGAAGGCTGCCTGGGCCAGGATCGG
>DATDOS010000192.1:0-5902 GCA_035293125.1 Gaiellaceae bacterium | reverse complement strand
ACCACCTGGTCGCCGAACGCGCTCCGCGCCATCGTCCCCAGCTCGAGCGCGAGGATCGCCTCACGCAGCGTGGAGGGAAACCGCTCGGCGTCCGACTCGTACGCGTTGCCCTCGAGCGCGGGCGGCGCGGGGAGGTCGTTCTCGATCCCGTGCAGCCCCGCGGCGATGATCGCCGCGAAGGCAAGGTACGGGTTGACGTCCCCACCCGGGATGCGAGTCTCGACCCGCTTCGCCGCTCCGTGCCCGACGATCCGGAAGCCGCACGTGCGGTTGTCGTGACCCCAGGCGAGCGTCGTCGGGGCCCAGCTCCCCGCCGCGTACCGCTTGTACGAGTTGATCGTCGGCGCGAGGAAGACCGCGAGCTCCTTGAAGCAGGCGATCTGGCCCGCGAGGAACCGCTCGAAGAGGGCGTCATCGTCGCGGAATGCGGGCTCGCCGTCGCGGAAGAGCGACGCGTGGACATGGCAGGAGTTCCCGATCCACGACTCGAACGGCTTCGGCATGAACGTGATCGAGCAGCCGTTCGCGTTCGCGATCTCCTTGGCGCCGTTCTTGTAGATCACGTGGTTGTCGGCCATCGTCAGCGCGTCGGCGAAGCGGAAGTTGATCTCGTGCTGGCCGGGCCAGGCCTCGCCCTTCGAGGTCTCGACCTTGATCCCGGCGCCGTGCATCCCGTTCCTGATCTGGCGGATCAGGTCCTCGTCGTAGGTCGTGGCGAGAATGTGGTAGTCGAGGATGTACGGCACCGAGGGCGTGAGATCCTCGTAGCGCTGCGCCCAGGCCTCCTGGTACGTCTCGCGGAGGAGATAGAACTCGAGCTCGGAGCCGGTCATGGGCGTGAAGCCGAGGGCGGCGGCCCGCTCCATCTGGGCTTTCAGGACTTGCCGCGGCGACGGCTGAACCGGCGAGCCGTCGTGCCAGAGGACGTCCGCAAGGACGAGCGCAGTTGCTTCCAGCCACGGGATTCGCCGCAGGGTGGCGAGGTCCGGCTTCATCGCGAAGTCGCCGTACCCGCGCTCCCAGCTCGCGATCTCGTAGCCGGGGATCGGGTCCATCTCCATGTCGAGCGCGAGCAGGTAGTTGCAGCCCTCGACCGGGTGCCCGCCCTCGACCTCCTCGACGAAGAACTCCGCGTGGAGCCGTTTTCCCATCAAGCGGCCCTGCATGTCGGTGAACGCGACGATCACGGTGTCGATCGCGCCGGCCTCCACCTCGGCCTTCAACTCGTCGAGTGACAGCATCTTTCCTCCTGACGAGCGGGGCCGACTCCCGCCGGCCCCGCCCAGGTCGAATGCTTCGACAGAAGCCTAAGCGCTTCCGCCGCCCCCAGTCGGAATGTCGGAGACATGCGTCTTCCCATAGCCCTCGATCTCCGGATGACCGTGCTCACCCCGGGTCAGGGCGAACTCTTCCTCCGGCGAGAGGACGAGCCGGTGCCGGCCGATAAGCCCGAAGTAGGCGAGCGCGACGACGTAGAAGATCGCAACGCCGTAGACGCCGGCTCGGTAGTCGTCGTTCCAGAACATCGCGACCAGCGAGACGAGCGCGATGACCGCCGCGATCCCCGCGCCCCAGACCCCGACCGGGCTTCTGTACGGTCGCTCGACGTCGGGGAACTTGCGGCGCAGCATGATGAACGAGAGGCATTGCATCGCGTAGGAGATAACCGCACCGAACACCGCCATGTACAGCAGCGACGCTCCCACGTTGCCGCCGAGCCAGCCGTGCTTGGTTGCCTGGTCGAGGAGGAGGGCAAGCGCATAGCCGATCACGGCACCGAGAACGAGGGCGACATACGGGGTCTGTCGCTTCCCGTGTGTCACCGACAGGAAGTGCGGGTAGTAGCCCGCCCTCGACAGCGAGAAGATGTTCCGCCCGTACGCGAAGATGATCGTGTGGAAGCTGGCGACGAGCCCGGTGACCGCGATCAGGCCGAGCACTGACGCGGACGTTCCGTCACCGAAGATCGTCTTTAGACCGTCGAGTAGCGGCTCGCCGGATTCGCCGATGGCAGCGGAGCCCGGCTCGATCCCCGAGTTGAGGAACAGCACGAGGAACCCCGTAACGACGAGGGTCAGGAGCCCGTAGATGGTCCCGCGCGGGATGTCGCGCTTCGGGTCATGCGATTCCTCCGCCGCGAGTGGGAGCTCCTCGATCGCAAGGTAGAACCAGATTGCGAACGGGAGCGCGAAGAAGATGCCGTCGACCCCGAACGGCAGCCACTTCGAGTTGCCTCCCTCCGGCTCGATATTGAGCGCCCACTTGTCGATCGAGAAGTCGGAGAAGGCAGCGCCGACGTAGAAGACGGCGAGGACAGCGAGCGACGCGAGGCAGATGAACACGGTGAAACGCATCGTCGCCTCGATGCCGACAGCGTTGAGCAGCACGAAAAGGATGTAGAAGATGCCCCACCAGATCCAGGTAGCGATGTTCCACCCGAAGAGGTCGTCGACGATCGTCTGCATGTAGAAGCCGATGCCCACGACGATGACGGCGGGGGTGACCACGTATTCGATCGTCTCCGCAACACCGGTGGAGAAGCCGCCCCACGGCCCCATCGCCGAGCGGGAGAACGAGTAGGCGCCGCCCGTGTGCGGGAGCGCGGGCGACATCTCGGCGATCGACCAGCAGAGGCCGAAGTACATGACCGTGATCACGAGCGTGGCGATCAGTAGGCCGCCGAAGCCCGCCTGGCCAAGCCCGAAGTTCCATCCGAAGAAGTCACCCGAGATGACGGCTGCTACACCGAGGGCCCAGAGCGACCAGACGCCCGCAAACCGGCGCAGCTTCCGTTGGTCGAAGTACGCCTCGTCGGCTTCGCGGTACGTGACAGCGCCGACCCTGCGTTCAGAAGAACCTTCCACACCGCCCTCCTTGCTCAGAGAAGCCCGGAAAGTACGATCCTAAGCAGGTCTACGGGCTTTGGTCAACCGACAGCACGGAACCGCGCGGCCTATCGTTGGGCCCTGTGCCGCCGGTTCACGAGACGCTCGCCGAGATCACCGACTTCCTCGAGCGACATCCGCCGTTCTCGGCTCTGACCGCGGAAGCTCGGGCCGCCCTCGCCCAACGCGCGGCGATCGAGTACTTCCCGAGCGGAGCAGAGATCCTGGTGCAGGAGGGCCCCCCCTCCGAACACCTCTACGTCGTGCGTCGAGGCGCTGTCGAGTTGCTCGACCAGACCGACGTCGTCGACGTCCTGGAAGAGGGTGAGTCGTTCGGGCATCCATCGCTCCTCACGGGATTGCCCCCCAACTTCACTGTTCGGGCGCGAGAGGACTCACTCTGCTACCTGTTCCCAGCCGACGCCACAGTCGCAGCGCTCTCCGATCCTGCCGGCGTGCGGTTCCTGGCCGCGACTCTCGAGGAACGACTCGAGCGCACGGCTGCCCGTGCCGGGCGCGTGACGCCCTGGAGCACTCGACACGTCAGGGAGCTCGCCCGTCCACCCCTCATCTGCGACCCTGAGAGCTCGATCCGCGACGCTGCCGTCCGCATGAACGAGGAGGGCGCCTCCTCCGTCGTCGTGCCGCTCGCCCATGGCGGCTACGGACTGATCACGGATCACGACCTCCGGGCGAGAGTCGTGACCGGCGAGGTCTCGGCGGACGCCCCACTCTCGACCCTCGCCAGCGCCGAGACGCTCACGACAAGCGCCGACCGACTCGCGTTCGACGTGATCGTCGACATGCTCGAGGCGCGTGTCGAGCAGGCGGTCGTCGTGGAGCGCGACGGCACACTCGTCGGCGTCGTCGACCATGCAGCTCTCCTCGATCTCGGTTCGCCGAGCCCACTCGTCGTTCGCCGCGAGATCGAGCGAGCACGCGATGTCACCGCTCTCGCAAGGGCGGTTCGGGAGCTTCCGCGAGTCGCTGTCCGACTGCTCGACGCCAGCGTCGAGCCGCTCGATGTCCTCTCGGTTCTCGCGACGACGACGGACGCTGTGACCCGTCACCTGACCGAGTTCGCGCTCGCCGAGCTCGGCGACCCTCCGGCCAGATGGGCCTGGCTTTCGCTCGGCAGCGAGGCACGCCGCGAACAAACGCTCGCGACGGATCAGGACAACGCGCTCGCGTACGACAGCGAAGGGCAGGGCGTCGAGGTCTACTTCGCGACGTTCGCAGAGCGTATGAACGGGTGGCTCGCGGACTGCGGCTACGCCGAGTGCCGCGCGGGTGTGATGGCGCGGAACGCGGGCTGGCGGCTGCCGCATGCGGGTTGGATGGAGCTTTTCGACACGTGGCTCAGTGCACCGACTCGCCGCGACGTGCACATGGCGATGATCGGCCTCGACGTGCGCCAGGTCGCCGGCCCCCTCCGCATCGAGGCAGAGCTCGACGCGCTCCTCGCGTCTGCGCCGCGGCACCCATACTTCCTCGAGCGGCTGACGCAGGCGGCACTGGAGATCCGCCCACCGCTCGGATTCCTTCGGGAGTTCGTGGTCGAGCGCTCGGGTGAGCACGTCGGAAAGCTCGACCTCAAGGCGGTCGGCGCGAGCCCGGTTGTCAACCTCGCGCGACGCCACGCGCTCGCAGCCGGCTCGACGGCGAAGGCAACCGTCGATCGCCTCCACGCCGCCGCCGCTCGGGGCGTACTGGCCGAGGACACCGCAGTCGAGCTCGAGGAGGCGTTCGTCACGATCTGTCGCGTGCGGCTCGAGCATCAAGCGGCGCAGGTCGAGAGAGGCGTCCAGCCCGACAACCATGTCGACCCGCGCGAGCTCGCCCCGCTCGCACGCCGGCAGCTCAAGGAGGCCTTTCGCGCCGTTGACCGCGCTCAGCGCTCGCTGGATGCTCGAGTGGCGACGCGGATCCCGTGAGCGGTCTCCGGAGGCGCTCGAGGTCGTGGCGCGACGCCTCGTTCGCGGTCCTCGACTTCGAGACGACGGGCCTCGATCTCCAGCGCGACCACATCCTGTCGTACGGGCTGGTACCGGTCGTGGGGGGCCGCATACACATGCCGGGAGCGATCTACCGCGTCGTTCGACCGCCGATCCCGGTTCCGCCCGAGTCGATCCGTGTCCACGGCATTCGGCCCACTGAGCTGACGGGAGCGCCGGAGCTCGACAAGGTGTCCGACGAGCTGCTCGGGGCACTGGAAGGTCGCATGCTCGTGGCTCACGCCTCGGGAATCGAACTGGCGTTTCTCGGACGGCTGTACGACGAGCGGGGCCGGCGCCGGCCACGTCGTGCGATCGACGTAATTGACTTGGCAGTGGAGCTGACCTCGCGCGAGGGCGCCGCGCCGCCCCGCTCCGCACGACTTGCCGATCTCGCCGAGAGATATGGCGTTCCGGCGGCCCGGACCCACCACGCGTTCGGCGACGCGCTGATCACGGCCCAGCTCTTCCTCGTGCTCGCGACACGCATGGAGCGACTCGGGGCAGCGGGTGTTCGCGACCTGGTGCGTGCAGAACGATCTCACACTGCGAAAAGTCTCTCCGCCGGCACCCTTGCGACACGTTGAAGCGCGCCCTCGCCTTCAGTCTTCGTAAGCGGCGCGGAACTCGGGCGTCGCGGCCGTTTGCTCGAGCCGCTCGAAGTGCTCCGCCGAGTAGGCCGCAAAGTCGAAGTCGAGCTCGGACACCGCGCCCTGGACCACCCCCCACATCGCCTCCCGGAAGTCGGACATGAAGCGCATGAGCTCCAGGGACTGAACCTCCGCGCGTCGTATTTCGCCCGAATAGGCCAGAAGGAGCGTCTCGCGCTCCTTCTGGCCGAGCTCGTGGTTGATGGAGAAGTTCGCGAGGTCGAAGAAGACGTCGCCCATCCCGGCGTACTCCCAGTCGACGATCCGGATGCGCTCGCCGTCGTCGAGGAAGTTCGCGTTCAGGAGGTCGTTGTGGCACGGCCTGAGCGGCGCGTCTCCGCGGAGCAGCTCGATCCGGCGGGCGATCTCGTGC
>DATDOS010000191.1:0-5207 GCA_035293125.1 Gaiellaceae bacterium | reverse complement strand
GTCACTTTCCGACCGCCACCTTTCGCAGGGACCGAGCCGCGTGCAGGATCCTCACTCCCGAGTCATTGATCCGTGCGACGCCGCCGAGCTCGGCCGTCTGCTGGCGCACCACCTCGACCGCCTGCTCGGCCGTTCTTGCTTGCTGCGCGATCTTGATCGCCAGGCCCACGATCACGATCACGATTACCGCTGCCGCCGCGATCACTGCAATGCCTAGCGCGATCCCGAACTGCCACCAGCCGGTCGATGCGATCAGCGTGAGCATGCGACACCGCGCCGTTGGAGAGCCGGGGGGCCCTCAGCCCGTCTGGTCATCCGGTGTCCTTCCCGCACCTGGCGTTGAAAAGGCCACCATAATCGGGGGTCGAAAACGCGTCAAGGCATCCGCATCTCCGCATCTACGACTGGGGTGACGTCGCAGGCGTCGGTGAGGGTCTGATGGCCTGGCTCGTGCGTGGTTCCAGACGCCAGGCCAGGAGCACCATGAGCAGCCCGTAGATGATCACGATCATGCCGACGATCAGCACCAGAGGCCCGATGAAGTCGATGTTCGAGGTCGATACGAGGTTTTCGTAGTTCTCTCGCTGGGTCTCGAGCACAGGAATCACGTCCGAACTGAAGTACGTACGGACGTCGGGCACGGTCCTGACGGGCGTGCCGTCGAAGCGCGTCGCTGCGCCGATGTTCTGGACGTCATTCCAACCGTTGGTTACCGTCGGCAGATTGACGATCGACTGGGCCAGTCCCGGGAAGTTCGCGCCCAGCGCTGCGAGCAGCTCGGCCTCTGTCACATCGAGCGTCTTTTCGAGGAACGCGAACAGGCCGGGCAGCTCCGCCGTCACCGACGACAGCGGGATCGCCAGCAGGAGCGCCGTTGTGTGCGGGAAGTTCTCCTGCAGTGCGGCGACGACCTCGGCCTGCGAGAGCCCCGTCTGCTGCGAGACGAACGCGATCAGCTTTGGCACCTCGGCAGCGGCCCCGCCCTCCGCGGTCATGATCGGATCCTCCGCATCGATGATCGCGGAGACCATGGTGATCCCGTCGCGGTCGCCCTGAACGCGTTCGGCGACATTGGCGGGGCGCAAGGCATCGAGCAGCTCCTGCCCGTCGCTGACCCGCGGGACCAGCGAGATGACGAGCACGAGCGCAACAACCCCCACACCGACGACGAGGACGACCGACGCGCTCACGATGGAGAGCCCGCGCGATACCGGCCCCCTGAGGTGCAGCGCGATCATCAGCGCTGCAAACAGGATCACGACCAGCCCGACGATCAACAGGAGGGGCGCGATCCAGTTCACGGTGGATGTCCCGTCGAGACTGGCGAAGTTGCTCTGCTGGGTTTCCAGAACGGGGATCAGATCCGCGCTGAAATACGTCCTCAGGTCTGGCACGGTCTTGATGGGCGTGCCGTCGAAGCGCGTGGCCCCGTCGATGTTCTGGATGCTGTCCCACCCGGCGGTGACCGTCGGCAGGTTGGCGATCGACTGCGTGAGCCGCGGGAAGTTCGCCTGGAGCGCCGCGAGGAGCTCTGCCTCCGACACGTCGAGTGTCTTTTCGAGGAACGCGAACAGGGCGGGAAACTCTGCCGACACCGATGACAGCGGGATCGCCTGCAGGAGCGCCGTCGTGTGTGGGAAGTTCTCCTGCAGCGCGGCGACGACCTCGGCCTGCGAAAGCCCGGTCTGCTGCGAGACGAACGCGATCAGCTTCGGCACCTCGGCTGCGCCAGTGCCCGACGTGGTCCCGATCGGGTCCGCCACGTCGACGTTCTTCGAGATGATGTCGATGCCGGCCCGGGCGCCGGTGACACGCTCAGGGGCAAACGCCGGCCTCGCCGCGTCCAGCACTTTCTGCCCGTCGTTGAGGCGCGAGATCAGATTCAGGCCGAGGACGACGGTTACGACCAGGACGCCGACCACGAGCACGACAACCCACTGCAGGACACCGGACCGGCTCCCGCTCTTGCCTTGCATGAAGAACCTCCTCACACGCTGGTTGCCGGCGGACGCCGTCGAGGCATTCCCTCGAGCGCGAGGCGTTCAGCCTGCGATCGTGCGGCGCACCTGGCTGCTCGGGTCGGCGAACGCGGTGAACCAGCCGAGGACCACAGGATCGGCAGCGTCGAGCACAGACTGAGCCCATCTCGCTCCGTCGGGCCGACCTTACCACCGGCGGCAAGAGAATCAAGTCCCCCTCGGCTCGTTGCCTGGCGGCAACCTTCGGCAGCGGACGCTCGAGCCGTTCGAGCGCCTCCCCGAGCAGCTCGCGGCTGCTCGCCCGAGCCGGCGTGGTGCAAGGTTGTGAGAGACCGCACTAGCGGCGCTCTCAGACGTCGACGATTCCGAACGTCCCGGCGAGGAGGAAGGCGTTGAGCGCGATGATCACGGTCGCGACGAGAGCCCCCGCGATCGTTGTCGAGCGGCGGTTCACGAGCGAGCCCATGAGCTCCCTGTTGCGGCAGAAGAGGATGAGCGGGATCAGCGCGAACGGGATCCCGAAGGAGAGGATGACCTGGCTGAGGACGAGCGACCGTGAGGGATCGACGCCGACGGCAACGACGACGAGCGCCGGCAGCATGGTGACGAGACGCCGGACGAAGAGCGGGATCTGCCGTCCGATGAAGCCCTGCATGACGACCTGTCCGGCCATCGTCCCCACGCTCGAGGACGAGAGGCCCGATGCGAGCAGGGCGACGCCGAAGAGCACGTCGGCGTTGCCTCCGAGGTACGTCCCGAGCGCCTCGTAGGCCTCGGTGAGATCGTCGCCCACATCGACGAGGCCCTGCTCGTAGAACGTCGACGCGGCGATGACGAGCATGCTGATGTTGATGACGCCGGCGATGCTCATCGCGATCACGACGTCCACGAGCTCGAAGCGGAAGATCTTCCGCTTCTCCTCCTCCGTCACCCCGATCACACGGTGCTGTGTCAGCGCCGAGTGCAGGTAGATCACGTGGGGCATGACCGTCGCCCCGATGATCCCGACGGCGAGCAGGACGCTCTCGGTTCCGCTGAAGCCTGGAACGAAGCCTTCCGCGATCCCCGACGGCGACGGCTCGGCCAGGAGGACCTGGAAGGCGAACGCGCCGACGATGACGCCGATGAGGGCTGCGATGACGGCTTCGAGCCGACGAAAACCTCGTGCCTGCAGCGCGAGGATGATCATCGCCGCCGCGCCCGTGAAGAGGGCGGCCGGGAAGAGCGCGATCCCGAACAGGAGGTTGAGGCCGATCGCGGCGCCGACGAACTCGGCGATGTCGGTCGCCATGGCGATCACCTCCGCCTGGATCCAGAGGACGATGTTGGTGCGCCGCGAGAACCGTTGGCGACAGACCTCGGGGAGGTTCTTGCGCGTGGCGATGCCGAGCTTCGCGCTCATCGACTGGACGAGCATCGCCATCAGATTCGCGGCGAGCACGACCCACAGCAGCAGGTAGCCGAAGCTCGCCCCAGCGGCCATGTTCGTCGCGAAGTTCCCCGGGTCCACGTAGGCAACTGCAGCGATGAACGCTGGGCCGAGGAACGGCCACAGCCCGCGAACGCCGCGCCGGCGGCCGGCGAGTGACTCCTGCGCGGCGACGAGGACGCGCGCCTCGCCCGGAAGGACGTCGTCGATCGGGTGCTCGGGAGCGGCGCGGTCGTGACCGGGCGGATGTGGGGAGGGGCCAGGAGCGGCGATCTCGTCCCGTGCCCGATCCGCCATGGACACAACCTAGTGCAGGTGCCTGCCGACTGTTCGTGAACCAACCTCTACGGCCTGCTGTGGTCCCATAGCCTGTCCGTCGTGGTCATTCGCGAGTACCAAGAGCCCGATCGCGCCTGGGCCGAGGCGTTCCTGGACGAGGAGTACGGAGGGCCCGTCCAGGCTCGACGTGACGAGCTGATCGACGTGCTGGCGCTCCCCGGCTTCGTCGCGGAGCGGGACAGGCGCCCAGTCGGCTTCGTGACCTATCGGCGCGAGACCAACGATTGCGAGCTCGCGTTCATCGCCGCTTTCGAACGTCACCAGGGCATCGGCACTGCCCTCCTCGAGGCCGTGGTCGAGGCAGTGGCCGGGTGCACCAAGATCTGGCTCGTCACCACGAACGACAACCTGGAAGCGCTTCGCTTCTACCAGCGGCGGGGCTTCCGACTCGCGGTGCTTCGCCCCGGAGCCGTCGACGAGTCTCGTGCGCGGCTGAAGCCGCAGATCAGAACCATCGGCGAGTTCGGAATCCCGCTGCGCGACGAGCTCGAGCTCGAGCTGCGCCTACCAGCCGCGAGCTCGGACGAGAGGCTGCGCCTGGGATCCGCGGCAGGTTCCACCCCTGTCGAGCAGAAGCAGGGGCGGCAGGACTCGAACCTGCAACCCCCGGTTTTGGAGAGTTGTTCTCTCGACGCCTAAAGTGGCTCTAGCAAGCCGTTTTTAGGCTTCGTCCTCCTCCTGCGCACCGGTCCGCGCACCATTCAGGTAGCGATCGAGCTCGGCGGCGTCCTTCGCGCCTTGTCCCTCGAGAAGGTGCCGGTAGCGGTCGGTCATGTACGTCGAGGAGTGCCCGACATAGTCGCCGATCCGCTCGAGCGGGATCCCGGCCGCGTGCATGAGCGAGACGTAGGTGTGCCTGCACTCCTGCAACTTGATCGGCGCGAGGAGGTCGAGACCCGCTTCCGAACGGTCCTCGTTCGCCGCCTGCCACGCGTCAAGCGCGCGCTTGCGGATGTACGTCGACGTGAACGGCTTGTCAGGTTCGCGCCCGAATACGAGCTCATCCCCGCCAGCGATCATCGCGACGCTGAGACGTCGCCGCTCGTGTGCTTCGAGGTAGGGGCGAAGGAGCTCCGGCGCCGGCACCGTGCGTCGGCCCTTGACGCTCTTGGGCGCGATCTCTCCCTCGTAGTCGTCCCAGCCAGCCTCGACGTGGATGCGCAGCGGATCGAGCGTGCCAAGTCCGTGGACGTGCTTCCAGCGAAGCGCTCGCAGCTCGCCCCGTCGAAGCCCGGCGTAGAAGGCCGTCGCCCACAAGGCGCGGTCCTCTTCGGGAAGTGCGTCGAGGAGCTCGGCTGCCTCCGCCGGCGTGGCTGCCCGCTCGCGGCGGCTGCCTCCCGCGGGCAGGTCGAGCCCGTCTGTGGGGTCGAGAGGCACTCTCCGCCGGTTGTGGCGGTAGAGCGCTTGCAGGGGAACGATCACGTTGCGCACCTTCGAGCCCGAGAGCCCCTGCCCGTTCA
>DATDOS010000190.1:0-54193 GCA_035293125.1 Gaiellaceae bacterium | reverse complement strand
GAGTCGCGCAACGAGCTCGAACTCCTTCGCGGAGAGGGTGACCGGCACGTCGCGGACCGCTACACGGCGGGTGCGTCTGTCGACGACGAGCTCGCCGGCGACGAGCACGTCGGCCGTACCCACCGAGCTTCGTCGCAGAAGCGCGCGGATGCGCGCCAGCAACTCCTCGTAGGCGAACGGTCGTCCCATGACGTCGTCCGCGCCACGATCCAAGGCGCGCACACGCTCGACGGGATCCGACGACGGGGCGAGCAGGATGACCGGAACGTTCCGGTCCCATGTCCTCCCCGGCTCCCCACGCCGTAGTCGAAGACAGAGGTCGAGCTCTGCGAGCAGGACGACGTCCGGGCGGGCGCTCTCGGCGAGCTCGAGGGCCTCGCTTCGTCGCGCAGCCCCGAGGACGTCGAAGCCGTCGTCTCGCAGCTGTCGGCCCAGGTACTCACGCGTCTCGGGCTCGGGCTCGGCGACGAGGACGGCGCTCCGCATGGAACCGACGCTAGCCGGGGTACGCAGCGCGCGCCAGATGTCCTTTGCAGCGGAAGGATGACAAGCCTTCCTCAGCCGTCCGTACGAGACCTCGCCGAAAAGAAGGCCGAGCTACAAGTCTTGAACCTGGCCTTCTGGGTTCCTAGAGCCTTCCGTGACGGAAGACGCCCCATACGAGCCATAACCCGAAAGCGCCGGAGATGAGAAACCCCAGGACGGACAGGAGGTGCAAGCCCATGACACGCGGTCCCCCGTCGGCGAAGACGCCGATGATCGCCGAGCCGAGCAGCCCCCCGAGGATGACGAGCGCGACCGCGATCCGGTTCGTCGCCTGGTCGATGTGGTGGTCGAGCTCGTCGAGGCCGGGGTTCTCGATCCGGACCTGGAACGTCCCTTCTCGCACGCGCTCGAGGACGTCGCTCACCTGGTAGGGAAGCTCGCGCGCGATCGAGCCGAGAGCGAGCGCCTCCGCTCTCGCGCGCTGGGAGACCACTCGGGGGTGGAAGCGGTCGGCGAGCAGTCCTCGCGCATACGGCTTGGCGACCTCGAAGACGTTGAAGTCCGGATAGACCTCCTGGCCCACCGAGGCGAGCGTGGCGATGGCCTTGTCGAGCATCACGAACCGGCTCGGCAGCCGCAAGTTCAACGAGTAGATGAGCTGGAACCCCTCCCGGATGACCTGCAGCGGGTCGATGTCCGAGAGCCGCGTGCCGTAGTAGCGGTCGAAGAGGACGCGCAGCTCGGAACGAAACTCCTGCTCCCGCTCCGGCGCGTAGCGCACGCCCAGTTCACGCAGGCGGCGTGGGATCGCGTCGATGTTCTCGGTCGCGGCGTCGACGAACAGGCGGGTGACCTTGGCCATGTCCTCGTCCGAGAGCTTCCCGGCCTGGCCGAAGTCGACGAGCCCGAGCTCGCCGGACTCCAGGACGAAGATGTTCGCGGGATGCGGATCCGCGTGGAAGAAGCCGTGCCGGAAGACCATGGTCATCCATGCGTCCGCCAGCCGATGCGTGATGTCACGTCGCTCGTCGGGTCGGAGCGCCGGTAGATCGAGGTCAGCCACCTTCGTCCCGCGAAGGTATTCGAGCGTGAGCACGCGTCCCGTCGAGTACTGGCGGATCACGCGCGGGACGACTACTCCGCTCCCGCGCCCGAAATTCCGATGGAAGATCTCGGCGTTGCGCGCCTCGTGCCCGTAGTCGAGCTCGAGCCGGATCGAACGGGCGAACTCGTCCACGAGCTCGTGCGGGTCCATGAACTCGAGTGCCCGGACACGCTCCCGCAGGAGCTTCGCAGCCTGGTAGAGAAGGCCGATGTCCGCCTCGATCTGACCGGCGGCGGCGGGGCGCTGCACTTTCACTGCGACTTCGCGGCCGTCGGGCAGCACGGCCCGGTGCACCTGGCCGATAGAGGCCGATGCGATCGGCGTGAGATCGAACTCGAGGAACGCACGGTCGACCGTCAAGTCCAGCTCCGCCTCGACGACCTCGCGTATCTCCTTGAACGGCACCGGGGAAGCGTCGTCCTGGAGCCCACGGAGCTCGACGACGATGTCGGGAGGCACGACATCGGGCCTCGTCGAGAGCAGCTGGCCGAACTTGACGAACGTCGGGCCGAGCTCGTCGAGCATCTCCCGGAGGCGGCGGCCCCGATCCGAGGCGGTGGCATCGGTCCCCCGGTCTCCTCCCCAGGGCACGAGGTCGCCAAGGCGGTTCCTACGTAAGAAGTACCCGAAGCCGTGTCGTGCAGCGACCTGGGCTATCTCCGACAGCCGACCGAGACTGCGCGGCGGCCGCGCCTGCGAGGTGGCCATGCTGTCAGTGTGGCACGACGCCAGCTAGCTGTCGCGCTCGAGCAGCCTGAGACGATGCTCGAGCTGGGCGACCCGGAGCTCGAGCTCGTCGACCGCCTCGCGCGAGGCGACCCCGAGCTCGGCGGCGATCCGGGACGCCGTGCTCGCCGTGCTCTCGCCAACGCGGCCTGCCTCTCGACGCCAGCTCCCGAGAACGTCGGCGATGACCGCTCGCACCTCGTCACGCTCGATACCGAGCCGGCGGGCCAGCTCGTCGGCGAGATCGTCGGCTCGTTCCGCACCGAGCGCAAGAGCGCCGAGCCCGGCCAGGGTCAGCGTCTCGAGTGGACCGCGGTCCTTAGCGGGACCGGCCATGCGGTCTCGATGCGCGCCGCTGGCGGCGACGCTCGCGCTTCGACGACGGGGTCGTCGGACCCGGCGCGATAGGTACGCGCTGCGGCTTCCGCTCGGCCTCGGCGACGACGTCTGCCTCGTCGCCGAGGCCTTCCTCCGCGGCGACCTGCTCGGCCTCGGCTGCGAGCGTGCCACCCACGGAGGCGACGCCCGCGAGAGCGCCGAGATCGTCGCGACGGCGGGCGAACTCCGGCTCGCGCTCCTTGAGTGCGGCGACCAGCGGGGCGGCCAGGAAGATGGACGAGTAGGCACCCGATCCGATGCCGACCAGCAGCGCGAACGCGAAGTCCTTGAGCGTGTCGCCCCCGAAGACGTAGAGGGCCGCAACAGGAACCAACGTGATGAAGGTCGTCGCGAGGGAGCGCGGAAGCACCTCCCACATCGAGACGTTTCCGATCACCCGGAATGACGCACGGCGCATGAGGGGGACGTTTTCGCGAATGCGGTCGAAGACGATGATCGTGTCGTAGATCGAGTAGCCGAGGACGGTCAGGATCGCGGCGACCGTGGCCGTCGACACCTCTCTCCCGGTCAGCGCATAGATGCCGACCGTGATCACGACGTCGTGCGCGAGCGCGACGAGGACGCCGACCGAGTACTTCCACTCGAAGCGGACGGAGATGTAGAGGACGATCAGGAGGAGGCTCAAGAGGATCGCGAGCACCGCGGCGTTGGCGATCTGCCGGCCAAAGCTCTCCGAGACGCTCTTGGCGCCGAATGATGTCGCGTCGACCGCGCTGGCCAGGCCCTGCTGAAGCGTGTTCTGCTCCTCGCTGGTCAGCGACTCGGTGCGGATCTGGAAATTCGTGTACTTGCCGTCGACCGAGGCGCCGCGTCCCTGGATGACCGCACCGGCCTGGCCGATCTCGGCCGCCTGGTTGCGCACCTCCTCGAGCGACGTCGGCGTCGGCGTGCGGAACGCGATCTGCGTGCCGCCTTTGAAGTCGATGCCGAGGTTGAGTCCCCTGACCGCGATCGCTGCGATGGAGAGCACCATGACCGTGGCCGAGAGCGCGAACCAGATGCGCCGTTTGCCGATGTAGTCGATCCGGAGCCAGCGCGGGATGCCCTGCCCGGTGGCTCCCATGAACCGCGGGTTGTCGATCCACCCGAAGCCGGCCAGCAGCGCGAGGATGGCGCGCGTCGCGAGCACGGCGGTCAGCATCGAGAGCGCGGTTCCGATCAGGAGCATGAGTGCGAAGCCCCGCACGCTCGCCGTCGCCAAGGTGAACAGCACCATCGCCGTGATCGCCGTGACGACGTTCGCGTCGACGATCGTGGCGAAGCCCTTCTTGTAGCCCTGCGCGATCGCGGCACGGACCGATCTCCCGGCGCGCACCTCTTCCTTGATGCGTTCGAAGATGACGATGTTCGCGTCCGCGGCGACCCCGAACGTCAGCACGAGACCGGCGAATCCGGGGAGCGTGAGCGTGACGTTGAAGACGAGGATCGTGGCATACAGGAACGCGGCGTAGATCCCGAGCCCGGCCACGGCGACGAGGCCGAGGAACCGGTAGAAGATCAGCAGGAAGATCGCGACGAGGATCAGGCCGCCGATCGCTGCGCGCTGCGCCTCCGCCAGCGAGTCCTTGCCGAGCGTGGCGGAGATATCCGTCCGGTCGAGCGTCTCGAACTTGACCGGGAGCGCGCCCGTCTGGAGGACGATCGCGATGTCCTTCGCCTCCTGGAACGAGTCGAGCCCCTCGATCTGGGCGCGGCCGCCGCCGATGCCTCCCGACAGGCTCGAGTCCGTGTAGTCGATCTGCGGGAAGGTCTTGATCTCGCGGTCGAGGACGATGGCGAAGTGCTGCGGCGCCTGCCGCAGCTTGCCGCGTATCCACTCGTCGCGTGTGATCTTCTCGAACTTGTCCGAGCCTGCCTTCGTGAACTCCATGGTCACGATGGGACGGCCGGACGCCCCCGGGCTCGTGTCGAAGTCCGCGCGCGTTCCCGAGAGCTTGAGGTCCTCGCCCGTCATCTGGGGGACGTTCGGCGGGTCGTACTCGAAGAGGTAGTAGTAGGTGCGATCGGGAGGCACACCGCTTCCGTTCTGGCCACCGGGGCAGACCACGGCGCCTTCACCGCAGGTGACGACGACCATCTCCTCGGGCACCGCGAACAGCTCGCGCCCGTCGGGAAGCTTCCCACCCGACTTCTTGAGCGCCTCCTTCTCGGAGGCGTACGGCCCCGAGACGACGCGCTTCGTCTTCGGGTTGACGACGTAGTACGCGTCCGAGGTGTCGCCCTTGGCCTGCGTCTGGACCTTCGCCAGGAGCTCGTAGAGCGACGCGTGCTCGACCGGCTCACCGCGAATGGAGACCGACGGCCCGACGAGCGACGTCTCGAGGTCGTAGAGCTCGAGCTGCGCGGTCGTTCCGATGATCTCCGCCGCCGCCTCCGGGTCCTTCACACCCGGGAGCTGGATCACGATCTGGTCGTCACCCTGCGTGTAGATCGAGGGTTCACTGACGCCGAGTTTGTCGACGCGGTTCCGCATGATGTCGACCGAGCGGTCGAGGTCTTCCTTCGCCAGATTCCGGTCTGGCGGCGGAACCGCCTGGAGGGTGACCTCGAGCCCGCCCTGCAGGTCGAGCCCGAGTGTCGGCTTCTGACGAATCGGCGACCCGGGAATTGCGAGCAGCGCGACGCCTACCAGCGCGGCGGCCAGGAGCGCGACGACGAGGATGGAGGAGCGCCGGTTCAAGGTCGGTGAATCAGGCTAGCGGCGGTCGTCTGTGGTTGTGTTTGCGCCGCTGCCACTCGTAACGGACTCTTCGCCCTCTGTAACGGCAACTTCATCGGCTTCATAGGCTTCATCGCCCGCTTCGGACATCTCCGCCTCCACGACCCCGGCGTCGACGACGTCCTCGGCCTCGACCTCGGGTGGAAGAACGGCAGCGATACCTCGGCGCGTCATGTGGACCGAGAGGCCATCCGCGATCTCGACCACGAGATCGTCCCCCTCGGCCCGCGTGACGGTCCCGTAGATCCCGCCGGTCGTTAGGACGTCGTCGCCGACACCGGCCCCGGCGATCATCGATTGTTGCTCCTGCTGGCGCTTCCTCTGCGGCCGGATCATCAGCACGTACATGACGACGAGCAGAAGCACCATGATTATCAGGAAGTTCACGATTCCTCCTCAGGCGGGCGGGCGAGCCGCGCGAGCGAGTCCCGCCTGAAGGCCGAGAACGTGCCCCGCTCGATCGCCGCTCGCGCGCGTGCAGTCAGGTCGAGTACGAACCAGAGATTATGCAGGCTGAGCAGCCGGAGCCCGAGGATCTCGTCCTGCGTGACGAGATGACGGATGTACGCGCGGGAGAACCGTTCGCAGGCGGGGCAAGGGCAGTCGCGATCGAGCGGGAGCCCGTCGGCCCTGTACCGGGCGTTCCGGAGGTTGATGCGTCCGCCCCACGTGAGCGCCGAGCCGGTGCGCGCCGTCCGTGTCGGCAGGACACAGTCGAAGATGTCGATCCCTCGGGCGACCACTTCGATGATCCCCACCGGGTCGCCGATGCCCATGAAGTACCGTGGCCGCCCGGACGGAAGCAGCGGGGCCGTCCACTCGACGCAGTCGAGCATCTCCTGCCTGGACTCACCGACGGCGAGGCCACCGAGCGCGAAGCCGTCGAACGGGAGCGACGTGATCTCCTCGAGCGAGCGCCGGCGTAGCTCATCGTCGGTACCGCCCTGGGAGATGCCGAACCGAAGCTGCCCTGGAGCTCGCGCCGCGTGCACCTGGCGCTCGGCCCAGTGGGCGGTGAGGTGCACTGCACGCTCGAGCTCATGCCTCGGTGCCCCCGCGGGCAGGCAGACGTCGAGGCACATGGAGATGTCGGACCCGAGCCGCCGCTGGATCTCGGCGGCACTTTCCGGGGTGAGTCGCGTCTCGGACCCGTCGTAGACCGAGCGAAACGTCACGCCATCCTCGTCGAGCGCGCGGATCGTGTCGCGCAACGAGAAGATCTGGAAACCGCCCGAGTCGGTCAGGATCGGACCGCCCCATCCCGAGAAGGCGTGGATTCCACCCAGGCTCTCGACGACGTCCTCGCCGGGACGGAAGTGGAGGTGGTACGCGTTCCCGAGAATCACCTGCGCGCCGAGCGCGCGTACCTCGTCGGGATGGAGCGACTTCACGGTTGCCTTCGTCCCGACCGGCATGAATGCCGGGGTCCGGATCTCCCCGTGCCTCGTTACGAGGACGCCCGCGCGCGCCGCGCCGTCCGTCGCATCGACCCTGAAGGTCGTCAAGCCTTCGACCCCTCGGTTCGCGCAACCTGCGCCCGCCATCGGGGCCACCCCTTGCCTCCTCCCACTTCGAGCCTACTGGGGAAGTGCTCGCGCATGGGAGACGAGATGGTGCCGAAAGCGTGACAACCACGCCCGGGCTCCACACGCGAGCACGTCAGAGCACCACCATCGCGTCCCCGAACGAGTAGAACCGGTACCGCTCGCCGACAGCGACGCGATAGAGCTCGCGAGTCTCGTCGATACCGACGAACGCCATGACGAGCGCGAGCAGGGTCGATCGCGGAAGGTGGAAGTTCGTGAGCAGAGCGTCGACGCGGCGAAAGGCGAACCCAGGCGTGATGAAGAGCATCGTGCGCCCGGAGAGCTCCTCCGTCCGCGTGACCGTCTCGAGAACGCGCACCGTCGTCGTGCCCACTGCGAGGACGCGGGGCGCCTTGGCGATTCGCGCCCACGCATCAGCATCCACCCGGTAGCGCTCTCCGTGGAGCTCGTGCTCCTCGAGCCGCTCGCTCGTCACGGGACGAAAGGTGTCGAGGCCGACGTGAAGCGTGACGCACACCGGATCGAGGCTCGCCGAGAGCTCCGGTGTGAAGTGGAGGCCGGCGGTTGGAGCGGCAGCCGACCCCGGTCTGCGCGCATAGACGGTCTGGTATCGAGCAGGGTCCCGCAGCGGCTCGGCGATGTACGGCGGGAGCGGAGCCTCGCCCGCCGGCTCGCCCTCGAGTCGCAGCAGCCAACGACCGTCCCCGAGCGGCTCGAGGAGCTCCACGGGGCCCAGACGCTCTCCTGCACGCAGGCGCCGGCTCGGGCGCGCGAGACCCTCCCACAGCCCGTCGGTTTCGGTCTTCTCGAGAAGCAAGACCTCGACCTCGCCTCCCGACGCCCGGCGGAGCCGGAGCCGCGCGGGCACGACGCGCGTGTCGTTGACGACGACGAGCTCGTCGGCGAGGACCTCCGGGAGGTCGGAGAAGACGAGATGCTCGATCGTCGCCGAATCCCGGCGGTACACCAGCAGCCGCGAAGCGTCGCGGTGCTCGAGCGGACGCTGCGCGATCAGATCGGGTGGCAGCTCGTAGTCGAGAAGGGCGGTGTCCATCCGGCGCTGAGAGTAGCCTCGTCGCCCATGGACAGCCTTGCACTGGAACGGGCGAAACAGCGTATCGCCGACGCCGCAGCGGGTCGGCCCGAGCCCGCGGCGCTCGAGGCCGCTCTTGCGCGCTCACGAGATCAGGTCGAGACGCTCGCCGCAGCGGCGGCCGAGCTCGAGGCGGCGATCCCGGCCAGCGTCGGAGCCGCTGTTCGCGACGGGCTTCGGACGGAGGTCCTCCCCGTCGCGCGCCACATCGCCGAGATCCGCGGCCTGCTGAATCAGGCGATTCGGCGCCTCGAGCGGCTCGAGGGCGACTTGCTGGCGGAGCGACACGCCCGCGTCGACGACCTCGCGCTCCTCGTCGACCTCGTGAGCTCGGGCTGGAAAGGCGTCGACGCACGTCTGGAGCGGCTCGAACGCGCCCAGGCCGAGACGGCTCTCGTCGCCGGCGCGGTCTTCGAAGACCTGGCTCAGCATGAGCGCGCGGTCGAGCACGCCGCTGCGGCGTAGCAATACGCGCTAGACAGTCGGCACGGTCGGCAGCACGAGCCTGAAGCAGCTCCCGCGGCCGCGTTCCGACTCGAGCTCGATCCGACCACCGAGGGCCAGCGCCAACTCCTGCGCGATGGGTAGGCCCAGTCCCGTCCCGTTCACGTCCTGCGACACGAACGCGTCGAAGATTCGCGCCCGCTCCTCAGGGGGGACACCGGGGCCGCTGTCCACGACGTCGACGCGAACGACGCCGTTGCTCGTCGCCAGCTGGAGGTCGATGCGTCCGCCGTCGGGCGTCCAGCGAAACGCGTTCGACAACAGGTTCGTGATGACCTGCAGAACGCGGTCGCCGTCGGAAACGATCACCGGAGCCTCTCCGCTGGCGCCCAGCCGATAGTCGATCTCTCGCCGGCGAGCCTCCTCGGCGAATGCGCCAAACGCATGGTCGAGGACACGGGCGAGGTCGACCTCCTCGTGCCGGACGGTGAACCGGTGCGCCTGCAGCTTCGCGAGATCGAGCACGTCACCGACGAGACGCTCGAGCCGGTCGGTCTCGGCCGCGACGATGTCGAGCGACCCTCGCACCTGCTCGGGCTCGCTCACCACCCCCTCCCGGAGCGCCTCGACATGACCGCGGATCGCGGTCAACGGCGTTCGGAGCTCGTGCGAGACGGACATGAGGAACGAGCGCTTGAGCTGTTCGGCCTCCGCGAGCTGCGCGACCATGCCGCGGAAGCGCTCGCTCAAGAGCGAGATCTCGTCGCTGCCACGAGCATCAGGAATCTCGACGTCGTAGCGGCCTGCAGCGACCTCCTCCGTGGCCCGCGCCAAGGCGAGCACAGGCTCGGTCAACCGCCGGGAGAGCCACGAGAAGAGCACAGCCGCGAGCGCGACACCGACTGCCAGAGCGAGCGCCAGCCGTCCCAACAGCGTCAGCCACTGCTCGCGAAGCTCCGCCGTTGGCTTGGCCACGATGAGCCACCCGAACGGCTCGGTTCCCTGCACGAGCTTTACTGGATGCGCGGACGCGAGGAGCGTCCGATTCTCGCCCGGCGGTGTGAACTCGAAGGTCACCTGCCGGTCGCGGTCGAGCGGCGCGTCGCCGAGGGCGCTCCGGGGCAGTCTCGTCAAGCCGAACCGCTGACCCGGAAAAAGCGACGCTCCGACGTAGTAGAGCTCGTCGCCCGTAGCGAGCTCGAGCTTCTCCGCCGCGAACTCCGGAGCCCGGGCGCCCTCGTCCGTCGATCGAAGAGCCGACTCGGCGTACAACGCGGCGAGGCCCGAGGCCTCGCGCTCGAGCTCGCGCACGGACTCGGTGCGGGTGACGTCCCGGAAGAGACGAATCGCGGCAGCGATCGAGACGAGGCCGAAGACGAGGACGACCGCGAGGAAGAGGCCAGTCAGACGGAACCGAAGCGTCCCGAGCATGCCCGCTCAGGGTAGCCCGCTAGACGGCCGGGGCCGGCGTCCGCTCGGACGCGACCTTGTAGCCGACCCCCCAGACCGTGACGATCGGCGACGCATCGCCGAGCTTGCGCCGGATCTGCCGGACATGGACGTCGACCGTCCGTGTGTCGCCTGCGAACGTATAGCCCCAAACGCGCTCCAGCAACTGGTCGCGGGTGAGGACGATCCCACGGTGGTCGAGCAGCTCCCACAGCAGGTCGAACTCCTTCGGCGCGAGACGGATCTCCTCGTTTCCGACGTGCACCTCTCGCTTGCCCGCATTGATCGTGAGCTCTCCGTGCCGGAGCTCCTCGGCCTCGCCTCGGCGCCGCTCGGGCGCAGCCCGGCGCAAGACACTCTTCACGCGTGCAACGAGCTCGCGGGGATTGAAAGGCTTCGTCATGTAGTCGTCCGCTCCGACCTCGAGCCCGATGATCTTGTCGATGTCCTCGTCACGGGCCGTGAGCATGAGGATCGGGACGTCCGAGCCTTTCCTGATCCGGCGGCAGAGCTCGACCCCGTCGCCGTCCGGGAGATTGAGGTCGAGAACGATCAGCGCCGGCGCTTGCCTTGCGAGCTCGATCAGCGCGGCCTGGGCAGTCGACGCCGTCTTGACGGCGTACCCGGCGTTCCTGAGGTACGCAGCGACGAAGGAGGCGATCGAGGTCTCGTCCTCGACGACGAGGATCGTGTGTACCGAGGTCATGGCACGGCCGTCCTGGGTGATCGCTCGTCGGTATCCGGCCCGAGGACGAAGCGCTCGGGCTCTTCCGGAAGGGGCGCGCAGAGCTCGGGCTCGATGCCGCAATCGACGCCGTCGAGCGAGTAGACACCGGTGTCTTCTCCGGGAACCTTTGGGTCGCCGTCGAGCATGACGACACCTCGCCCCACCGCAGAGACCGCTATGCCGTTTCCACGCACGACGATCCGGTAGCCGCCGCCGAGCATCCGGAACCGAAGCCCGTAGCCGCGGTAGAGAACCGTTCGCGGGCCCAGCCGCTCCTGCGTCAGCTTTCGACCGACGACGAGGGCCGCATAGCGATCGCCGGGCGTATGGTCCGTCACGCGGAGCGTCCCGTTCGTCAGGCGACCGAGAACCGATCCGCGGAGATCGAGCATGACGACACCTTTACCCTGCTCGACGGACAGCGCACCCACGTTCGGCTCGGCGGCGCCGGCGAAACCGGCGATCGCGGCCGCGGCCGCGATCGAGCACGTCATGGGGGCGAGCTTCCGCATTGCTCAGGGCCAAGTATCGGCATCCAGCGTGTGTCGGCGATGAGAGGGGTGTAAGGAGAGTGTTAGCGGCTCCTGGCGACCGGCCCGAGCCGTAGATTCCACGTCTCGCGTCATGACGGAGATCTCCGACTTCGGTGTGATCGTACTTGCGGTCTCGGCGACTGCTTTCGTCGCCCTGTTGGGGATGCGACTCGCCGATCGCGTCTCTCTCCCCTATGCCGCCCTGTTCCTCGTCGGCGCCGCCCTGTTGTCGGAGACGGCGTCACCCCTCCAGACCGTTCTCTCCATCGAGCAGGTCGAGCGACTGACCGTGGTCGCTCTCGTCGTGATCCTCTTCGACGGGGGGCTGCACATCGGTCTCCGCCGATTCAGGCGAGCCGCCGGCCCGATACTCGCCCTCGGCGTTCTCGGAACCTTCGTGACCGCAGCGGTAGTCGCCGCGGCGGCCCACTACATCCTGGGCTTCGATTGGATCCTGGCTGGACTCGTCGGGGCGGCGATCGCGCCTACCGATCCGGCGGTGACATTCTCGGTCTTCGGCGCCCGCGAGATTCGAGGGCGAGCCGGGACCATCCTGGAAGGGGAAGCTGGCATGAACGACCCGGTCGGGATCGCCCTCATGATCGGCATGATCGAACTCGCGACCGAGGATGACGGAAGCTTCTCGATCGTCGTCAGGGAGTTCACGGTCGAGATGGCAATCGGGCTCGCAGTCGGCGTCGCCGGCGCGCTCGTCCTGCTTCCGGTGATGCGGCGGGTACGACTGACGGGGCCCGCGCTCTATCCGATTCGCGTCCTCGCCGGCGCTGGAATCGTCTACGGGCTCGCCGCGGTGGCCGGCGGCTCTGGCTTCCTGGCCGTGTTCGTCGCCGGAGTGATCCTCGGAGATGCCGCGGCACCGAGAAAGGGCGAGATCGAGGCCTTCAGCTCGTCGCTCGCAGGACTCGCCGAGATTGCCGCGTTCGTCGCACTCGGGCTGACGATCAGCCTGGGTGATATCAGCACGCTCGGCGTCTGGGAGGACGGGCTCGTGCTGGCCTTGATTCTCGCGTTCGTCGCCCGACCACTGGCTGTCGGACTGCTCCTTCTTCCCGCGCGGCTCCACTGGGGTGAGCGCGCATTCATCGCGTGGGGCGGGCTGAAGGGTGCCGTTCCAATCCTCCTCGGCGCCCTCGCAGTGCTCGCCGAGGTCGACAACGAATCACGGCTGTACGGCATAGTCTTCGTCGTCGTCCTGTTCTCGGTCGTGATCCAGGGCGCGACGGTTCCGTACGCGGCGCACCAGCTTCGCGTCCCGTTCCGCCGGGTCGACCACGACCTGTCGGAGGTTCTCGAGTTCGTCGTTCGTGAAGACGCCTTCGCGAACGGGCACGAGCTCGGCGAGCTGCCCCTCGGCGAGCGGGCATGGATCGGAGTCCTCATTCGTGACGGGCGACCCCGGACGATCACGGACGACGTCGTGCTCGAGCCCGGCGACCGAGTGCACGTCTACTGTCAGCCCGAGGACGCGGCAGCGCTCGAGCGAATCTTCGCCGGCGCGCGTGGCTGACCGATGCGATCTCAGTCGGCAGCGATGAGAACGACGTAGGAAAGAACGTAGATCCCGATCAGCATTCTGGCGCTCCAGCGGTCGTGCCTGCGCCGCAGCACGAGAAGGAGACCGACGAGCGCGACCGCCGCAGCCGTGTAGAGCGAGGCTGTGACGGCGAGACGCGCGGTCACCTCGGCCGGGGCGACCAGAGGGCCGATGCCGATAGAGAGCGTCGAGTCGATGAGCGAGCTCCCGAGCGCGTCGCCGAGCGCGATAGCTGGAGCACCCTGTCGCAAGGCCGTGATGTCGACTGCCACCTCGGGGGCCGAAGTACCGAGCGAGGCTCCGAAGAATGCGAGCAGGAACTCGGGCACACCCACCGCTTCCGAGAGCTCGACGAGCGCCCGGACAGCAACCGTCGCGCCGAGGCCGACGACTGCCAGCGCCGCGAGAGTCACGCCGATCCGCGGCAGGTGCCCCTGCAATCTCACCTTGGGTGGATCGTCGGCCTCTGCTCGCGGCAGAAGGCGGGTGACGAGGAGCATCGAGCCGGCCCAAGCGGCGACGAGCACCAAGCCGTCCAGCCGCCCTAGCCATCCGTCGGAGACGAACAACGTCGTCAGCGCGAGGCCGCCTACGGTCAGGGCGGTGACGAGGGCAACCTGCCGTCGAGAGATCGCGATCACGGCGATGATCAGCGGGAAGAGCCCGAGGACGAAGGTGTACTGGGTCAAGGTCGAGCCCACCGAGTCGCCAACGTTCACGTCCCCCTCGCCCTGAATGTGCGCAGCGATCGAATTGGCGATCTCCGGCAGGTCGGTGCCAAGCGCCACGAGGACGACGCCCACCACGAAGGCCGGCGCGCCTAGGGCGGCGGCAAGCGCACGCGTGTAGGACACGGCGACGTCGCTTGCGACGATTGCAAGCCCAAGTCCGCCGACAAGCAGCACGATCTGGAACCCGACGTCCATCTACGACCTCGGGCTCGATACGGCCCGACCTCGCACAGGGACCCAGCCACTCTACAGAACTAGATTTCGAGAGCCGTGACGCAGCTGGCCGCAACGCCGATCATCCAGGACGCGCTGATCGACCTCTTGGTCGTCCTCCTCGCGGCGAAGCTCGGGGACGAGCTCTTCAAACGCCTCGGCCTTCCGACACTCATCGGAGAGATCCTCGCCGGAGTCGTCGTCGGCTCCTCGGTGCTGGGTTTCGTCGAGCCGACCGACACCCTCGCCGTGTTCTCGGAGCTCGGCGCGGTCTTCCTGCTCTTCTGGGTCGGGCTGGAGACGCGAATCGGCGATCTCCGCCAGGTTGGGCGAGCCGCCACCCTGGTGGGCGTTCTCGGCGTGGTGCTCCCGTTCGCAGGCGGAGCCGGGATCGGGATCGCCTCTGGTGAAGCAACGGCCGTGGTTGTCTTCACCGGCGCTGCGCTCATCGCGACGAGCGTCGGGATCACCTCCGCCGTGCTGAGCGACGTCGGCCTCGTCGCGACGGCCGCGGGCCGCACGATCCTCGGGGCAGCCGTGGTCGACGACATTCTGGCCATGCTGATTCTCGGGGTGGCCGTCGGACTCGCTGGGGAAGCTGGTGCCGACTATGCGAGCCTCGCACTGAGCGCGGCGCTGGCGATCGCGTTCGTCGCCTTCTTCGCGCTCGGTGGCACCCGAGTCATGCAGCGACGGCCGGGAGTCCTGAAAGCGCCGCGATTCTCGGAGTCGCCGCTCCTTCCGGCGGTGCTCTTGTGTCTGGCGTTGGCTGCGATCGCCGCCCAGATCGGACTGGCTGCGATCATCGGGGCGTTCCTGGCGGGGATGATGGTCGCAGAGACGAAGGAGCAGCATCCGATCGAGGAAGAAGTCGCTCCCCTCTATGCATTCTTCGCGCCCTTCTTCTTCGCGTTCATCGGTCTCCAGCTCGACCTGAGCGCGTATTCGAGCCTCGAGACGCTCGGCCTGCTCGCCGCGACGACCGCGGTGGCGGTGGTGACGAAGTTCGTCGGTGCGTGGCTCGGTGCGCGATCGCTTGGCTCGAGGGAGGCGACAATCGTGGGCGTCGGGATGATCCCGCGCGGCGAGGTCGGCATCGTCATCGCCGGGATCGCGCTCGCAGAAGGCGCTGTCTCCGAGCAATTCTTCGCCGTGATCGTCGGCATGTCGGTGCTGACGACCCTGCTTGCGCCCCCGGTTCTGCGCGCCGTCGCCCGGCCGCAGAGTTAGCCGTAGGTGTAGAAGCCGCGGCCGCTCTTGCGGCCGAGCAGGCCCGCGTTCTTCATGGCGACAATTCGAGGCGGCGGCGCCATTCGCGGCTCGCGGAGCTTCTCGTAGAGCGCTTCGGATGCATGCACGTGCACGTCGATCCCGACCAGGTCGACGAGCGCACACGGGCCCATCGGCCAGCCCGCACCGGCGGTCATCGCCGTGTCGAGCTCCTCGGGCGAGATCCGGGCCTCGTCGAGGACGCGGAGGCAGTCGTTGAGCAGCGGGATGAGAACGCGGTTGACGACGAAGCCCGGCGTGTCGTGGCAGCGGATCGGACGCTTCCCGAGGCGCTCGCCGACCGCGAAGGCGGCGTCCATCGCCTCGTCCGAGGAGAGCTCCGCGCGAACGATCTCGACGAGCGGCATCAACGGCGCCGGGTTGAAGAAGTGCATCCCGACGAGACGCTCAGGCGTCGTCACGGCCGACCCGATCTCGGTGACGGAGAGCGCGGACGTGTTCGTCGCAAGGATCGCATCCGGGCGAACGATTCCTTCGAGCTCAGAGAACACGGCGAGCTTGGCGCCGAGCTCCTCGACGATCGCCTCGATCACGAGGTCGCAATCGGCGAACGACGAGAGCTCCGTCGCGAGCGTGAGGCGCGAGAGCGCCGCTTCGCGCTCCGCGGAGGTCATGCGCTCCTTGTCGACCTTGCGCTGGAGGAAGTGGGCGATCCGGTCGCGCGCGGTCGATCCGAGCTCGTCGGTCACGTCCCGGCCGATCGTCTCGTAGCCGGCCTCGATCGCGAGCTGCGCAATCCCGGCGCCCATGGCGCCGAGGCCGACAACGCCGACGGTCCGGATCTCGGGGGCGGTCACCGCGAGACTCGTCAGCCGTTCAGAGGCGCTCGATGACGCCAGCGATCGCCTGGCCCTGGCCGATGCACATCGTCGCGATCCCGTACCGCGCCTGGCGCCGCTCGAGCTCGTTCAGGAGCGTCGCTGTGATGCGGGCGCCCGTGGCTCCCAGCGGGTGCCCGAGTGAGATCCCACCGCCGTTCGGGTTGACGTCTCCCGCTTCCCACCGCTCGTGAAGGCCGGTGTCGGCCAAGAACTGGAGCACGACAGACGCGAAAGCCTCGTTGACCTCGATCACCGAGATGTCGTCCCAGCCGAGCCCGGCCTTTGCGAGCGCACGCATGCAGGCCTCGGGGTTCCCGTGCAGCATCCGGTACGGGTCGACGCCCGAGAGCCCGAACGAGACGAAGCGCCCCCGTGGCTCGAGTCCGAGCGGCCCGACCGCGTCCTCGCTGGCCAAGAGCATCGCCGCCGAGCCGTCGACGATCATGCTCGAGTTGCCGGCGGTCACGACGCCGTCGGGCTTGAACGCCGGCTGGAGGGAGGAGAGCTTCTCCAGCGACGTGTCGCGACGTGGCGTCTCGTCGACGGCGAAGAGAACGACCGCCCCGCCCGCACCGACCTCGACCGGGACGATCTCGTTTTCGAACTTGCCTTCGTCGATAGCTGCCACGGCGCGCCGATGGGACTCCAGGGAGTAGGCGTCGAGCTGCTCACGGCTGAGGTTCCACTCCTCGGCGAGCACCTCCGCGGAGATCCCCTGTGGAACGATCGGCCAGCGCTCGCCGATCTTCTCGTTGACCGCGCCCCAGCCCGCGTCGCCGAGATTCGAGCCCATGGGCACACGGGTCATGTGCTCGACGCCAGCTGCGACAACCAGATCGAGATGGCCCGCCTGGATCGCCGACGCGCCGTTGAAGGCGGCCTGGAGGGAGGACCCGCACTGCCGATCGACGGTCGAGGCGGTGACCGTCTCCGGCCAGCCGGCGACGAGAACGGCTCCGCGACCGACGTTCAGAGCCTGTTCGCCCACCTGGGTCACGCAGCCCATCTGGACGTCCTCGATCGCACCGGCGTCGACGTCGACCCGGTCGACCAAGCCGTTCAGCACCTGAGCAGCGAGCTCGTCCGCGCGGATCTCGGAGAGCGAGCCATTGCGCCTTCCGATCGGAGATCGGACAGCATCGACGATGAAGGCGTCGCGAGCCATCCACGACAGCATAGAGCCGCCGGCTCGTTCGCCACCGCGTCGCGTCTGTCTCCCCCATCTACACTCCTGCCGTGGCCACGACGGCAACCGAGCGGAAGCTCCTGATCGGGGGCGACTGGGTCGAGACAGGCGAATGGATCGCTATCCAATCGCCCTATGACGGAGCGCTCGTCGGTCGTGTCCCAAAGGCGGGCGCGGCCGAGACGCACCGCGCCCTCGACGCCGCCGAAGCGGCGATGAGCACGCCGCTGCCCGCTCACGAGCGCGCGGCCATCCTCGACCGGGTCGCCGCATTGCTCTCGGAGCGCGCCGACGAGGCCGCGCGCACGATCTCGGCCGAGGCCGGAAAGCCGATGAAGGCAGCCCGGGTCGAGGCCGCGCGCGCCGTCTCCACGTACACGATGGCCGCCGTCGAGGCCCGGAAGCTCGCTGGTGACGCGGTTCCGATGGACGCGTCCGCAGCCGGTACCGACAAGCTCGCCTTCACTCTGCGGCAGCCGATCGGGATCGTCGCGGCCATCTCCCCCTTCAACTTCCCGCTCAACCTCGTCGCCCACAAGATCGCCCCGGCTCTTGCCGCTGGGTGCGCAGTCGTGCTGAAGCCGGCGTCACAAACCCCGCTCTCGGCGCTCCTGCTCGCAGAGCTCGAGATGGAGGCCGGCGTGCCGCCCGGCTGGCTCAACGTCGTCTGCGGGCCGGCGGGCGAGATCGGCGACGTGCTCGTCTTCGACGAGCGCGTGAAGCTCATCACGTTCACGGGCTCCGGTCCTGTCGGCTGGCAGCTTCGCCAGCGCGCCGCGCGCAAGCGTGTCAACCTCGAGCTCGGCAACGCGACGCCCGTTATCGTGGCGGCCGACGCGGACCTCGACGATGCCGCGGCCCGTCTGGCCGGGAATGCGTTCTCCTTCGCCGGCCAGAGCTGCATCTCGGTGCAGCGGATCTACGTCGAGCGCGACTCCTACGACGCCTTCCTCGAGCGCTTCCTCCCTCGCGTCGAGGCGCTCCACGTGGGCGATCCAGCAGAAGAGGACACGGACGTCGGTCCCCTGATCGCCCGGTCCGAGCGCGACCGGGTGCTCTCGTGGATCGAGGACGCGACGTCTCGCGGCGCGCGCGTCCTGGCAGGTGGCACGCTCGACGGCGAGCTGCTTCGCCCCACCGTGATCGCCGATGCCCCGCTCGACGCAAAGGTGTCGTGCGAGGAGGTCTTCGGCCCGCTGTGCACGGTGACGCTGTTCGACACGCTCGACGAGGCGATCGCGCTCTGTAACGGCACGCGCTTCGGGCTTCAGGCCGGCGTCTTCACCCGCGACGTGAAGTCCGCGCTCAGAGCGGCCCGTGAGCTCGAGTTCGGCGGCGTGACCGTAAACGAGGCGCCGACGTTTCGCGCCGACCAGATGCCGTACGGGGGCGTCAAGGACTCGGGGAACACACGGGAGGGGCCGGCCTACGCGGTCCGGGAGATGACGGAAGAGCGGCTCGTCGTCCTTCAACTCTAGGGTTGGGTCGGATGGCGAGACGTGGACGTACCGCCGGCTCGGAAGGGGTCGCTGTGACCGGGCACACCTACGTCGCTCCGCCCGCACGGGAGCTGAAGCGAGAGCGCAAAGCGCTCCTTCAGGTGCGCGAGGAGCGCCTTCGCGACCTGGGCGGGCTCGCCCTGGAGATGTACAAGCGTGACCGCTTCAGCGCGGGGCTCGTCGTCGAGCGGTGTGCGGAGCTCGTCGCCATCGAGGCACGCGTGCAGGAGATCGACGCTCTCCTCGACGGTACCGCGCAGCTCCGGCGAGGCGGAGGTGGAGCGGTCTGCATCTGCGGTGCACCACTGTTTCTCGGAGCACACTTCTGCTCGACGTGCGGACGTCCGGTCGGCGGTGGCCCCAGCCCACAGGCCTCCGACGACGAGGCGGTCGAGTGACCGCATGCCCGCGCTGCGGTGAGCCGGCGACTCGCGGGCAGGAGTACTGCCTCGAGTGCGGGACACGACTTCCCGGATCGGGACCGGGCGGCGCGAGGGATCCGGGCTCGGGGTGGATCCTCCGCACGGCCGTCTCGTTCGTCGTCGCGTTGGTCGGCGCCGCCGTAGCCGTCGCCGCCACGGGTGGAAGCGAGGACCGGGCAGCAGTCGTGACTGCCACGGGCGGCTTTGCGACAGTCCCGGCCTCGAGCACTGTCCCGACCCCTTCCGAGACCGGGGGTCCAGGCGTCGTCGAGTGGCCAGCCGGGGAGGACGGCTGGACGATCGCGCTCGCTTCGCTCCCCCAGACGCGTGGACGCGGGGTCGCGGTCGCACGCACGAGAGAGGCCGGCAAGGCCGGGCTCCCCCAGGTCGGCATACTGGACTCCTCCCGCTATGCGAGCCTCCATCCGGGTTACTGGATCGTCTTCACGGGTATCTATGCATCGGAGGCGGAGGCGACGAGCGCACTGGAGCCCGCGCGGAGACACGTACGAACGGCGGCGGTTCGCCGAGTCGTTCCGTGAGCCGAGGCGTTGTCTGAAGCGCGTACACTCGTCTCCGACTTTGTAACAATCCCGAAAAGGCGCTACACTGCCCGAAGCGAAGCGTGCGCTTCGCCTCTTTTTCGCCCGGCGAGAGGGATCTAGGAGACACTCGACAGGCCCGTTGGAATACCACGCCGCACAACTGCGCTCGTGTATGTATCAGTACTCGCGAGCGATCTACCGCTCGATCAAGGATCTGATCGACCCCTACGCCAGCAAGGCGCTGCGGCTCGAGTACCGCCGGGCCGTGCTCGTCGAGTGCGAGCACACCATGGCACGCCTCGCCGAGGATCCTCACTACTTCGCTCGCCCGGACCGGACGCTCTTTGCCGACATTCGGCGCTACTTCCCGATCACGGCGCAGGCGCAGGTCGCGTGGTCGGTGCGCGAGGGCATCGGGGCCGCGACCGCGTTCATCGAGCAGCAGATCGAAGCAGGGCTTCTCGACGGTGGAGTAGCCCGCTGCCACGCCACGACCCGCAAGGGCAAGGCGTGCCAGCGAACGCCGCTTCCCGGCAGAGACTACTGCCCGTCCCACCAACACCTCGAGCACTCCGCCACCGTCGCCGCCTGATGCCGTTCGCCGGCATCTTCTCCCAGGCGGCGAGCTCCTCGGGGGTCCCAGGAAGTGCGTAGCGCTTCCTGGGGCTAAGACACCCTCCGCCGATCCCTGACGTCGCTCGCGACGTCAGGAACGCATCCGCCGGGCGAGCGGTAAGCTCGGGAAGATGTCGCACGATGCCGACAAGCTGATCCGCCAGCTCTCGCTGGTCGCTTTCCTCATGGCCGAGCGACGCTTGCTTACGGCGCGAGACGTGAAATCCAACGTCGAGGGGTACAGCGAGATGTCGGACGAGGCGTTCGCGCGCCGCTTCTACTCGGATCGTGCCGAGCTGACCGCGCTTGGCGTGCCACTCCAGTCACAGCGTGACGAGTTCACCGGGGAAGAGCTCTACACGCTGCGCTCAGAGCACTACTTCCTCGACCGGCTCGAGCTCGACAACGACGAGCTCGCCGCCCTTCAGACCGCGCTCTACTACTTGGAGGGGAAGTTCGCCTACGCTGAGCCGCTGCGCCTGGCGCTCCAGAACCTCGCACTCGGACGCTCCGGCTTCCCGGAGCCCCCCACCGAGACGGCCGAGCGCGTGCGAGTCAGCGCCCCCGACTATTCACCTGAGCTCGCAGGCCGCCTCTCGAAGCTCGAGTCCGCTATCTCGAAGCAGCGCACCGTGCGGTTCGGGTACTGGAGCCCGAGGCGCGCCCGGCCCGGCGAGCGCACGGTCAACCCGTACGCGCTGCGGCTCGACGACGGTAACTGGTACGTGATCGGGCACGACCTCGAGCGAAAGACCGCGCGCACGTTCAAGGTCTCGCGCATACGCGGTGACATTCGCTTCGCGACCCGGCGTGAGCGCGACTTCCGGATCCCGGCCGACTTCGACGTGGAGCAGCATCGCATCCCGCGCCCCTGGCAGATCGGAGAGCCCGTGGGCACGGCCCGGATCGCCGTCTCGGACGACACCGCGTGGTGGGTCGAGCGCACGTTGGCGGACGCGGGCACCGTCGAGGAGGGCGTCTTCGAGACGGCCTATGCGAACGTCGAGCTCCTCGCCGGGTGGGTGCTGCGCCAGAACGGTCGGGCGGTGCCGCTCGAGCCGGAGGAGCTGCTCAGGGCGGTAGCCGACGGGCTCTCGCGGCTCGGAGAGGCGCACAACGGCCCGGCGGCGGCGCCCGCGGGGCCGAAGCGATCGGATCCACGGCAGCCTCTCCCGGAGAGACCTACCGGACCAGTCGCGCCTGAGCGCTTCGGCGTGCTGCAGGCGCTCCTCGCCCAGTTGCTTGCCGCCTGCGGCGACGAGAGAGCTGCCGTCATGGACGCCGCCGAGCTGGCCGGCCGCTTCTCGATCCCTCTCGAGGAGCTACAGGAACACCTCTCGCTCCTCAATCTCGTCAACTTCGGCGGCGGCTGCTACGCGGTCTACGCCATGCACGACGGCGACGTCGTGCGTGTCGACAAGGAGCTCTATGGAGACGTGTTCCGCCGGCCCCCGAAGCTCACCCCGCTCGAGGCGCGGGCGATCCGGTTGGCGATCGAGTACGTCGGGCCCACGATCGCCGCCGATGCGCACACTCCGCTCAAGCGCGTCCGCAAGAAGCTCGAGGAGACCTTCGGCCGCTTCGACCTCGCAGGGACACCGGAACCTCGGGATACCTCTGACGAGGAGGTGCTCGTCAAGGTGCTCAGCGAGGCCGCCGAGAAGCGGATCGTCGTCGAGCTCGAGTACCTGAAGGAGGGCAACGAGAGCCCCTCCCTACGCCGCGTCGAGCCGTACACGATCGAGCGTGAGCTGCCTGTTTGGCGCGTTCACACGTGGGACCGCACGGTGGACGGCGCCCGCACGTTCCGACTCGATCGGATGCGGTCCGCGCGGCTCACAGACGAGCGATTCGAGCCACGCGACGGGTTCGATCCGTCGTATCTTCGGAACCCACGGGTGGCGCGACTGCTGCACTCGCCTGCCGTGGCCCGGTGGAAGCTCGAGCGCGGCGCGCGGCCGCTGACAGACGGCTCCGCGATCGCCGACATTCCGTACAAGACCGAGGAGTGGCTGCTCTCCGAGGTCCTCGCCGACCGAGGCGAGACCACGGTTCTCGAACCGCAGCGGCTGCGTGACGTCGTCGCGAAGCGGGTGCGGCGTCTCCAGCGCGAGTTCGGGCGAGTCCCGACTCGACGCTGATCTTCGCGGAACTGCGCCAGAAGCGCGCCGAGTTCCGCCTGGCCGTTGCCGAGGCTACTGGCGTGACGCTAACGTTGTCGCATTAGACAACCAAGGAGCGTCGAATGAACACGTTGCCGACCGGCTCCACCAGGAGGCTCGCCGGAATCCTCGCCGTGCTCGCCGGAGCAATCGCTGGCTCGACCGCGGTCGTGGTCGCCGGCTCGGCAATTGCGCAACGCGCTGTCGCGGCGGAGAACGTGCTACTCGAGGTGACGCATCTGCCGCCGCTACTGACCGTCCCGGGAGAGCAGGTCGAGTTGCGTTACGACGCGTACTGCGCCGCTTCGGGCTCCGAGGAAGACGGGCGTTCCTGTGACGTCACCGGGTCGGTCTTCCTTCGCACCGGCGAAAGCGGCTCGTTCCGCGAGATCTCCTTGACGCGAGCTCGTATGCCTGGAGGTGGAGCCCTCGTCGCTCAGCTTCCGGAGGCGGTCTCGTCCTCTCGGGACGGCTTCACGTACTACGCCGTCTTCCAAGCGAGCCCGGGTGGTGAGACGCTGATCCTGCCGGCCGGTGGAGCTTCTGCGCCGCAGCGAAGCCTCCCGCTCGACCGAGCCGTGGAGGTGGACCTCGGTAGCCACGTCTTCGGAACCGGTCGTCGGGCAGACGAGCGCGTCGCCGAGGCCGCGTGGGGTCAGGGTCCCGGTGACGTGGGCCTCGAGCAGGGACGAAACCTCCCACCGATCGGCGGCTCGGCGCTCGACGTCGACGCCAGTGGAACCGTTCTCGTTCTCGACCATGCCCATCGGCGTGTGCTCCGGTGGCGGAGGGGCGCGCGAGCTCCTGTCCAAGTCCCCGTCGCCATCACGGGAACGCTCGCAGACATGTCGCTGGCTCCGGACGGAACCATCTACATCCTGGAGTCAGCGGGCCGCCTCGGCCGGGCACCACTCGTGCGGCGGTTCGACTCCGACGGCCGTGAGCTCGAAGCTACCGAGATCGCCGAGCGCACCCCGTCCCAGATCCGCATGGGGCCTGACGGTCCCGTCATCCTCCAGCAGCCGTCGGGTCAATGGATGCCGCTCACGAGCGGCGGGGCCTTGCTCGACCCTCAGACCCAACGGGAGCAGGGGCGCGCGGGACGCCCGCTTCGCGGAGGCGGCGAGGTGATCGTGCTGCGCCACGGCAACGAGATCCGCCTCGCCCTCGTCGGAGCCGACGGCGTCCGCCGGTCGTGGCGTGTGACGAGCGCGACCGCCCTGGCCGAGGTGCAGCTCGCGGAGCCGCTCGGACGTCGTCTGGTCGTGGTCGTACGCGTGTACACGGACACCGCCGACGAGTTCGTCGCGCTCGTGCTCGACCACGAGGGGGTCGCGCGGAGCATCACGCTGAAGTCCGCAGACTGGGCCGAGACCGCTCCGCTCAGTCGTTTTCGCCTCGCCGGTTCGTCCCTCTATCAGCTCGGATCGACGCCCGCGGGCCTGTTCGTCGACCGCTTCGACCTGGAGGTGCGGTGATGTACGGAACTCGTGGCTCTCTCGTCGGGTTCGTGGTGGCGTTCTGCCTGGCGACCGCCGGGACAGCCGGCGCGTACCACACGCGCTTTGTCGCCGACAACTGCAACTACGCAGCTCCCACGCCAACGTCGTACATCACGCGCGACGGCTCGGCGACTGTCGCCCTCCGGGCTCGCTACGAGGGCTACCAGTGGGGCGGCGGCTGCTGGAACGACAACGACCGCGACGACTCCCCGAACGATCCCACGAGCGACCCGGGAACGGGAGGCGAGGGCGGTGACTGCTCCGGCTTCACGTTCAAGGTGTGGCGCGAGTCGCTCACGGAGAGCGACGCAGGCTTCTACCAGTGGGGGATGCTGCGAAACGTGCACGGGCCGTACACGGCTTCGCGTTTCAAGTACGGCCACGGGGCACCCAACATCACCTCGTCCAAGTCGGGCCTGCTCAAGATGGACGCCCTGGCAAGCGAGAACCACATCGGGATGATCTACGCGCCGAACGCAGACGGAACCGACCAGATCATCGAGGCGAAGGGCGAGGCGTACGGAACGAGCATCTGGACCCGGACGTACCGCGGGGACTCGAGCTACAGCGGCGTCCGCCGAACCGGCTGGAGCTCCTGAGCCGCGGCGGAGAAAGCGCCTGGCGCCGCGCATCGCACTTCTCGTCACTGCGATCGCCGTTCTCGCTCCCGCCTGCAGCGGGGCCGAGGACAAGACCCCGGAAGCGCTCATGGACGGCTCGCCGGTCGAGGAGATCACGGTCGACCTCGAGGGCGTTGACGGATCCGTCGTTCTCACGAGGGCCCGCGTCGTGCCCGCTACCAACGCCATGTGGGCCGGGCGCTCGGCGCCGTGCCTGCAGGCGAGAGACAGCGGTGTGCAGCCGGACGGCTCGTCGATCGAGCGGGTCGGCGTCAGCACGGAGAGTGTCACGTTCCGCGAGGCTTCGGGTCGAGGCGTCGTCGCGTGCGACGACAGCCTCGGCCCGCGTGAAGCCAACCGTCGTTGGTGTGGGAGCGCGTACGGGCGACTCTACGACGGGCGACTACGAGACCCACGCCTCGATATCGGGTGCGCGACGCAGGATGGAACGCCGATCGGCTTCGTCTGGGTCGAGCCGGCGGCCAAGGCTCGCTACCTGGCGGTCGAGCAACCGAAGTACGTCGAGGTGTACGAGGTCGTGGACGACGTGCCGGTGCGCGTGGCGACGATCGCCGGCGTGGACATCGAGAAGTCGCGCGCATCCTTCGATCTGTCCGAGCACTCAGCGGACGGCCGACTGATCCGGAAGTACCGGCTCGAAGCCGCTGTCGCCGGCTAGCGGACCGGAAGCGCGATCGTGAACGTTGCGCCCTCGCCGGCCTCGGACGCGACGGTGAGTGTGCCGCCGTGCGCCTCCGCAATCGCTCGCGCCACGGCGAGCCCCAGACCAGAGCCCGGGCGGCGCGAGTCGAGGCGCACGCCTGCAGCGAAGATCCGATCCTGCTCGGCGGTCGGCACTCCCACGCCGGTATCCGAGACCGCGAGAAGGACTTCGCCTCCTTCCGACGTGGCACTCACAGTCACCTCTCCCTCCGAGCCCGAGTGGGTCAACGCGTTCGACACAAGGTTGTCGAGCGCCTGTCGCAGTCGTAGCGGATCGCCGTCGACGAGCGGAAGGTCGGGCGCGACGCGGGCTTCCACACGCGTACCACCGAGGCCTGCGGCAAAGGCGGCCGCCCGGACCAGCGCGCCGGTATCGACCTTCTCGATCCGAACCGAGGCTGTGGCGGCGTCCGCGACGACCCGCTCGATACCCCGGCATGCGGCGATCGCGAGGCGAGCGAGCTCCCGGCGCACCGAGCCCTCGAGGTTCGCGTCTGCAAACGTCTCGGCGATCGCCGAGAGCGCAGCTACGGGACTGCGCACCTCGTGCACGAGGACTGCCATGCGGTCGTTGTCGATGCCGGGCGTCAAGCGACTCGCTCCCTGATCCTGCCCCGCGCCCAGTCCGCGGACTCACGGAGCATGGGGTCCTCGTCCGCTGTGTAGCGCTCGATGCTCGGCATCAGCTCGGCCGTACCCACGTTGCCGGCGGCGATCAACGCGTTTCGTCGCAACCAGCGCACGTCGTTTCTCGGAACGTAGAGGCGATCGAGCTCGGCCATGAGATCCTCGCCGCTCCGCTCCAGCCACTCCCGCAGGGACACGACGGGCGTCGCTCCACTGGGAAGCGGGTCGGCCCGGCGCCGTTTCTCGACGCCTCGGTTCCAGGGGCACACCTCCTGACAGATGTCGCAGCCGTAGACGGCGTCGCGAAGCTCTGGACGATGCTCCTCGGGAATCACCGAAGGAGCCTGCGTCCAGTACGAGAGGCACTTCGTCGCATCGAGCACTCCCGGCTCGTCGAGCGCTCCCGTGGGGCACGCATCGATGCAGAGACGACAGGAGCCGCAGTCGAGCTCGAGGACGGGCGAAGGCTCGATCTCCACGTCGATGACGAGCGTCCCCAGGACGACCCACGATCCGTGGCGGCGAGTGATGGCCATCGTGTTCTTGCCGTAGAACGCGATCCCGGCGCGAACCGCCGCTTCGCGATCGACGTGATCGCTCTCGTCGACGAGTACGCGATACGAGCCACCCAGTCTTCGGCCGAGCGTCTCGAGTCGATCACGGAGCACGGAGTACTCGTCGCGCCAGGCGTAGCGCGGAAGACGGCCCTCGTCCCTGCCGGGGTCCGGTGCCGGCGCGAAGTAACACAGCGCCGCTGCGACGACCGACCGCGCTTCGTCGAGAAGACGCTCGGGATGGCACGAGACCTCGGGCCGCGCCATGGTGAAGCGCATGTCCGCGAAGAGCCCCCGCTCTCTACGCTCGCGGATGTGCCGCTCCGTCTCGTCGTACGGTACGACGCGCGCCGCCCCGACCACGTCCAGCCCGAGATCCGCGGCCAAATTACTCAGCTCAGGGCCAGTCATGCGAGGATTCTGCCTCGTGAAGGCCGTTCGTATACACGAGGACGGGGGGCCGGAGGTCCTTCGGTACGAGGACGTCGCCGATCCCGAGCCGGGTCCCGGCGAGGTTCTCGTGTCCTTGAAGGCCGCGGGGCTGAATCACCTCGATGTCTGGGTGCGGAAGGGGTTCCCGTCTGCGCCGAAGCCGCGCATCCTCGGTGCTGACGGCGCCGGGCTGGTCGCAGCGTTGGGTGAGAGTGCTCACGGGTTCGCGATCGGAGATCGCGTCGTCGTGAACCCCGGAATCGTCCACGACGGCCGCATCACGGTCATCGGCGAGCACACGGACGGGACGTACTGCGAGCTGAAGGCGATCCCGGCCGGCCAGCTCTACCCGCTCGCGGACTCCCTCTCGTTCGAAGAGGGCGCGGCGTTCCCGCTCACCTTCGAGACCGCGTACCGCATGCTCGTGACCAAGGCAGCCGTCCGCGAGGACGAGTGGGTGCTCATCTGGGGAATCGGCGGCGGGGTCGCCCTCGCCGCGTTCGAGCTCTGCCGAGCACTCGGTGCGCGGACGATCGTTACCTCTTCCAGCCGCGACAAGCTCGAGCGCGCCCGCAGCCTCGGCGCAGACGTCGTGGTGAGCCACGCAGACGACGACGTCGTCCAGGTGGTGAAGGAGGCGACCGACGGTCGAGGTGCAGACATCGTGGTCGAGACGGTCGGGGAAGCGACCTGGGAGCGCTCCCTTGCAGCAGCCGCCCAGGACGGCCGCGTGGTCGTGTGCGGCGCGACGTCCGGGCACAGTCCCCCCGCCCGGCTGTACCGGCTCTGGTGGAAGCAGCTGGTGGTCTACGGCTCCACGATGGGCATGCCGTCGGACTTCGAGGGCGCCTATGAGCTCATCCGCGCAGGCCGCGCACGCGTCCACGTCGACAGTGTCTACCCGCTCGCCGAGGCGGCGAGGGCGCACGAGCGCCTCGAGTCGGGCGCGCAGTTCGGCAAGGTCGTCCTGCGGATTCCCGCATAGCCGCCCACCTGAGCAGCGGGCGCTTGACGAACAGACCGAGGTTTGCCATCTTTCCGCGTTCACTCGAGTCCGAGGTGGCTGTGGTTCAAGGGCGCCCGGCACGCTGGTCGCCGATCAGCGGAATCGTCTTCGCCGTTCTCTACGTCATCGCCGGTGTGCTCTTCATGTCCGCCCCGGCTCCCAGCGCCTCGAACGACGCGATCCTCTCGTACTACGCGGACGGCGGCGGCCAGCGGAAGTTCGCGATCGCGTTCCTCCTCACCACCGTCGCAGCTCCCTTCTTCCGGCGGCACCTTCGTGGCGGTCGCCTTCGTCGGAACGGCCCTCCCTCAGTTCGTACCGGACGCCGCCAACAACGACCCCGACCAGTTCAGCCTCGATCCGGACATCGCACCCCTGTTGACCAACGCCGCCTACACGCTCAATCCCGAGCTCGCAGTACCGCTTGCCGCCCCGCTCGTCCTCGCCGCGTCGCTGGTCTTCCTCCGCAGCGGGCTCTTGCCTCGGTGGGTCGGCTGGGCCGGTCTCGTCGTGACCCTCGTCTCCTTCGCGGGATTTCCTCTTCGGCCCAGCGTTCTTGTTCGCATGGATCCTGCTCGTCGCCGTCTACCTCCTTCGGCGACCACCATCGGCGAGTACGAGCTCCTAGCCGAAGCCGAGGATGAACTTCGCGTCGTCCGACATGCGGTCGGGCGTCCACGGCGGGTCGAACGTCAGCTCGGCCTCCACCTCCGCGACCCCGGGTACGCCCCGCGCGGCGTCGACGATGCCCTCCGCGATCATCGCTCCTGCAGGGCACCCCATCGAGGTCAGGCTGAAGAGGACCTTCACGTTCGGACCATCGACCTCCACGTCGTACATGAGTCCGAGCTCCACGATGTCCATTCCGAGCTCGGGATCCTCGACACCGTGTAGAGCCTCGACGACGTCCTCACGCGCGACCATGGCACCAAGTGTAGAGACGAGGGGTCTAGACAGCAGCGACGAGCTGGTCGGCGCGTCGCAGTACGAGATCGAGGACGTCGCCGATCGCATGATCGAGCGAATCGTTTCTGATCACGGGAACGTCGTGCCGCCGAGCGCGCTCGATGAGGTAGTCCTGGATCTCCCGGATCTGGGGCAGCGAGTCCAGGTACTTCTCAAGCGGCCGGAGGCCCTCGGTCGCCTGGTCGCGCACCCAGAAGTGACTTCGGTGCAGGTTCTCGTCCTCGATTGCCACGACGCACTGGACGACGAACGCGCCGGGATAGTCGGTGCCAACCATCCCGGGAACGAGATGGACGCCTTCGAGGACCGTCGACCAGCGCTCCGTGGCCGCACGTTCGAGTGCCGCGTGCACACCGACGAGGACATTCCTTGTCTGGTCGAGAAAGCCGAGGATCGCCGCGTCGCCCGATTCCTCCTCCTCGGCTTTGGTCAGGGCGAGCCGAGCCTCGAAGCTGGAGAAGTGCACAGACGGCATGAACTCCTCCGAGAAGAACGCCCTCATCGTCTGCCGGATGAAGTCCGTCGACGTGACGCGCGTGATCCCGAGCCGGTGCGCAGCCTCGGTCGCGATCGTCGACTTCCCCGTCCCGGTCGCGCCACCGACGAGGAGAAGGAGCGGTTCCTCCAGTCGCTGCAGGGCGTCGAGTCTCCGCAAGCGACGGACTGTCTTGGCCGCCTCCTCGTCGCCGATGACCTCCGCGGCGAGCTCGCCGAGGCGATCCAGGTCGAGTGAGACCGCGCCCCGCTCAGCGAGGTCGCGGTCGGCTCGACGCGCGATCAGGTAGGAGCGCTCGGGGTCGAGGCCGGTGACGACGAGCGCGCGGGCCATGAGCCCCTTCGAAAACGGAACCTCGTCGCCGAGAGGTAGCGGAATCGTGTACCGACGTTCCCTCACGGTGCGAATTTGGCCACGTCGAGGAGCGTTTCGTCAAGGTCCTCTTCGCCAACGACGGGGACGAGGTCATTCGCTGCGAGCACGATGTCGGCACCCTTCACGAGCAACACCGTCTCCGCGACGACGTCGACCGCGGCCGCCTTGAGCTCGATCAGGAAGACCTCGGCCTCGACCACCGTGAGCTCGGCCCGGAGGGCCTCTCGGTCGGCGAGGTTGCCCGACACGTGCACCACCTTCGCTCCGTAGACGTCGGCGAGGTGTGCCGCCAGCGGTGCGTGCGCTGCCTCGGGCGCGGTGCAGAAGTACGCAACCGACCTCCCGCTGAGGTCGACCGTGGGTCGAGGTCGAAGGACCGTGGAGACAACGGGCACATCACGTCGCACAACGGCCTGCACGGCGCGACGCACGTGCTCCCAGCCCGACCCCGGCTCCGCCATGGTCACCACGACCAGGTCGGCGAGAAGGAGGCGGTACGTGTTCAGATAGCCGGCGGCAACGGCCGGATCCTGGTGGCCACCCACGACGACGATCGTGCGGTCGGCGGCGATCGGCGGGAGCGCGGCGCCGCTCCCATCGAACACGACCAAGTCGGGAGAGAGAGCAGCTGCCGTCTGCGCTCCGGCTGCAACGTTGGACGTGACGACACCGCCGGCCAGCCCTCCGCCGCAACGCCGGCAACCGACGGTCTCGACACCGGCCAGAGCCGCCGTCTCGAGATGATCGGACGCCGCATGGCGACCCGATCGAGAGAGCTCGACGAGAGCCTCGACAGTCGGTGGGATCGTCACGACCTCGGGCTCCGCCGGGCCCCCGCGGCCCATCGCCACGACGACGACGCGCCGTTCCTTCGCTATCAGGCGCGCAAGATGTCCGGTCACCGCCGTCTTCCCGACGCGCTTCCCCGTGCCGATGACGGAGATGGAAGGCAGCTCGAAGGACAGCCGCTCGGGTGGATCGAGACGGAAGTCCGCGCCCACGTAGGGCAGGCCGTGTGCCAGCACTCGGCTCGCAAGCGCAAACCGTTCGACGGGTCCAAGCACGGGCTCATCGGAGAGGTCGATCACGATCTCGGGGTCGTAGGCCACAAGAGCAGCGTCGACGTCGTCGACTACCGGAACGCCGTACTCCTCACCGCCCCTGAGCTTCTCCGTTCCGCCGACGAGAACTGCGGCGACGACCTCGTACGGAAGCTCGGCGAGCGCGTCCCGCACGACGGGGGCGTAGTGCTCGCCGTCGACGATTGCGAGGGCTCTCAAGTTCGCGCGGTGACCTCGTCCTCGATCGCGCCGGTGAACTTCGCATACTCGAGCGTGTCGAGCGAGAACGAGACGAGCCGCACCTGACCGTGGAACGGGTGGCGCCGCCAGATCTCCACCTTGCGGTCTGCGATCTCGATGACGTTGTAACAGGGCCTCGTGTTGCCGCGCAGGCGGAGCGAAGAGACCGTGCCCGCATTGACGACGAAGAGGTCCTCGAGGCGCCATACGTACGGCACGTGCTTGTGGCCGGAGAGCACGAGCCGGACGCCGGCACGCTGCAGGCACTCGATCGCGTCGCCCGCGTCGTAGACGACGTTTCGCTCACGGCCCGTTCCCGGAACCGGCAGGAGGTGGTGGTGCAACACGAAGATCTTCAGATCTGAGGGCTCCTCCGCGAACTGCTCCTCGATCCACCGATAGCGGCCGCGTCCGATCTGGCCATGGTCGAGGTCGGGCTCACTCGAGTCGACGGCGACGATCGCCACACCGCGCTTGCGCAGCACGGAGTTCCGCTCCCCGAACATCTCCTCGAAGTGGACATACCCGACGTTGCGCGAGTCGTGGTTCCCCGGCACGACGACGAGCGAGTCGCAGTCGATGCGGTCGATGTACTCGCGTGCGGTCAGGTACTCGTGGCGAAAGCCGAATGTCGTCAGGTCGCCCGAGCAGACGACGACGTCGGGCCGGAGCTCGTTGATCTCTCCGATCGCCCGCTCGAGCAGGCTGGCCTCGAAGTACGGCCCCCCGCAGTGCAGATCTGAGAGGTGCGCGATCCGGAAAACGTCGCCGGGCCCGGCCATGTCGACAGTCTACGGCGCAGCGGGGCCGTCCGAGGCCACTGCTACCCTGGCTCAGGTGCGGGTGGAAAGCCCCGTTTTCCAGGCATATTGTGGAGCAGAGCCCCCGCGATTCGCGAATCGGGTCGAGGTCGAGTGCGCCAAGATCCTCGACTACTACGGGGTACCCTGGGACTACGAGCCGCACTCGTTCGTTCTCGAGCGCGACGCGGAGGGACGCGTCGTGAGCGCGTTCACCCCGGACTTCTACCTCCCCGAGCAGAATCTCTTCATCGAGGTGACGGTCATGAAGCAGTCGCTCGTGACGCGCAAGAACAGGAAGCTCCGCGAGGTCCAGCGGCTGTATCCGCACGTCCGGGTCAAGCTCTTCTACCGGCGCGACATCGAGCGCCTCGCGCAGCGATACCGGCTGCAGCTGGCTTCGTAGTGGCCTCGCAGCAGCGATCCGAGAGCGGCGCTGTCGGCGCCGTCTATCTGACGCGCGCGGAGATCGCAGCCCGCGTCGGAGAGCTCGGTGTCGAGATCGCCCGCGACTATGCCGATCTCGATCCGATCCTGATCGCGCCGCTCAAGTCGAGCGTCGTGTTCCTCGCGGATCTGACGCGGGCGTTGCGGGTACCGCACACACTCGATGTAATCGAACTCGCTCCCTACACCGGTGGACGGGACGGCGGAGTGCGCCTGCTCAAGGACGTCGACACTCAGCTCGAGGGTCGGCATGTGCTCATCGTCGAGGACGTCGTCGACACGGGTCTGACGCTTCACTTCCTCTGCAGAACGCTCGGCCTTCGAAACCCGGCGAGCCTCGCAGCGGTGGCTCTCCTCGACCGCCCGTATCGCCGACTCGTCGACGAGCTTCCGCTCCTCTATGTCGGCTTCAGCGTTCCCGACGAGCTCTTCGCCGGCTACGGTCTCGGCCTGGAGGAGCGTTGGCGCGCTATTCCGGACCTGCACGTCGTCGTTCCCGTGGCGCTGCCGCAAGCGGCAACCGAAGCCGCCTGACTCCGCGCCCTAGACGTAGAGGAGCGGATCGACGGCGACGCCGTTGACGCGGACCTCGAAGTGGAGGTGGGGTCCCGACGAGTTCCCGGTCGACCCGACGAGCGCGACGGTTTCGCCCTGGGCGACCTGCTGCCCGAGGCTGACGAGGATCGCCGAGGCATGCGCGTACGCGGTCGCGAGCCCATTGCCGTGATCGATCACCACGAGATTCCCGTATCCCCCCAGCCAGCCTGCGTGGATGACGGTGCCGGAGGCCGCGGCCCGAATCGGCGTGCCGGAAGATGCGGTGATGTCGATCCCTTCGTGCATTCGTCCCCAGCGCATGCCGAATCCGCTCACGACGACGCCGTCCACCGGCCAGATGAGACCCGCGGCGGACGGGGCTCCCGTGCCGGTCGAGCCTGCTCCCGCCTGCGAATCCCGGATCGTCGCGGCCAGAGCTGCGCTCTGAGCAGCCAAGGCTTCGACCTCCGCGAGGTACTCCTCCCGCGTCTCACGCGAGCCCGCCAGGGCGCTCTGCTTGAGTTGCCGAGCCGCTGCCAGCGTGTCGCGGTTCGAGGCCAACTCGTCGCGAGCGGTCCGAGCCTCGTCCGTCCTGGCCGAGATCACCGAGACCGTGGCCGCTGCGAGCCGCCTCGTACTGGCGGTGGCTTGCCGCTCGGCGGCCGCTCGCCGCTTTGCCGTCTCCACCTGGCCGGCGATCCGTTGATCTTGGGCGCCGATCCGGCTCAGGAACTCGTAGCTGTCGATCAGATCATCGAAGCTCGACGCCGAGACGAGGAACGACAGCACGTCCGGCGGCTCCGCGATGTAGATGGCGCGAACCCGGGCTTCGAGGATGGCGACGGCGCGCTCGTACTCGGCCTGGAGCCGTTCGAGACGGAGCGTCTGCCTCTCGAGTAGTGCCGTCAGGCGCTCGAGGCGATCCTGCTCAGTCGCGAGCTCCGCTTCCAGGACGTCGAGGCTCGACTGCACCTCGTCCACCGCCGCCTGGGCCGCACCGAGCTCTGACACGACGGCCGACAACTGTGAAGTGAGAACGCCCTCTTGCTGCTTCGAGGCCGCGATCTCGGCTTGGAGCGCGGCGATCCTCGCATCGACCGCCGCTTTCTGATCGCCGATGTCGTCTCCCGCCGCCGGCGCCGAGAAGACGAGAGCAAGAGCAAGCCCGACGATGGGCAGAGACCGTCGGCCCATTGCTCTAGGTTCGCCCGCCCGCCGGACGTCCCTCCCCGCCCCCGCCCTGCAGCAGCTCGGGCTCATCTCGCTGGACAGCTTGGAGCGCAGTCGCAACTTCACGCCGAAGCGGGCCAACCTGCTCTCGATAGTCCTCATCTGAGATCGTTCCGGTCCTGTGATCGAACTCGAGCTCCTTGAGCGCTGCGAGCGCCCGATCGCGGGCCTCGAGAAGCTCGAGTCGGCGTCGTTCGCCTTCGTCGAGCTCATCGAGGGTATCGGACACCGGGTCCGGCTCCCTGAGAAACGGCAGCGCGACGGCGACGACACAGCCGACAGCGAGGGCCGCGGCAAGCACCAGTGCGATCGTCAACGGGTCGCGGGGACGCCGACCTCGCTGACACGCGAGACGAGCCTCCGCTGCTCGCGCCGGTCGGGCCAGAGCGTGACGACCGAGCCGAGGAGGAACACGAGCCCGGCAAGCCAGATCAGGTTGACGAGCGGCTTGACGAAGACGCGGAAGTACACGCTTCCGTCCGGATCGATCTGCTCGGCGATGACGAAGAGATCCTCGCCCGTCAGCTTGTCGCTTCGGATCCCGACCTCGTTCGAGACCTGCTGCTCGATCGTGTACGCGTTCTTCCCCGCCTCCAGGGTTCCGAGATCCCGGTCACCGCGACTGACCGCGAGCGTCGCTCGGATCTCCGTCGCGTTCGGAGCCAATCGCTCGTCGAGCGACTCGTAGACGAGCGTGTAGCCGCCGATCTCCAACGACTGCCCTCGTGCCAGCTTCGCCTCGGTCACCGAGTCGAACGCGCTCGATCCCGCGACTCCGATCGCCAACAGGACGATCGAGGCATGGACGACGTACCCGCCGTAGCGGCGCCGATTGCGGGCGATGAGCGACGAGAACGCGCCCAGCCACGACTCTGCCCCGAGCGCCCTGCGGGCGCGTGTGCCGCGGGCAAACTCCATGACGATCGTCGCGGCGACGAATGCGGAGAAGGTGTACGCGATGAGCCCCGGCAGCGATCTCCCCGCACCGAGTGCGAGCAGGACCGCTCCCGTAGCGACGGCGACCCCCGTCGGCCAGCGGAACGTCGTGAGCAGACTGCGGAGCGAAGCTCTCCGCCACGCGATGAGGGGGCCGATCCCCATGAGCAGAAGCAACGGGAGCCCGAACACCCTCAGGAAGAAGTCGTAGTAGGAGCGCCCCAGCACCACGGCCTCGCCGCGCACGAGCTCGGACAGCATCGGGTACACGACACCCCAGAGAATCGCGAGGCAGAGCGCCAGCAAGAGGAGGTTGTTGTAGAGGAACGCCGCCTCGCGCGAGATCGGAGATTCGAGCTTCGTCGCCGAGCGGAGTAGCGGGAGTCGCCAGAAGACGAATGCGAGCGAGACGGCCATCGTCAAGCCGATGAAGGCCAGGAACCAGGGCCCGATCGCGCTCTGCGTGAAGGAGTGGATCGAGTTGAGGATCCCCGATCGCGTGAGGAATGTCCCGAACAGGGCGAGCGAGAAGGCGAGGAGGACGAGGAGGACGTTCCAGACCTTCAACATCCCCCGCTTCTCCTGAATCATCACCGAGTGCAGGAACGCGGTCGCGGCGAGCCACGGCATCAGGGCCGCGTTCTCGACCGGGTCCCACGCGAAGTACCCGCCCCACCCCACTTCGACGTAGGCCCAGTGCGCGCCGAGGAGCTGGCCGATTCCAAGCGCCGCCCACGCGAAAAGCGTCCAGCGGCGACTCGCGACGAGCCACCGTTCGTCGACCCGGCCCGAGAGGAGCGCGCCGAGCGCGAAGGCGAACGGAACGGTCAAGCCGACGTAGCCGAGGTAGAGGAAGATCGGGTGCGCGAGCATGTACGGGTTCTGGAGGCTCGGGGTCATCCCCGCGCCGTCCGGGGGAGCCGCCTGCGTAGCGAACGGGCTTGCGACTGCGACGACGAGGAACGAGAAGAACACCGCAACCGCGGCGAAGACGGGCACAACCCAGACGATGAGGTCGCGCGCCCACCCCCGGTTCAGTCGGACCGCGGCGGCGCCGAACCCCGTGAGGATGAGCAGCCAGAGCAGCAGCGATCCTTCCTGGCCGCCCCAGAACGCCGAGATCGTGTACGCCGTCGGGAGGGCCTCGCTCGTGGTTCGTGCGACGTACGTGAACGAGAAGTCGTGCCGTAGCAGTGCTGCGAGCAGCACTGCGGAGGCGACGACCGTTGTGAAGAAGGCCGCCACGAGCGCGTTCTGCGCCGACTGGGCAAGGCGGCGGCGGCCCAGCCGCGCGGCAGCCGCACCAGCGACCAGCGCATAGACGGACAGACCGAGGGTGACTACGAGCGCGGCGCGACCCAGCTCGGGCATGGACCTCCCGTCAGGCGGGGTCGCCGCTCTGCTTCGGTGCGTACTTCGACGGGCACTTCGTGATCATCGAGCCGGGATCGGCGACGAACGTGCCGTTCCGGAGCTGCCCGTCGACGACGATGTGCCGTCCGACCTTGAAGAGATCGGGCACGGAGCCTGCGTAACGCACCGCGACGGCCGTCTGCGGCTTGCCTCCGATGTCCTTGAGCTTGAAGCGAAGTCCGCCGGCGTGGGCATCGCCCACGACAGGGCCGACCACGAGTCCCGCGAGTTGAACCTTGCCCGATCGACCGGCGAGCTCGCTCGGAGCGATCGACGGATTGCCGCCCCCGGCGATCGAGGTGTACAGGAGGAACACGGCCAGGACCGCAGCCACCGAGAGCGCGATCACGAGCCGCGCGGGACTCGCTTTCCGTGCCACGGTCGACAGTCTAGATGAGTGATGCCATGGGATCGCCTTCTCCGGGGCGTGAGCTGGCCGCTCGGGGGCGCGACGGTAGAGCGGCGGCGATGCTGGACGCCTCGGTGCCGCTCTTCCGTCGCGAAGCGCACGCCCGGCGGAAGCGGCCCCGACACGCCAGATCGCGCATCCGGACGCGCGAGATCGTGGCATCACTCATCTGGCCCTGCGAGCGGGAAAACCTGGTGAACAAGCGCTTACGCCGCGTCGCGCTCGGGCACGCGGCGATCGGGCATGCGGTATCCGTGCTCCACGCAGAGCAAGCCGGGCGACTCCTCGGTCAGCGCGTCGCAGTAGCCCTTGCCGTACGCGGCCCGGATGAACGCGGCCACGACCTCCAGGCTCCAGTCGGACACGTCCAGGGCCTCGCGCCAAAGATCCGAGAGTCGAAGGTCGATGTCGAGCTCGAGGAGATCGATGCGGGTCGGAGCATTGGCCACGCTTCGAGCGTACGGACCCGATCGGACGGAGTCCGGCCCCTCGCGGCGAGCGGTCTAGGCGTCCTCGGCCCGGACCGTGAAGGGCAGCGTCCAGTCCTCGCGTGGCGTGCCGTCGATCGTCAAGCGCCACTCGTAACGACCGGGCTCGAGCGGCAACGGCGCCGAGTTCACGGCGACGGGGAAGTCGAGCGGCGTGCCCGGCTTCAGCCCGGGAGGCCGCCCCACCTCGAACTCGCCGCCGAACGCAACCACATGATCACCTTCCTCGTCAGCCTCGAACGCGACCGCGCCTCCGTCTGCGTCGAGGAGCTCGACGGAGAAGGAGTGCAGCGTGTTCGCCTGGTCCCATGGCACCTGGATCAGGAGCCCGATGCCGAAAGCCGACGGCTCGGGGCCGGTCTGCGACCAGCCGCCGCCGACGATGGTGAGCTTGCCGTCAGACACGACGGCGTAGTCCGCGAGGAGCATGGTCGCCTTCATCTCCGAGAGCCAATCACATCGGCGGTACTACGATGGCCCGATGTCGTCTCGCGTTCGCGTCGGCCCGGCCCGGCTGCCGTCGCGGGAGTCGCCCGAGCAGGCGATCGAGCTCCTCCGCGAGCGGGGCTACTCGGCGTGCGAGATCGACTTCGAGAGCGGCTTCTGGATGGACTACCCGTTCGCGGAGCGACTGGGCGAGCTCGCGCGCGAGAACGACCTCGCCCTGTCCGTGCACGCGCCACTCTTCGGCTTCATGGGCCACCTCGAGGCGAGCGGGCGCAAGTTCACCTCCGCCGTGGGCGCCCTCGACCGCAGCGCGGGGATCGCGGCCGCGAGCGGCGCGGAGCTCGTCGTCTTCCACCCCGGCTTCCTGCTCGGTCGGAGTCGAGAGGATGCGATCGACGCGGTCGTGGATCAGCTCGGCATGCTCCGCGAGCGGCTCGAGGCGAAGGATCGCGGCGTGACGTTCGGCGTCGAGGTCATGGGTCGCGTCCGCGACCTCGGCTCGGTCGACGACGTCGTGGAGATCTCCCGCCGCACCGGCTGGGTGCGCCCGGTGCTCGACTTCGCCCACATGCACGCGACGAGCGACGGTCAGTTCCTCGAGCCGGCGCCGTTCACCCAGGCGCTGGTCGCGGCAGACGACGTTCTCGAGCCGGGCGCACCGTTCCACATCCATTTCTCGGACATCGCCTTCGCGAATCGCAACGAGACGAAGCACTTGCCCTACGGCGAAGGGACGCTTCGCGTCGAGCCTCTTCGAGACGCTCTCGCGGGCTTCGAGCGCCCGGCGACGGTGATCTCCGAGTCGCCGGACGAGCGCTCGAATCAGGCGATCCGCTCGGTCCTCGTGTCCGACGAGGGAGTGAGCTCGGCGAGTCGCGCCTCGTAGGGCGCAGCGTCGTCGTCCCGCCCGCGGCCTCGCAGAAACGCCGCAAGACGCTCCAGTAGCTCGAGCTCCAAGACCGCGAATCCGTTTTCCGTGTGACCGAGCGCAGAGCGGTAGAGCTCTTCGGCCTCGTCGTCGCGGCCTTGCGCGGCACGCACGGCTGCGAGCGCCGCGAGCGCTGTGACTCTGAAGTGCGGGTCGTCCGGCCGCGTGCTGGCCTGTACCTCGAGGGCGAGGCGCTCGGCCTCCTCGATCTTGCCGGCGGCGGCGAGCGTCTCGGCGAGCGACGCCTGCAGGTCGGGGAGGATGCCGCGATCACCTCGGGCGACCATGATCCGAACGGCCTCGCGGAACAGCTTCTCCGCCCGCTTGTAGTCGTGACGACGCCAGGCGATCCCTCCCAGCCTGGCGAGCGCCGCAGCTTCGACCGGCTCGACGCCGAGCTCGGCGGCTGTCTGACGCACCTCTTCGTAGACGGTCTCGGCTGCGGCGAGCTCTCCCTTCACCGCCAGGAACCAGCCGTATGACAGCGTTGCGCCGACGCGAGCCCGGATGCTGCCGCTTTCCCCCGCGAGCTCCAGCGCCCGCGTGAGCAGGAGCTCGGCCTCGTCCAGCTCCAGGCGCACGATGTGCGTCTGCGCGAGTACGTGAGCGGCGATCGTCTGCAAGTCCTTCCGGCCGGCGTCCATTGCGAGCGCGTACGCCTGCTCCATGCTGCGGACGACCTCGTCCATGTCGCCGTGCCAACCGCCGATCGTCGCTCGAGCAGTGAGAGCGTCGAACTGCGCCACCGGATCCTTCTCCTTGGAGAGGATCGCCAGCGCCTCGTCGACCAGGGCCCTGGCCCCCACCGGGTCACCTTCTCGCTTCAGGGTCGCCTCGGCGAGCGCCGTCAGAGCCAGGGCCTCCACAACGGGCTCTTCCTGCTCACGGGCCTGATCGCGGACCTTCGCCATCTCGACCTCGAGTGCGGCGAAGTCCTGGAGCCTCCAGGCCGCCCGAGCGGCGATGTAGCGCGCGCTGAGGGTCGGACGAAGCTCGACTGCCCGTAGCGCGAGCGCCCGAGCGTTCGTATACGCCTCGCGCGCGATCGCTCGCTTGGCGGCCGTGACGAGGGCCTCGGCCGTCTCCTGCGCGAGCTCGTCCGGGGCTGCGCCTTCGAGCTCGGTGAGGAACTCGACGGCCTGGTCGAGGTGATAGGCGCGGATCTCGACGAGCTCTTCGCCAGTCCGCTCGGCCAGCCATTCGGCAAAGCGCGCGTGGTACTGAGCGCGGGAGAGCTTGGCCATGCCCGTGTAGGCGACCTCGCGGATGAGGAGGTGCTTGAAACGGTACGCCGTCTCGCCCGAGATCGACGAGCGCGGCTCGCGGAGAAGGAGCTCGCGCAGGAGAAGATCCTCGAGTAGCGCGTCGATCTCCTCGACGTCCGGAGCGAGATGTTCGAGGGCACCCCTCCAGAAGACCCGCCCGATCACCGACGCGCGCTGAAGGAGCGTCTTCCCCGCCGGCGCGAGATGGTCGATCCGGGCTGCAATCAGAGCCTGGAGGGTGTCGGGGACGCGATCCGTTGCACCGTTGCCGGATCCGCTCTCGACGAGCATACGGATCGTCTCCTCGACAAAGAGTGGATTGCCTTCGGTCCTCTCGAGCGCCTCCTTGGGGAGCGTCGGCGGCACCTCGCCCGATGCGCCGGCGAGCTGCGCGAGGAGCTTCTCGACGAGCAGCTCGCTCTCCTCGTCGGAGAGCGGCTCGAGCTCGATCGCCGTCGAACGGACGCGCCCTCCACCCCACCCCGGCCGCGTCTCGAGCAGCTCGGGGCGGGTGAGACAGACGATGAGGAGCGGCGCGCGCACGAAGTCCGCGAGATGCTCGATCAGATCGAGCAGCGGACCCTCGGCCCAGTGGATGTCCTCGAAGAGCAGGATCAACGGCTGGACGTCCGCGATGCCCTCCATCACCTCGCGTGCCGCCCAGGCGATCTCCTGTGGGCTGCGCTCGCCCTCCAGTGCCTCCATCAACCCGGCGGCGAGGCCGAGCACGTCTGCGACGGCGTCCTCTGCGCAGCACTCACGGAGCTTCTCGAACGCCTCCTCGAGGGGGTCGTCGTCCGAGATGCCCGCCGCCGCCTTGACCATCTCCGCGAGCGGCCAATACGTGACGCCTTCCCCGTACGGCAGGGCGCGACCGACGAGGCAGCTCGCGCGCTCGACGCCGTCGAGGAACTCGCGGGCGAGCCGGCTCTTCCCGATACCCGGCTCTCCGTAGATCGTGAAGAGATGCGCGCGGCGGTCCCGAAGCATCCGGGCGAACGTGTTCTCGAGGAGCTCGAGCTCAGCTTCCCGGCCCACGAGGGGAGCACGCGGCCCCAACGGTCGACCAGGACCCTCCAGCGCGTCGACCAGCCTCCACGCGCGAAGCGGCGCATCCATGCCCTTCAGCTCGAGCGGACCGGCGTCCTCGACAACCACGCTTCCGGCGGCCAGACGATACGCGGTCGGCCCGACGAGGATCTCCCCCGGTCTCGCCGCCTGCTGGAGTCGGGCGGCCAGGTTCACGGCCTCGCCGGTGGCGAACGTGGACTCGGCATCCTCCACGACGAGCTCGCCCGCCTCGATTCCGATCCGCGCCTGGAGGCCGAGCTCGACGACGGAGTCGCGCATGGCGAGAGCTGCGCGGGTGGCACGTTGCGCGTCGTCCTCGTGTGCCTGTGGGACGCCGAACGCGGCCAGGACCGCGTCTCCGGCGAACTTCTCGACGATCCCGCCGTGCTGGGCGACGCAGCGCGAGACGGTCTCGAAGAACTGGTTCACACGGCGCCGCACCACCTCGGGATCGGCGCCCGTGACGAGGCCGGTCGAGTCGACGATGTCGACGAACAGGACCGTTGCGAGCTTTCGCTCCATACCTAGAGTCTAGAAACGACACCAGGGGCTTCGAACATCCCGCCCCAAGAGGATGGCTAGCATCCCGTCGTGCTCGACCCCGGCGTGTTCAAGGCGTACGACGTACGCGGGCTCTACCCCTCGCAGCTCGACGAGGACGGCGCGTACCGCATCGGGAGGGCCTATGTCGAGCACTTCGAGCCGCGGACGATCGCCGTCGGACGCGACATGCGGCTGTCGTCACCGACGATGGCAGCGGCCGTGATCGAAGGAGCCGCCGACGGTGGCGCCGACGTCATCGACATCGGACTCGTCGGAACGGAGATGGTCTACTACGCGGTCGGAGAGCTCGAGCTCGAGGGCGGCATCTGCGTCACCGCCTCCCACAACCCGAAGGACTACACGGGGATGAAGATCGTTCGCCGTGGAGCGCTGCCCGTGGGCGGCGACTCCGGCCTCGCCGAGATTCGCGAGCGCGCGGCTCGCGAGCTCGGGCCGACGAAGCGGCGTGGCGAGGTGCACCACGAGGACGTCTGGCAGGGCTTCGTCTCGAAGGTGCTCTCCTTCGTCGACGCGGTAGCGATCAGCCCGCTCCGGGTCGTCGTCGACGCGGCCAACGGCATGGCGGGCGTGATGCTGCCACCCGTCCTCGACCGAATTCCGCGGCTCGAGGTCGTGCGCTGCTACTTCGAGCCCGATGGAAGCTTCCCGCACCACGAGCCGAACCCGCTACTCGCCGAGAACCGCGAGTACATCGTCGCGAGAACCCGCGAGGAGAGCGCAGACCTCGGCGTCGCGTTCGACGGCGACGCTGACCGCTGCTTCTTCGTCGACGACACGGGCGAGTTCGTCCCCGGCGATTTCGTGACCGCGCTCCTCGCCGAGGCCGTGCTCGAGAAGACCCCGGGCGAGAAGGTGATCTACGACGTCCGCGCCAGCCGCGCCGTGCCCGAGACGATCGAGCGCGCCGGCGGGATCCCCCTCGCCAGCCGGGTCGGACATGCGTTCATCAAGCACCGGATGCGCAAGGAGGGTGCGGCGTTCGCCGGCGAGGTCTCGGGGCACTACTACTTTCGCGACTTCTCGCAGGCCGACAGCGGGGTCGTGCCCTTCCTCCTCATGCTGGAGCTCCTCTCCCGGCGGGGTCGCAAGCTGTCCGAGATCCTTGCTCCGTTTCGGCAGCGGTTCTTCCTCACCGGGGAGATCAACACCCTGGTGGCCGACATCCCGCTGAAGCTCCAAGAGCTCAAGGAGCGCTACTCAGCCGAGGGTGGGCGAGTCTCGCACCTCGACGGCATCTCGATCGACTTCGACGACTGGCACTTCAACGTACGTCCTTCGAACACCGAGCCACTCGTGCGCCTGAACCTCGAAGCGCTCTCGGAGGGGTTGATGATCCAGAAGCGCGACGAGGTTCTCGCCCTCATCCGCGCATAGGATCGGCCTGTGTACGACCCGCTCGAGCTCGGTCGCGTCACCGACCGGCGCCCTCCCTTCAAGTACTCCGCGCTGTCGCGTGTCTGGTTCTCCGACACGGACGCTCAGGGAGTCGTGTACTACGGGCGCTACCTCCCCTACTTCGACCATGCCCGCACGGAGTACCACCGCCACCTGGGCCTGACCCACCTCGACGATGCGGAGTTCGTCATGCGGGCGTCGCACGTCGAGTACGTCGCTCCGGCGCGCTTCGACGACCTGATCGAGTCCTTCGTCCGAGTGAGCAGAATCGGGCGCACGAGCGTCACCTACGAGTGCGCCGCCTACCGCCTGCCCGACGAGACGCTGATGGTGACGGCGTCGCAGACGGTCGTCCTCGTCGATCTCGACGGCCGGCTGCCGACGCCGATCCCGGAGACGTTCCGGACCGCGATCCGCGCCTTCGAGGGTACGGATCTCAAGGAATGAGCACGCGCGCACTGGAGGCGCTCGACCGGATCCTCAACCGGGGTGGGGATGCCGACGCCGTCCTCCGGTCGACGGTCCGGCTTCTCGCGGAGGAACCCGGAATCGCGTGGGCCGGAGTCGCCTTCCTCGAGGAGGGTGACCTCGTTCTCGGGCCGGAAGCCGGTGCGCCGGACGAGTCGAAGCGCCTCCGTGTTCCGATCAGCTTCCAGGGGGCACCGGTCGGCGAGCTGTGGGTCGACGGCGACGCCGAGCGGGCGTTCCTCGAGCGCGTCGCCGTCCTCGTCTCCGCCCATGTCCTGATCGGCTGGGACACGCGCGGCGAGACCTGGGAGCCCTGAAGCACCGGGCGTTCAGCACACGGAACGACAAGGCCGCGATAGCGGCTTTCGACCTGCGCAAAGTTGGGGAGGGGGGCGGCGGCCCCGACCGGTGGGGGTCGGGATCTTGCCGCGCGCCCGCCCCGAGGGACAGGCGCGCGGTTCCCTTCCCCTCTCCCCAATCTCCTTGTAATGACGCATTCGGGGGATGCAATCCCTCGAACGAGGTACCCCTTCCCGATCGAGGGATATCCTCGATCGAGGGAGTAGGGTCGAGAAGCGGGGCCAGGCCGAAACCCGACCCCGCTACGAGGGAGCTACGCGCGCGGACCTTCGAATGCCGGTGGCCCGCGGGGCGACGCCGAACCGGGTCCGAATCCGTGTCGGAACCCGAAGCCGTGGTCCCTGAACTCGCCGTTGACGAGGCTCTCGACACGCTCGCCGAGATCCGCCTTGAGCTTGGCGGCATGCTCCTTCGTGAGCCGTCCGTCGGCAACCGCTTCGTCGATCGCTTTCTCCGCTGTCGTCACTAGCGTCTTGACGAGTCCGTCGACCGACTTACCCCTCGCCTTGGCGATCTCGGCCAGCGTCTTGTCGGCCAACTGCTCTCGCAGCTCCGCCGTCGTGAGGCCGAGGTAGGCCGCCGCGGCATCGAGGTTCCCGAAGGGCCCCGGGTGCCCGAAGCCAGGGCCGCGATGGCCGAAACCTCCGAACAGAAGCGGGGTCTCGCCGGAGTCGATCCGGCTCTTGAGCTCGCTCGCCTCTTCCTTCGTCAAGAGGCCCGCCTCGACTGAGGCGTCGACGCGGTTCTTCAGCGCCTCCGTGATGGCCTCCGAGAGCGCACTGGGCTCGATGCCGAGCTGCCTGGCAGCGTCGTCGATCACGGCCTGGCTCTCCTTCGCGGGCGAGAGCGCCTTCGAAGCCGCGATCGCGCCGGCGGCGCCGAGCGCAACGACGAGCATGGCTGCTGCGGCGACCCCGGCGCCGAACGTGAACTTCGTCTTCTTCGTCATGTCTCGCATCAGACCATCGGTATCTAAGAGACGGCTGAGATGGACCTAAGAAGATCCGAAGCGTTCGACGCAGCCCGTCGAACACGCCCGCAGTGCTGAGAACGCTCTGAGAGACCGTAGGAAGTGGTTAGGAAGACGCCGCGCCGACTGCCGCCACGGGGGCCCGGCGCAGGCTTAGCACCATGCGGGTCCCGCCGCCCTCCGCCTGCTCTGCGACCACCTCGCCCCCGTGCGCCTCGGCGACCTGACGAACGATGGCGAGACCCAGCCCGGAGCCGGAAAGCCCACGCGCCGCCCTCGCACGATAGAAACGATCGAAGACGTACGGAAGATCCTCGTCCGCGATACCCGGCCCGTGATCCCGCACGGTCAGCCGACCGTCCCTGACCCCTACCTCGATCTCAGCGCCGACCGGACTCCACTTCGCGGCGTTGTCGAGGAGGTTCACGACCGCTCGCTCGATGCTTGTGGGAACGCCGTGCACGACTGTCTCGTCGAGCTCCGTCGAGAACACGACCCCGGGCCGGTTGCGGCGCGCTCGCTCCACGGCGTCCGCGACGAGTAGGTCGAGCCGCACGTCTTCCGGGTCCGCGGTGTGCTGCTCCGCCCGGGCCAGCTCGATTAGCTCGGCGATCAGGGTGGTCATCTCGCCGAGCTGCTCCACGACGTCCGACAGCAGTCGGCGGCGATCCTCCACGGGGAGCGTTCGTTCGCTCGCGAGCACCTCGATGTTCGTGCGCAAGCTCGTGAGCGGCGTTCGTAGCTCGTGCGATGCATCGGCCACGAGCTGGCGCTGCGCCCTGGTCGAGTCCTCGAGCGTGGCGAGCATGGTGTTGAAGCTCGCGGCCAGCCGACTCAACTCGTCGCGCCCGCTCACGTCGATGCGTTCGGAGAGATCGCGCGTCTCCGTCACCCTCTCGGCGGCCTCCGTCAGGCGTCTAACGGGGGATAGCGCCGCCCTGGCGACCACGAGCCCGAGCAGTGCGGCGATCGCAACCCCGACCGCCGCGATCAGCAGGAGGTAGAGCCCGATCCGGTGGAGCGACGCGTCGACCTCGGTGAGCGGTCGTGCGACCTGGACGGCGGCGTCAGGCCCGTATCCGAAGGTGAACACCCGAACATGGGTGCCGGCGACCTCCGTCTCGGTCCAGAACGCCTCCTGCCCCTCGCCGGCGACCGCGAGCACGTCGTCGTCAACGGGCAGCGCCACACGCTGCAGCGCGGGGAGCAGGGTGCTTCCGTCGGACTTGACGAGCTGGACGTAGGCGCCGACGTCGCCGAACTCCGGACGCAGAGCGAGGAACGTCTCCCCGCTCGGGACGTCGAACGCGCGGAGCGGCTGCCGGGTGATCTCCGCGGCTCGCCGTTCGAGCGCGTCGTCGATCGGCGCGCGCAGCTCCTCGCGCGCGACGACGTAGACGAGCGCAGAGGCGAGCACGACGGCGAACGCAACGGCAGCGGCCGCGGAAACGGCGATTCGGACGCGGAAGCTCATTGCTCCCTGAGCGCGTATCCCACACCGCGAACCGTGTGGATGAGCCGTGTGCCGCCTCCGTCTTCGGTCTTCCGCCGCAGGTAGCCGATGTAGACGTCGAGGGAGTTCGATGTCGGACCGAAGTCGTACCCCCACACGCGCTCGAAGATGATCGATCGCGTCAACACCTGACGCGGGTTGTGGAGAAAGAGCTCGAGGAGGGAAAACTCGGTTCGCGTGAGCTCGATCTGGCGTCCGGCGCGTCTCACCTCTCGAGCTCCGACATCGAGCTCGACGTCGGCGAAGCGGAGGACGTCCGCCCCGGTCTCACCGTTCGCCGCGCGTCGCAACAGCGCACGGAGGCGTGCGAGCAGCTCGGCAAGCGCGAACGGCTTCGGGAGGTAGTCGTCGGCGCCCGAATCGAGCCCGGCCACTCGGCTGTCGACCTCGGCCCGAGCCGTGAGCATGAGGATTGGCACGGAGTTCCCGCTCGCGCGGAGACGCCGACAGACTTCGAGCCCGTCGATGCCGGGCATGAGGACGTCCAGTATCGCCGCGTCCGCGGGCGACTCGAGCCCGAGCCGCACGAGCGCCTCCTCACCGTCCGACGCGAGCTCGATCTCGTAGCCCTCGAGCTCGAGCGCCCGCCGCAGCGACTCCCGCACGGCGCGCTCGTCGTCGACGACGAGGATCTTCATCGCCCGCATTGTGCGCACTGCCTTGGGCTCCCGGAGGAGTCTTAGCGACTTCTTAGTCGGGTCTTAGACCTCGTTCACGCCTCTCCATTGCGATTCCGACACACTGTTCGGCGAACGGGCTCCATGGAATCGCGCTCATCTCGAACTCCACTCGTCGTTATCGGCCTCGTCGCCGCGCTCGTGCTCGGCCTCGGTCTCGGGGCGACTGCATTCGCCTTGCTCGGCAACGACCCCGCGACGGTCGTGCGCCAGGTCACCGTCACGGACTCCGAACCTGAGGCCGTCGCCGACGGTCTGTCGATCGGGCAGATACACGATCGCGCGTGGAAGAGCGTCGTGGAGATCGCTGCCACCGCTGGGAGCCCGTCGCTGGGCGAGGCACCGACACGTGCCCAAGGGTCGGGGTTCGTCTACGACCGAAACGGGCACATCGTCACGAACCAGCACGTCGTCGCCGGCGCAACTTCGATCTCGGTCAGCTTCTGGAATGGCTCGGCGTTCACGGCCGAGCTCGTGGGAACCGACCCGTCGACGGATCTTGCGGTGCTCAGGGTCGACGCTCCTCCATCGCTCCTCGAGCCCCTCCCGCTCGGAGACTCGAGCAAGGTTGCCGTCGGGGACGGTGTCATCGCGATGGGCAGCCCGTTCGGGCTCGAGGGCACCGTTACGAGTGGGATCGTCAGCGCTCTGCATCGGCAGATGACCGCGCCGAACAACTTCACGATCACGGACACGATTCAGACCGACGCCGCCATCAACCACGGGAGCTCGGGCGGTCCGCTGCTCGACCTCCGAGGCCGCGTCATCGGGGTCAACGCCCAGATCGAAAGCGACTCGGGTGGATGGGACGGCGTCGGCTTCGCAATCCCGTCGAACACCGTTCGCTTGATCGCCGCGCAGCTCGTCGAGAAGGGCGAGGTCACGCACGCGTACCTCGGGATCACAATGGTCGCGGTGCCCGGGGGAGTGGCGGTGACCGAGGTGCGAAGCGGCACGCCCGCGGAGGAAGCCGGGCTTCGTGCCGCGACCGGCGCGGAGACGGTCGACGGTCAGGAGCGACCCACGGGCGGTGACGTGATCATCGCGTTCGACGGCGAGAAGATCGCGTCGGCAGCCGCGTTGCAGAGCGCAGTCGACGCCCGGCGTTCCGGCGACGAGGTGTCGATCACGATCATCCGCGGGGGCAAGCGTCGCACGATCGCTGTCACGCTGGCTGCCAGACCCTCGTGAGGTCGTCGCGCGCGTGACTCGTCGAGCTACTACCTAGACCTAAGGCTAGTGTCAGACCCGGGGGGTACCCCTGTATCCTGCGACCGGGAGGTTGAGGAATGGGTAGTTCGCGCTGGTCGACGGTCATGTTCGCCGCGGCATACGTGGCCCTGGTGCTCGGGGTCTTCATTGCGCTCGGAGGTGCTGCCTACGCAGCGAACCCATCGTCGGCTTCCGATCAGTACGGGACACAGGTTGCGGGAGTCAACATCTCGGCCACGGCCGGCGAAGACACTTCCTCGGCTACTGCCGCTGAGGCTGCAGCGCTGCCGAACACCGGGCTCTCGCTTCTCGGAACCGTCGTCGTCGGCGGAGGGCTCGTGGCTCTCGGCGTGGCATTGCGACGGCGCGAGCGCCGCAAGAGCTAGAACCTTGATGTGAAGGCGGAGCGCCGCGGCCGCGAAGCGGACGCCTTCAGGGATCTTCGCGCGACCGGGATCCGCGCGAGCGGATGCCGGTCTTGCGCCAGAGCTAGCCGGACGCGCGGCCTTCCCCCGGGAGATCCTTCTCGAGAGGATTGAGATCGCGCACGCGATCGTACGCCGCCGCTCGCTCAGCGCCCCGTGCGACCTGGGCGAGCCGGAGCCACAGAACCCACTTCCGGGGGTCGGTCGCCACCGCGTGACGGTACGCATCGAGCGCTGCCCGTCGATCGCCGACACCGGCGGCCGCGTCACCGAGCGCAAGCTCGGGCTCGAAGGACCACGGAAGAAGCGCCTGCGCACGACGTGCGTGGCCCTGAGCCGCCGCCCAGTCGCGACGCAGTAACGCTTCGCGCCCTGCGAAGAGGGCCTGGTTCCCGACGAGACTGACCACCGAGAGCACCGTCAGCACGATCGAGGCGGAGATGAGCAGCGACCGTGCGACCTTCGGGATCGGAGTCCGTCCGCGTCGCTCGGAAGCCAGGAGCGCTACGCCAGCGGCGAGGAACGCCGTGACGGTGACCCCAACCATCTCCCAGTGCCAGTCCATCGCGCTCGCCGCGGCCCAGGCGAGGAATGCGCCGGCGGCCGCGGGCACGACGCGAGAGCGTCGAGCCACGAACGCCGCGACGAGAGGTATGACCAAGGTGAGGAGGAGAAGCATCAGGCCGATCGGTCCGATCTCGGACAGCGCCTCCGCGTAGAGCGAGTGAGCATCTCGAACGATCAGCGCGCTCGGCCGGCGCTCGTACCAGAGATACTCGTACGAGCCGGCGCCGTAGCCGAGAACCGGCCGCTCACGAGCGGCCTTCCAGGCTACGCGGATGGTCTCACCGCGGCCGTTGCCGGAGATGGTGAAGAGGCGAGCATTCAGATCCGCTCCGTGGGTCGCAGGTGGCGCGTCGAAGCGCTCCTTGAGCTCGGACAAACCCCGCGCTGGTCCGCCCACGACCACAGTCGCTGCGAGGGCCCCTGTGGCGGCGAGCGTCGCAAGCGCAACGTTCACGATCCGGCGCGTACGGCGCGATATCGTCACGCTTCGCGCGATCCAGCCGGCACCCCACCCGAGCACCCCCGAGCAGAGGGCGAGGGCGGCGAGCACGAGCGCGAGCCGGTGCCCTTCACGAACGGCATCGGCTATGGGCGCATCCTCCGTCGTCAGTGCGCTCTGCCGCGACGCGAGCGCGACGCTCGCGATCGAGGCAGGAGCGACTGCGAGCGTCGACCAGAGCAGCCGCAGGCGCCGGGGGTCGAGCGCGATCGTTCCTGCGAAACCGAGCACAAGCGCCGCCCAGGCACCCCTGCTGAACGTGAAGTAGAGCGTCGTCGCGAGGACGGGCAGAACGACGGCGGCGGCCAGTGAGTGACGCGCGGTCCTGCTCTGGCCGACGAACCCCAACGCGACGAGAAGCCCCATCGCGGCAAGCAGGCCGAGAGCGTTCCAGTACCCGAGCGGCTCAGAAAGCCGGTACGGAAGCGTCGGGTCGTCGTACGTGTCCAGCCAGTCCGGAAAGAGCCGGGTCGCGAGCGCATACGACGCGATGAGAACGACGCCGATGAGCACGCCGCCCGCCAGCGCCTGCGCGTCGCCGCGCCGAAGGACGATGCCAACGGCGAATGCGAGCGCGAGGTAGACGAGGGCGCGCTCAACCTCGCGAACCGACCCCGCAGCGCTGATGGACCAGAGCGACGAGAGCGCGATCCATGCCACGAGCACTGCCATGAACAGCGCGAATGCGATCCGAAGCGGGCCCGGGATCGTCGCGCGTTCGAGGATCAGCAGGAGAGTCGTCGGGACGAGAAACGCGAGCGCCACCCAGCCCCACGACTGCGAGAAGTACGCGCCTTCGCTGGCGTTCGCCGCGGTCACGATGGCGGCGGTCGCCGAAGCGACGACGCACGACCGCATCGCCCTCGTCATCGACGCTCGTCCGCGCCTACGTCCGGCACATTCGCCCTAATCTGTGAGCTCGGTCATGAGACATCGCCTCGGCACACTCATTCTCGTCGTTGGGCTCGGCGTCCTGGCGTGGTCCGCCACCGTGTACCTGTGGAAGGACCCCTTCACAACCGCGTACACGGCCTACGAGCAGCGCCGGCTGGACAGGAAGCTCGACAAGCGATTCGAAGGGTGGCGCGTCGTCCGGACACCTCCAGAGAGCAACAAGGCCGCCTCGAAGAGCCCTGACGTTCGCAAAGAGGCGCGTGCATACCGCCTCGCGAGCGTGGAGGGAGACCCCGTCGCGCGGCTCGAGATCCCGCGACTCGACCTCGACGCGGTCGTCGTCAACGGGACCAGCTCGGCCGATCTCCGCCGCGGGCCAGGCCGGCAGATGGAGACGTCGATGCCCGGGGAGGGCGAGCTCGTCTATGTCGCGGGTCATCGGACGACCTATGGGGCACCGTTCTCGGCCATCGACAAGCTTCGCCATGGCGACAGAGTCTTCCTGGAGCTTCCCTACGCGTCGATCGAGTACCGGATCACGGGGCATCGCATCGTCGACGACAACGACCTGTCGGTCCTTCGATCTCGTGGGCGGGAGGAGCTCGTCCTGCAGGCGTGCCACCCTCGGTTCTTCGCGAGCCAGCGATACCTCGCATATGCACGCCCGATCCACGTGATCGAGAAGAAGGCCGTCGCGACGGGCTGAGCGGCTACATTCGCCGCGTGGCCGAGCGATGGCAGAGCGTGAGACTGGACGAGATCGAGCCGATCGCTGTCGTCGGCGGCGCGCTCCTCTGGCGCCCCGTGCGGCGAGCACTCGACATCGGCGCTTTCGGCATCAACGCCTACATCGCACCGAACGCCGGTGACGACGTCGTCGAAGAGCACACGGAGCGCCTCCTCGGGCACGAGGAGGTCTACCTCGTGCTCTCGGGCCGGGCGACCTTCACGCTCGACGGCGAGACGCTGGATGCGCCGACCGGGACCATGGTCTTCGTCCGCGACCCGCAGGTGAAACGCCACGCGCGCGCCGAGGAGCCGCAGACGGCTGTCCTCGCCATCGGCGGACCACGCGGCGGAGCGTACGAGCCCTCGAGTTGGGAGTACGCATTCGCGGCCGAACGGCACCGCGCCTCGGGCGACCACGAAGCCATGGTCGCCGAGATCGCGGCCGGGCTCGAACGACACGCTGATGATCCAATGCTTCTCTACGGCCTCGCGTGCGCCGAAGCACTCGCGGGTCGCTCGGACGATGCACTCCGTCACGTTCGGCGCGCGCTGGAGCTGAAGCCCGAGTGGTCGGATCACGCTCGGAGAGACGAGGATCTCGCGTCCTTGCGCGACCTTCCCGGGTGGCCGCTCGGCGACGACTGAAGATCAGACGTCTACCCACGACGCTCTCCTGGCGTCGCAGGGGCGGCGCTCGCAAGCGAGGCAAGCGCGAGCCGCGCAGGACAGTACAACTGGTACGGACAAGCGGCGAGCGCGCAGGATCGCGCAGCGAGCGTCGTCAGCCGGTCGCGGAGGGCGGCAACGCCGCCCGGGAGCGGCCGGCGGCCTGCGTGTCAGGACGGAGTGACGCGGTAGGCGTCGAAGACGGCATCGAGATTCCGAAGGGCGGCGAGGAGCGAACGGAGCTCCTTCACCTCCCCCACCTCGGCCGTGTACCAGTTCCGGGCCATGCCGTCCTCGACGACACCGCCGTAGGAGACGATATTGGCGCCGTGCTCGGCGAACGTCCGCGCGACGTCCTCGAGCAGGCGCGCCCGATCCCAGGCGTCGACGGCGATCTGGACGAGGAACCCTGCCGAGGCGCCACCCTCCCACTCCACGACGGTGAAGCGCTCCGGGTTCCGTTGAAGTGCGCGCACATTCGGGCAATCCCCGCGGTGGACGGTGATCCCACGTCCGAGCGAGATGTAGCCGACGATGTCGTCTCCAGGTACGGGTGTGCAGCACTTCGCGAGCCGGACGAGCACGTCCTCGACACCCAGCACGCTGATACCGAGGCGATCGCTGGAGACCGCGGCCTTGGCCCTCGGAGGTTTCATCGTGATGGCCGGCTCGGCGACGCCCTCCTCGGTCTTGAGCCGGTGGATGACCTTGTTGACGATCTGCGCCGGGGAAAGCTTCCCTGCGCCGAGCGCGACGTAGAAGTCCTCGGCCTTCTTGAACCCGGTCTCGCGGATCACCTGCGCGAGAACGGTCGAGCCCTGGAGCTTCTTGTACGGGAGCTTCTGCGCTTTCAGCGCCTGGTCGAGGAGCTCTCGACCCTTCGCTTCGGTCTCCCCTCGTGTCTCGCGCTGGTACCACTGCCGGATCTTGTTGCGCGCCCGCGACGACTTGACCAACGAGAGCCAGTCCCGAGAAGGTCCGCGGCCCGACTTCGTCGTGAGGATCTCGACGAAGTCGCCGCTCTTCAGGTGGTAGTGGAGCGGGACGATCCGCCCGTTCACCTTGGCGCCGACCGTGCGGTGGCCCACGTCTGTGTGGACGGCGTAGGCAAAGTCGATCGGGGTGGCACCGGACGGCAACACCTTGACTTCGCCCTTCGGTGTGAAGACGTAGACCTCATCGGCGAAGAGATCCGTGCGGAGACTCCGCATGTACTCGCCCGGATCCTGCTCTTCCTGCTGCCAGTCCATGAGCGACTTGACCCAGGTGAGCCACTCGTCGTCGGCCTTGGAGACCCGACCCCGCTTGTACAGCCAGTGCGCGGCCACGCCGTATTCGGCTTCCTCGTGCATCTCGCGCGTGCGCACCTGGATCTCGAGCGGCTTGCCCTCTGGCCCGATAACGGTCGTGTGCAGCGACCGGTAGCGGTTGAGCTTCGGCATCGCGATGAAGTCCTTGAACCGCCCTGGCATCGGCTTCCACAACGAGTGGACGAGGCCCAGAGCGGCGTAGCAGTCGCGCGTCCCCTCCTCGCTCGAGCGCTCGCAGATGACGCGGAGCGCGGTCAGGTCGTAGATCTCGTTGAACTCGCGACCGCGCTTCGCCATCTTGTCGTAGATCGAGTAGAGGTGCTTCGCGCGCCCGGTGATGTCCGCAGGCACGTCTGCCTTCCGCAGCTCGAGGTCGAGGATCTCCGCGGCCTTGTCGGCCTGCCCCTCGCGGTCCGCCCGCCGGTCGGCCACCATGGCCTTGATCTCCGCGTACTTGCGCGGGTGGAGGGTCTGGAACGCAAGATCCTCGAGCTCCCACTTGAGCGCGTGGATCCCGAGCCGGTGCGCGAGGGGCGCGTAGACCTCGAGCGTCTCACGAGCCTTCTGAGCCTGCTTCTGCTTGCCCAGGTACTCGATCGTCCGCATGTTGTGCAGCCGGTCGGCGAGCTTGATGAGGATGACGCGGACATCCTGCGCCATCGCCACGATCATCTTCCGATAGTTCTCCGCCTCCGCCTGCTCGCGGCTCTGGAAGCTGATCCGGGTCAGCTTGGTCACGCCCTCGACGAGCTGGGCGATCTCGGGTCCGAACTCGGTCCGGAGCTCGTCGAGGTCGGCCCCGGTGTCTTCGACGACGTCGTGGAGCAGTGCCGCCGCGATGGTCTGCTCGTCGAGGTGGAGCTCGGCGCAGACGCGTGCGACTCCGAGCGGATGATGGATGAACTCCTCGCCGGAGCGGCGCGTCTGCCCGGCGTGCGCACGCTCGGCCACGTCGAAGGCGCGTCGGAGGAGCTCCTTGTCGACGTCCGGGTTGTAGGCCTCGACCTCGGCGATCAGCTCCTCGACGAGGTGTTCGTGATGCCGCTTCGCGTCGAGGACGCTCATGGGCCGCTCTGCGGCCCATGAGCGTCGAGGGGCGTGGGG
>DATDOS010000189.1:0-2516 GCA_035293125.1 Gaiellaceae bacterium | reverse complement strand
CCGGCAGCGGAGCTTCATTCAGCGGGGCCGACCTTGACGAGCATCTTCCCGATGTTCTCCCCCCGCAGGAGTCCGAGGAAGGCGCTCGGTGCGTTCTCGATGCCTTCGATCACCGTCTCGCGGTAGCGGAGCCGCCCGTCGCGAAACCACTCCTGTGCCTGCGCGTGGAAGTCGCCGAAGCGGTCGAAGTGGTCGCTGATGATGTAGCCCTGGATACTGATCCGCTTCGTCACCACCATGAACATGTTCCGCGGGCCGGGAGCGGGCTCGACGTCGTTGTAGCGCGAGATCGACCCGCACGCGACGATGCGACCGTGGGTTCGCAGCGCCCCGATCGCCGCCTCCAGGTGGTCGCCGCCCACGTTGTCGAAGTAGATGTCGATGCCGTCGGGCGCCAGCTCGGCAAGCGCCTCCCGCGCGCTGCGCTCTCGGTAGTTGAACGCGGCATCGAACCCGAGCTCATCGAGCCACGCGAGCTTCTCCTCGGAGCCGGCGCTTCCGACCACGCGACAGCCCGCGATCTTCGCCATCTGCCCGGCCGTGCTCCCGACCGCGCCTGCGGCGCCCGACACGAAGACGGTCTCACCCTCCTTCGGCCGACCGAGCTCGAAGAGCCCGTAGTGGGCCGTGAAGCCGGGCATCCCGAGGACACCGAGCGCCGTCGACACCGGCGCCGTGGAGGGATCGATCCTGCGCATCGCGGATCCGTCCGAGAGCGCCCACTCGCGCCAGCCGAGCGAATGCAGCACCCAGTCCCCTTCGCTGAACGCCGCGTTGCGAGACACCGCGACACGACCGACGGCGCCACCCGTCATTGCCTCGCCGAGGGTGAACGGGGCGACGTACGACCGAACGTCGTTCATTCGCGGCCGCATGTACGGGTCGACCGAGAAGTAGGCGTTCCGGACCAGCAGCTGCCCGTCCGCAGGATCCGGAATGGGCGTCGCCGCGACCTCGAACAGGTCCTCTCCAGGGAAGCCTGCCGGCCGTGCCACGAGCCGAATCTCGCGGGAGACGCCGTTCATGCGACGATGATATGCGCGTGCAGTCGCTCAGAGGCCATCTCCTGATTGCCGGACCGGCGCTCGTCGATCCGAACTTCTGGCGCTCGGTCGTCCTCGTCGGCGAGCACTCGGAGGATGGGGCGCTCGGCGTGATCCTGAATCGCGCTTCCGAGGCGACGGTCGACGAGGCCGTGCCCGAACTTGCTGTGCTGGTGGACGACATCGGCTCGATCCACGTCGGTGGGCCCGTCCAGCCTTCGGCGATCGTCGTCCTCGCCGACTTCGTCGAGCCCGAGCGGGCGGGCTCACTGGTGCTCGACTCGGTCGGGTTTCTCCCCTCGGAGGTCGACCCGGACGCACTCGGCGAGTTGCGCAAGGCGCGCGTCTACGCCGGATATGCAGGTTGGGGCCCGGGACAGCTCGACGATGAGCTCGAGGAAGGCTCCTGGATCGTCGAGCCGGCACTCCCCGAGGACGTCTTCACGCCCGAGCCTGAAGGGCTCTGGAGCGACGTCCTGCGGAGAAAAGGCGGCCCGTTCGGGATCTTGGCGATGATGCCGCCCGACCCGTCGCTGAACTGACTGCGGGTCAGACCCCACGGGTCTGACCCGCTCGGTAGCAGGCGTCGCCGCCCGCCGCCAGGGGGAAACTACGGAACACGTCTGCGGAGCAGGGCCGATGCGCAGCGCGGAGGGCGCAACGACGCTTCACCGCGATGCCCGATCTCTCGCGGCGAGAGCTCCTCAAGCGCGCGGTCGTCCTCGGCTCGGGCGCGGCCGTTGCCGAGCTCTTCCTGCCCGCACAGTTCCTCTCGAGCGCATCCGCGCAGGACGGGCCCCAGGCCGTCGCGATCGCGAACCCGCTGGCGCAGATGCCGGACCGAGGCTGGGAGCGGATCTACCGCGACCAGTTCGCAGAGGACGACTCGTTCGTCTTCACCTGCGCACCCAACGACACGCACAACTGCCTGCTCAAGGCGCACCTCAAGAACGGCGTCATCGTCCGCATCTCGCCCACGTACGGATACGGGAAGGCCACCGACCTCTACGGGAACCAGGCCTCCCACCGGTGGGATCCCAGGATCTGCCAGAAAGGGCTGATCCTCGGACGTCGGATCTACGGCGACCGCCGCGTGAAGGCGCCCATGATCAGGAAGGGGTTCAAGGAGTGGGCGGACGCCGGCTTCCCCCGCCACGACGACGGGACGCCGAGGACGGACATGACCCGGCGTGGCTACGACGAATGGCTGCAGATCTCCTGGGACGAGGCGCTCGCGATCGCCGCCAGGACCATCGAGAACGTCGCCGAGACGTACAACGGCGAGGAGGGTGCCGAGAAGCTCCTCGAGCAAGGCTACGAGCCGGCGATGGTGGAGGCGATGCACGGCGCCGGCGTGCAGGCGATCAAGATGCGCGGCGGCATGCCCTTGCTCGGCGTGGGGCGCGTATTCGGCTTCTACCGGTTCGCGAACATGCTGGCGCTCCTCGACCGCAAGGTCCGCCCGGACGCGCC
>DATDOS010000188.1:0-7690 GCA_035293125.1 Gaiellaceae bacterium | reverse complement strand
GAGAGGCTTGTTGCAGGCGGAGCATGTGACGACCGCGTGGGTCCTGTGCCCGCAGGTGGTGTGGTGGAGAATGACGGGGGGCCGTCGCTACCGGCTGTCCAGCGGTCGCCCCAGGCGGTGATGGCGAGGAGGATGTCGCAGAGCTCCCAGCCCTTGTCGGTGAGGAGGTAGTCGTAGCGGACGGGCTTGTTGGTGTATGGGTCGCGTTCGATGATGCCGTGGTCGAGCAGGTGGTTGAGCCTCTGGGTGAGGACCTTGCGGGAGATGCCGAGGTCGCGGTGCAGGTCGTCGAAGCGGCGGATCCCGACGAAGAGGTCTCGAAGGATGAGTGGTGTCCAGGGCTCGCCGGCGATGCGTTCCTCGAGAGACGGCGCGTCGCGTTTCGCTTCCGAGATGCTGAGGTGATTGACCGCAACCCGCCGAAGGGCGACATCACGCCCGCGCACTCGGACTACTCCACCCCTGCCTTCAAAACTGGAAACCTCGGACGCCGTGCTCGCCTGCCGCCTCGGCGACAAGAGCAAGACGCACGAGCGCGGCACTCAACGGAAGCGGCAGGAGGATGACCGCCGGCAGGAGCGCCGAAGAGCAGCGTCGCTAAACAGTTCGGGCGCTCCGCGGAGCGGGGCTCCGTCGAACGGTGCGGCCGAGCGCCGTCAGGAACATCACGCTCTTCCCTTCTGCGTGAGGAGAGAAGAACTCCGTCACCTCGTCGTCGAGGAAGGTGAGTCCGGTGGCGCCGAAACGAAGTGCGTAGGCGGCGAGGTAGAGGCGGCCGCCGACGATTCCCCCCTCGAGCTGAGCGGCCCGATAGCCGCGATTGCCAAACCGGGCCAGGATCGGCTCGAGATCCGCGAGGCAGTAGACGTTCGCCCCGGCAGCGGCCGCAAGCTCCTGGAAGAGGCCGAGTCGGCCCGCGCGCGCACGAAACTCGCCTTCCTCGAGGAGCTCGAGCGCCCGCTCCGCGCGCCGGAGGTAGTAGGCACCGGGCGGCAGACCCTCCACCCCGGGTGCGATCACGTAGAGGTCGAGCAGGCTCGACTCCGGTTCTTGCGTGAAGTCCGCTGGAATCGAGGTCGTCGCGACGGCGAGCGCGGTGGAAAGCTCCTCGTAGGTGAGCGCGCGCGAGACGTCGAAACGACGCGTCGAGCCCCGGCGGAGAATGACGCTCTCGAGCGGCTCGGTCGGCCAGTCCGCCTCCGCGAGCGGACGAAGGGGAAAGAGCTCGCCCCGGGGATCTGGTTCCGGACGGGGAAGGATCACGCGGCCCCAGCGTGCGACCTCCTCCCCGTACTCGAGGCTCGACCCGCTGTGGATCTCGCGGATTGCCGGGTATTCGATCTCTCTCGAAGACAGCGGCTCGGTCTCGAGGTTCAGCACCGGGGCGTCCGGCGCGGGCGGTGGCGGCTCGGCCGTTCTCCCGAGCGAAACGAGGGCAAGGGCCCCTTCCCGAGCCGGGTCCAGTCCGAGAAGGTGCTCGACGCCCCGATCCGCGAAGCCTGCGACGATCTTGTGCGCGAGTTCCTGAGCGGCGGCCACGGCAAGCAGGTTCGCGTGGAGCGTTCCGCCGTCCCAGAAGGCATGGCGGTAGGCTCGCTCCCGGTATTTCCAGGCGTTGCGCCAGTACGTCGAGGCGCTCGCGACGACGACCGGCGCCAGAGCCAGCGGCTCGACGCCGGCAGCCTCGACAAGCGCGCCTCGGTAGTCACCGACACGCAGGCACCGAAGCGCGAAGTCGTGCACGCCGAAGTGGTAGATGCCCGCCGCAAGATCCGGGAGGTCACGGCAGGCGAGATAGAGGTCGACGTGGTAGAGAGCGCCCGTGTTGGATGCCGCCCGGAAGTAGACGTCACCGCCGGGGGAGCGCCTGACCTTCGTGATCCCGGCCGAGTAGTAGAGGACGCGAGCGAGCGCCGCCAGACCCGGCACCTGCTCGCTTGGCTCGCTCTCTCGCCCGACCAACGCCGAGATGGCGCGGAGCGCCGAGACGGTTCCGGGCTCGAGCTGACGAGGGAGCGGGATCGTCTCGAGATCGCGGTAGAGCTTGAACGGGATCGGCTGGTTGTCCCAGTCGAGGTGGTGCGGGCTCGCGCGCAGTCGCTCCTCGGAGTGCTTCGTCCGCTCGTGATAGCCGCGGGCGACCGCAACGTCCTCGTTCGCCACGCAGCCACTGTATTGCCCGCACCGCGAGATGGAGCGGATGGCGCGCGGTGACGTAGGCGCGCCCCTGCCGCTGACCGGCCGCTACGCGGTTCAGGGGGCTCAGGTGCGCGCCGGGCTCGAGCTCTGGGCCCGGCACACCGGGGCCCGACTTGTGCTCCTCGACGACCGCAGCGACCCGCGGCAGGCAGCCCGACTGCACGAGGATCTCGTCGCCGGTGGGTGCCGCTTTGTGCTCGGCCCGTACGGGAGCGACTCGACGCGGGCGGTCGCCCGCGCGCGGGCGGGCCGCGTCGTGTGGAACCATGGCGCAGCCGCGGACGACGTCCAGCGCCTGCCGGGCGTCGTCTCCATACCTTCACCGGCGAGCCGCTACCTCGTCGCCCTCGGTCGGGCCGTCGCGCGGCTAAGCCCTGGAGCGCACGTCGCGGTCGAGGCGGCGCCCGGCCGCTTCGCCCGCTTCGCCCGCGAGGAGCTCCAGCGTGAGGCGGCTGTGCTTGGGCTCAGGCTCGTCCCCAAGCCGACCAAGGCAGACGCCGTCCTCTACTGCGGCCCCCTCGAATGGGAACTCGAGCGCTTCCGGCTCCGCGAGCCCGGTCTTCTGCTCGGCGGTGTCTCGCCCGGCCTCGCCGCCTTCGCGCAGCTGCTCGGGGATGATCCCGAGGGCCTGCTCGCGCCCGTGCAGTGGCACCCGGACCTCCGCGTCGAGTCCGAGCTCGGCCCAGTCACGATCGGGCTCGAGGAGTACGTCGCCGCCCAGGCCTACGCAGCCTGCCTCATCGCCGAGCGCTGTGTCGAGCTCGAACCCACGAACCCGCTCGCCGTCGCGCGCCGTCTCCGCACGACCACGTTCTTCGGCGGCTTCGAGCTCGGCCCGGACGGCCTCCAAGTCGGCCATCACCTCTCGGCCGTTCAGTGGCGCGAGGGCCGCCGCGAGCTTCTCCTCGCAGACGCCGACTAGCAGCGCGGGACATTCTCGAACGGGCGATGTGTCGACCGTCTGGAAGGGTCAACTCGCGGGGCTTCGATCCTCCTGCACAGGTCGCGGAAGGCGTCCCAAGCCGCGGTGTGCCTCAGCCTTTGCTCGCGATCACCTCGTCGATCCACCCCAGCCCTGCCACCGTGTGCGGGAAGCCGATTGTCGTGAGGGCGAGCAGACCGACGTGACGGACCTCGTCGGGGGTCACGTTCTCGGCCAGCGCCCGGCGAGCGTGCGAACGTACGGCACCCTCTGCCTGCGCTCCGATCGCCACCCCGAGCTTGACGAGACGGGCACTGCGAGGATCCAGAGGACCGCCCTCGTAGCAGGCCCTCGCCAGCTCCTGGTGGGCTGCATGGACGTTGGGAAAGGCGCGCTGGAACTGCTGATAGATATCGGGCAGGTAGCTCATCGCAGACCTCCTTCTCGGCACTGCTGGATCGGGCGGACTTCAGACGGCTGGTATGCCGCGTGACGACCTCGGCGGACGCGTCTCCCAGATATGCCGAGCATGACCTTTCTCATGACGGATGTACGGGTGGCGCGATCAGGCCGAATGATCCGGCCTTCTCCGCCCGGTGCGTAATTGGGCTATTCGCTAACAGCTTCGAGCGGGGATTCTGGACCTCGTGCTCGGTCGCGTACGACCTTCTATCGTGCTCGAGCTTCGGCATTGCCCGCGCAGATCGGGCAGGGGCACAGCTCGCGCAGAAGCTCGAACGTGTAGATGCCGGTCGAGTGTCCGTCGCTCCACTGGAAGCGGATCGCATACCGGCCCACCGGGTCGATCGAGAGCGGACGGACATCCTTGCTGATCGATTCCTCGCGAAGCCGCTTGTTCCCCGACATGTCGTCGACGCAGAGCGCACACCTACAGCCCACGCGCAAGGCATAGCCGGTGTAGATGCTCTCGTGCCCGTCCTTCCAGAGAATCCGCACCTCGCTCTCGGATGGCCGCGTCATCTCCGCGATCTCCGGTCGATCGCTGGAGACTCCACCCAGGGTGAGGGTGCTGACCTGCGCCGCGAGGTTCTCGGCGACCCGGAAGAAAGCGCGGGCGCTCGGCGACTCGGGCATGGACTGGACGATGGGGTTTCCCTCGTCCGAGGTCGTGCGGATATCGGTAGAGAGGGGGATCTCGCCGAGGAAGGGGATCTCGTTCGCCATGGCGAATCGGCGGGCGCCGCCGCTGCCGAAGATCTCCTCACGGTGGCCGCAGTGCCGGCACTCGAAGCCGCTCATGTTCTCGACCAACCCCAGGACCGGCGTGCGGAGCTTGGTGAACATGAAGATAGCCTTCTCGGCCACGTTGAAGGCGAGATCTTGCGGGGTCGAGACGACTGCCGCGCCGGTGAGGGGGATCCTCTGGCAGAGGCTCAACTGGACGTCCCCGGTACCGGGAGGCAGATCGACGAGCAGGTAGTCGAGCTCGCCCCACTCAACGCCACCGAGGAACTTGTCGATCACCTTGGCGAGCATGGGCCCCCGCCAGATGGTGGCTTCTCCCTTCGGCAGGAAGAAGCCGATCGAGACGATCTTGACGCCGTAGCGGAGGACGGGAGCGATCGCTCCGTTCTGCGCTGTGGGCGGAGTCGTGGCGCCCATGATGGTGGGAATACTCGGCCCGTAGACATCGGCGTCCATCAAGCCCACCCTGCCGCCCAGCTTCGCCAGCGCGACCGCGAGATTCGCGCTCACGGTGGATTTGCCGACGCCGCCCTTCCCGCTCGCGACGGGAACGACGTTCTTGACCAGCGGGATGAGCTCGTCCTTCTGCTCCGACTGAGTGCCGCGCACCTTCGACGTCATGTCGACCTCGACGTTCGTGACGCGGGGCAAGGAGAGGACCGCCCGATGCGCGTCCTCCTTCATCTGGTCACGGACCGGACAGGCTGGAGTGGTGAGCTCGATGGCGAAGGAAACGCTCTCGCCTTCGATTTGAAGGTCCTTAACGAAGCCGAGCGTGACTATGTCCCGGCCTAGGTCCGGGTCGTTGATCTGGGAGAGAGCCGCAAGGATCTCTCCCGGCGCGATTGTCGGCTGAGCCTTTTCCGTCATGCTCACCTCGCTGACGTCAGCACATGGAGATGGTCGAGGGCGGGACCCGCGAGTGGCATCGGTTCTCAGCGAGAAGCTGCTCGGGAGATCGGCCTCGTCCGGACACGAAAAGACCTCTTCGGCGGGCGGGCAACTGGCAGAGACGACTCTCCGTGAACATTCGCCCGATGCTCGGCGAACCACGATCGTCCCTTCTCGAGCGTGCCCTCGAAGCTCTCCCCGCAGCGCCCGCACGAGGTGCGCACGGGCTGGCGCTTCCACCGCTCGACGAGCTCGTCGACTTTGACCGGTGGCTCTTGGTCGTGCCTGACGTCAGCGCGCTGGGTCATTGCGCTCCCCTCCCGAGTTGACAGTTCATGACGCGCTCCGGAACGCGTCGTCCCCGAGCAGCTGGTGATTCGCCTGCCGAAGGTTGAGGGTGCAAACGTTGCACACCGTCATTCGCGTGTCCGTCCCGGTCGCCTACGCGTACGCGAGGATCCGCCCGCGTGGATGTCGCCCGCCCCGGAGCAGGTGACCGACTCGAGCGCGATCAAGTCGAGACCGACCTTCGGGGCGAGCGCCTGGGTCGACGTGTCGAGCTCCTTGGCGGACAGCGATGCCAGACATCCCTTGTAGTAGGCGACCGTCCTCACGTCTCGGCTTCCTCCTCGGATCCGTCTTCGCCCGGCAGATACGGCTTCGGGAACGAGCCCGGCCCGTAGGGGCTGGGCTCGGCCGCTTCGCCGCCGCCCTCGGGCTCGAGCCGCGAGAGCGCCTTCTCCCCCTGCACGATCCCAGAGGCGCCGTCCCGCCCCTGGAGCTTGACCAAGTCGTAGAGGGCGCGCGCCTCGCCGACGTGCTTTGCGACGTGCGGCGGGACCGGCGGCGGGACCTTGCCGTGCCGCGCAAGCCCCATCGCGAACTTCACCTCTTTGAGCGAGCGCGCGATTCCCTGCGTCTTCGGGACGAGCTCGGTCTCGCGGAGCCATCCGGTCGTCTTGGCCGAGGTCACGAACCACTTCGCGTGGCGCGCGCCCATGTCGCTGTCGATGCCGTGCCTGATCGCCTCGGCGCCGAGCTTGGCGATGGCGTCCAGCGGGTCGACGCCCTTCGGGCAGCGCTCCTGGCAGAAGTAGCAGCGCGTGCAGTCCCAGATGCCGTGCGGGTTCGAGTACTCCTGGAGCCGCTCGACGGCGGCCTGGTCGCGCGCGTCGCCAACGAACCTCATGCCCTTCGCCAGCGCCGCAGGGCCGAGGAAGTCCGGATCGGCCTCCATCGAGTTGCACTCGGAGACGCAGCAGCCGCACATGATGCAGAGCGACTCCTTGTGGATGACATCCATCTGCTCCTGCGAGACGGCGTGCTCCTTCTCGCCCGGGTCCGAGTAGCCCGGCTCGAGCCAGGGCGTCACCGCGCGGATCTTCCCCCAGAAGGGCTGCATGTCGACGACGAGGTCCTTGACGATGGGGAGGTTCCCCATCGCCGAGATCACCGGGACGCGGCCGGACTCGGCGATGTCATACATCCGGGTCTTGCAGGCGAGGACGGCCGCGCCGTCCATGCGCATCCCGCAGGAGCCGCAGATCATCATCCGGCAGCTCTTGCGATAGGCGAGCGTACCATCGACGCGATCCTTGACGATGTCGAGGCAGTCGAGGAGGGTCGCCTCCTCAGGCGCGTCGATCTCGTACTCCTTGAGGGCGCGCTCGCCGGCAACCGGGCTGTAGCGCCAGATCTTCAGGGCCATCTTCATACGCTCAGTACCTCCTCTCCCCGGGCTGCCACTTCGTCATCGTCACCGGCTTCCAGTCGAGTCGGGGCGCTCCGTTCTCCCACGTGACGAGCGTGTGCTGGAGCAAGTTCTCGTCGTCCCGGTCCGGGTAGTCGTACGGGCGCGCTTGGGCGCCACGGCTCTCCTTCTGCGCGAGACCGGAGACGACCATGAACTCCGCGAGCTCGAGCAGGCCGAGCTCGAGCGCCTGCGTGATGTCGATGCAGGGCTCGGCGATGATGTACGTCATCCCCGAACTCCTCCCTTACTGGGGGCGCCGCGTCGGACTCGCCCCGTTTCCGAGCGTCTTCCTGACCTTGTGCAGGCCCTCGACGAGGCGGTCGATCTCCTCCGGGATCGTGTAGAGGTAGAAGCTCGCCCGGTTCGTGGCGGCGACGCCGAGCTGGGCCATGAGCGGCTGGCAGCAGTGGTGCCCGGCCCGGATCGCGACGCCCTCCCAGTCGAGGATCTGCGCCACGTCATGGGGATGGACACCCTCGACGTCGAACGAGACGATCCCCGCGCGCCGCTCCGCCGGCGGCCCAAAGACGTGCACCCCCGGTACCTCCGCCAGGCGCTCGAGCGCGTAGGCGGCGAGGGCGTGCTCGTGCTCCTCGATTGCCTCCATGCCGATCCCGGTCAGGTAGTCGATCGCGGCGCCCATGCCGACCGCCTCGCCGATCGGCGGCGTCCCGGCCTCGAACTTGTACGGAAGGTCGTTCCAGCTCGTCTCCTCGACC
>DATDOS010000187.1:0-6953 GCA_035293125.1 Gaiellaceae bacterium | reverse complement strand
CCCCCTCCACTGGTCCGCTTCGCGGACAGGCCGCTTCGCGGCCTCCCCCAGACCCCCTCCACTGGTCCGCTTCGCGGACAAGGCGCTTCGCGCCTTCCCTGAAGGCGGTCGCTTCGCGACCGCGCGGTCTCTCATTGACATCAAACCTTTCGGTCACGCGCCGCTAGCCTCCCGCCGATGAGCGCGGACGACACCGATCGCGAGCCGGTCGAGCTCCACATCGTCTCCGACTCGACGGGGGAGACGGCGGCGCGGCTCGTGCTCGCGCTCGAGGCGCAGTTCCCCGACCAGCAGTTCGAGGAGATCCGCCACCCCCGCGTCGAGAACGTCGAGGATCTCCACATCGCCGTGCAGCAGGCTCGTGGACGGCCCGCCGTGATGGTCTACACCCTCGTCGAGCCCGGGCTTCGCGACGCGATGCGCCAGCTCTGCCGGCGCGCACGTGTCCACTACTGCGACTTGCTCGGACATCCGATCGACTCGATCTCCAGAGTCGCCGGTGTCGCCGCGAAGATGAAGCCCGGGGCGCGGGCGCCGCTCGACGCCCAGTACTTCAAGCGGATCGAGGCGATCGAGTTCGCGGTGAAGTACGACGACGGCGTCGGGCGCGGGCTCGACGAGGCGGACGTCGTGCTCGTCGGGGTCTCGCGGACGTCGAAGACACCGCTCTCCATCTACCTCGGCTACCTCGGCCACAAGGCGGCGAACGTTCCCGTCGTACGTGGAATCGAGCTTCCGGAGGAGCTCTTCGAGATCGACCCGGCGAAGATCGTCGGGCTCACTATCGACGCCGAGCGACTGGGAGACATCCGAACGGCGCGTGTCAAGAGCATGGGTGCGCCGCGAAAGCGCTACGCAGAGCTGGAGGAGATCTACTCGGAGCTCGAGGAGGCCGCCGCCGTCCATCGCAAGCTCCGCTGCCCGATCATCGACGTCTCCGAGCTCTCGGTCGAGGAAACGGCGATGCGGATCATCCGGCTCGTCGAGCGGCGCAAGCGAGCATCGAAGACGTGAGCGACGAGCCGCGCCCATCGCGCCCGTACGGCTCCCCCGGCGAGCCGCCGCTGCGACACCCGTTTCGGCCTCCGCCAGGAGGGCGTGGCGACCTGCGGGAGAAAGGCTGGGTGCCCCTGCCACGGTTCGCCCTGTGGTGGTTCCTGCTGCTGGTCGCCGATGTGTTGTTCTACGTCCTGCTGACACCGATCTGGCTCGGGCTCCGTGCGGCGGCCTGGGCTGCAGAGCTCAGATCGCGCATGAGACGCTCGTGATCAGCTGGCCTTGGGATCCACGCGGTACACGTCGCCCTCGAGTGACATCACGTACACGCGCGCGAGCGCGTCGACTCCGAAGCTGGTGAGCTCCGGAACGACGAGCCCGAGCTCGCCGGACGCCGAGACCTGGTCGTTCTCGACCGCTATTGCCGTGATCTTTCCGGAGCAGAAGTCGCCATAGAGGTACCGACCCGACAGGGCCGGTATCCGTGCGTCGCGGGCAACGACCCCGCCGATGACGGCACACGCGCCGTCTTGCCGCGGGTAGTCGAGGAGCGGTGGAACTGCACCGTCGCACGAAGCGGCTGGATCGAATGGCAACGATCCCTCGAAGCAGGGCCAGCCGAAGTTGAGGCCCGTCCGCCCACGGGCCGCGAGATCGATCTCCTCGCGTCGCTCGTTCCCTGCGTCCCCGATGAACATCGACCCGGTCTCGGGGTCGATCCAGAAGCGCCACGGATTGCGGAGTCCGTATGCCCAGATCTCCGGCCGAACGCCCGAGAGGTCGACGAACGGATTGTCGGCGGGCACGGCGTAGGGATCGCCCGCGCGGGGATCGATGCGCAGGATGTCTCCCAGGAGGTCATCACGCCGTTGGGCGAAGAACCCGGGTGGATTGAGGATGCCGCTGTCGCCGTCGCCGACCGACGCGTAGAGGAATCCGTCTGGCCCGAACTGGAGCATGCCGCCGTTGTGGTTCTCCCACGGCTTCGGGATCGTGAGCAGGATTCGCTCGCTGTACGGATCCGCCAGATCTGGGTCGGTCAGATGGCGGCGGAACTCCGAGATGCGTATATCGCCGTTTCCTGCTGTCGTGTTGTAGAACGCGTAGAAGAGACCGCTCGCCGCGTAGTCAGGTGCGAACGCGATAGAGAGAAGACCCGGCTCGCTCGTAAGCATCACCTTGTCTCGGAGGTCTAGGAAGGGTGTCGAGAGGAGCTCTCCGTCGCGAACGATCCGGATCGTGCCCGCTTGCTCGACGACGAAGACGCGTCGGGTGTCACCCGGTGGAGCCGTGACGAGCACGGGCCGTTCGAACGTCCCGATGCGGGTGAGCCGAGCGATGTCCGACGTATCGACTGGAGGGGGCGCTGGAGGGGGCGGAGAGGGTCGAGTGCCGACGGCGAATGTGCCCTTCATCCCGAGTCGCGAGTGTCCCGACACGGAGCAGAGGAAGCGGTACGAGCCCTTGCGGGGGAAGGTGACCGCGATGGTCTGGCTCTGCCCCGGGCGCAGCATCCGCGTTCGCCGTCCTTTCACGACGAAGTCGTGAATCGTGCTCCCACGGTTTGAGACGACGAAGCGAACCGAGGAGCCGGCGGGCACCGAGCGCCGGGACAGTACGAAGGAGAAGTCCCGCGCCTCGACGCGCACGGTCACTGCGGTTGCGCTCTCGGCTCCAAGGGACCACCCGACTCCCACGAGCAGAGCGAGCGAGGTCCCGACGCAGCACCTGGCGACGGCTCTCCGCAGCACGACGGCTGAAGGCTATTGCCGCGCCATCTCTGCCGGCCCAAACTCTTACAGACCGTTTAGAAAGCGGTCCACCTCCTCCGGAGACCGCAGGCGGAGGAGAGGGAAGCGTGCGAGCTCGGAGGCGTACTGCCGCCGTCGCCGTCTGTACCCGCGGAGGGCGTAGAACACGACGGAGTCGTAGGGATGGAGAGCGGTCCTCAGCCGCTCGCGATTCCCGCTCCACAGCTCTTCGCGACGGACGATCCGCAGCACCGTGCGGCGGACGAGACGGGGGAGCCAGACTCGCATCGGGAGGTCGAGCCAGACGACGAGCTCCGCCCGCTCGAGCACGAGATCGCCCAGCTTGCCGCGGTACGCGCCGTCGATCACCCATCCGTCGGACTCGACGATCGGCTCGACCTTGGCGCGGAGCTCGTCCGGGCTCGCCTCGGTCCAGTTGGGACCGTGATGGAGCGCGTCGAGCTCGTAGAAGGGAACGCCGAGCTTCTCCGCGAGGGCACGGCCGAGCGTCGTCTTTCCGTTCCCGCTCGCCGACGCGAGGACCGCGATGCGCCTCACAGCAGGTCAGGCTCGCCAGAGACGTAGATGACGTCCTGCCGGGCCAGGTGCTCCGCCGGCCGCTCGGGGGTGCCGAACAGGCGCAGGCAGCTCGGCTCGCAGTCCCACCGCGAGAAGACCTCGAAGAAGGCCGCGATCGCCGGATCGCGGTCGCGGGTGGGAGTCGGGATGAAGCAGACTCGCCGGCGGGCCGCAGGGGACAACGAGAGGAGGAAGTCGTCCAGTGGCGAGCTCTGCTCCGTCATGAAGCCGCCGCCGCCCATGGCAAGGATCTGGCCGGGCACGCGACGAGTGTAGATTCCCCCGCTAATGCGCTACGTCTACGACTTCGACGAGGACTCTGGTGGCGGCCGTGAGCTCCTCGGCGGAAAGGGGATCGGCCTCGCCGAGATGACCCAGCTCGGCGTGCCCGTGCCGGCCGGGTTCACGATCACGACCGACGCGTGCCGCGCCTACATGGCAGCCGGAGGTGAGGCCCCGGAGAGCCTCGACGCGGAGGTCGACGAACACATCGCGGCACTCGAAGCACGCACGGGCAAGCGGTTCGGCGACGAGCGCGACCCGCTCCTCGTCTCGGTGCGGTCGGGCGCCGCGATCTCCATGCCGGGGATGATGGACTCCGTCCTGAACCTCGGGTTGAACGACGCGGCTGCGGCCGGTCTCGGCGCGTCGACCGGGAATCCGCGCTTCGCGCTCGACTCGTACCGCCGCCTGATCCAGATGTACGGCGAGGTCGTGGACGGCGTGGACGGGCGCCGATTCGAGCAGGCGTTCGCGGATCTCAAGTCCGCGCGCGGTGTCTCGCAGGATGTGGACCTGACCGCCGACGACCTCCGCGAGCTCGTCGACGCCTTCAACACGATCTACGAGGAGGAGACGGGCGGGCGCTTCCCGCAGGACGCCTGCGGGCAGCTGCGGCGCGCGTACCGGGCGGTGTTCGACTCCTGGAACGCGCCGCGCGCGCAGGTCTATCGGCGGACGTACGACATCCCCGACGACCTCGGGACCGCGGTGAACGTCGTGCAGATGGTGTTCGGCAACCGCGGGGAGAGCTCTGGCACCGGCGTCTGCTTCACCCGCGATCCCGCGACCGGCGAGAAGCGGCTCTTCGGCGAGTTCCTGTCGAACGCTCAAGGGGAGGACGTCGTTGGGGGGATTCGCACGCCCGAGCCCATCGAGCGTATGCGTGACCGCATGCCGGAGGCGTTCAGGGAGCTCGTCGACACGCTCGACCGGCTCGAGGCCCACTACCGCGACATGCAGGACATCGAGTTCACGGTCGAGGAGGGGACGCTGTACCTGCTCCAGACGCGCACCGGGAAGCGCACCGCCACCGCGGCGTTGCGGGCCTCGGCGGAGATGGTCGACGAGGGGTTGATCTCACGCGAGGAGGCGGTTGTGCGAATCGACCCCGACCAGCTCGACCAGCTCCTCCACCCGATGATCGATCCGGACGCTCCGATCGAGGTCGTCGCGCGAGGCCTGAATGCATCGCCTGGAGCCGCCTCGGGGGCGATCGTCCTCGATGCGGACGCGGCCGAGGAGCGGGGGAGAGCCGGAGAAGACGTCATCCTCGTTCGCTGGGAGACGACCCCCGACGACATCCACGGCCTCATCCACGCCCGGGGCGTGCTCACGGCGCACGGCGGGATGACGTCTCACGCCGCGGTCGTCGCGCGGGGGATGGGCAAGCCGTGCGTCGCGGGCTGCGAGGGTCTCTCCATCGACCACTCCACGGGTGTCGTGACGCTCGGCACGCACGAGCTTCGTGCGGGCGACGTGATCACGATCGACGGTGGCTCGGGAAGCGTCATCATCGGCGCCGTCCCGCTCGTCCCACCCGCGATCGACGAGAACTTCGGGACGATCCTCGGCTGGGCCGACGACGTGCGCCGTCTCCGCGTTCGCGCGAACGCGGACACGCCTGAAGATGCGGCCAAGGCTCGCGAGTTCGGGGCCGAGGGCATCGGGCTCTGCCGGACGGAGCACATGTTCATGGCGGAGGACCGCCTCCCGATCGTGCGCGAGATGATCCTCGCCCGCGACGAGGAAGAACGCCGCGGCCCCCTCGAACGGCTGCTGCCGATGCAGCAGGGCGACTTCGAGGGGATCTTCGAGGCCATGGCCGGCCTTCCGGTCACGATCCGCCTCCTCGACCCGCCGCTGCACGAGTTCCTGCCCCCGCTCGAGGAGGCGACCTCGGATGCGATGCGGGACCGCATCCGCCAGCTGCACGAGGCGAACCCGATGCTCGGCACGCGCGGCTGTCGCCTCGGGCTGCAGTTTCCGGAGATCTACGAGATGCAGGTGCGCGCAATCGTGCGCGCGGCGCGGGCGGTCGCGGAGCGGACCGGTGAGGCTCCGCTCGTCGAGATCATGCATCCGCTCGTCGGTTTCAAGGAGGAGCTCGCGCGGCTCCGGGAGCTGACGGAGCGCGTCGCTGCCGAGGAGCCGTCCGTCGCGTACCTCTGCGGGACGATGATCGAGCTTCCGCGAGCCTGCCTCCGGGCCGACGAGATCGCGGAGGAGGCCGACTTCTTCTCGTTCGGGACGAACGATCTCACCCAGACGACGCTCGGCTTCTCGCGCGACGACGCCGAAGGCAAGTTCCTCACGTACTACCTGGAGCACGGGCTCCTCGATCAAAACCCGTTCGAGGTGCTCGACGAGGAGGGCGTCGGCGACCTCATGCGGATCGCGGTCGAGCGGGGAAGAGGTGCGAAGCCGAGTATCAAGCTCGGCATCTGCGGAGAGCACGGCGGCGAGCCGCGCTCGGTCGCCTTCTGCCACCGGCTCGGGCTCGACTACGTTTCCTGCTCGCCGTATCGCGTGCCGCTCGCACGGCTCGCAGCAGCGCAGGCCGCGCTTGCCGAGGCGGGCGTCACCGCCGTGGTCAGCGGCGGCTGATGCTAGATCTGAACCTGCGAGATCGCGAGCGCCACGCTCACGGCCCCGACGGCAGCGACGGACAGCGTCGCTAGCACTGGCATGCGCCTGAGGCTCGAGAAGGCGAGCGCGGCGAGACCGCCACCGATCAGCCCGCCGATGTGGCCTCCGATCGAGATCCCGGGGATGAGGAAGGTGATCAAGAGGTTGAAGACCACGAGCCCCATCGCCTGACCGCCGAAGACGTAGATCCGGCGCCCCTCGAGGACGAGCGCGGCGCCCATGATCCCCCAGATCGCGCCAGACGCACCCACGGTGAGAGCGTTGGGCGACCAGATGAGCGCTCCGGCCGACCCGGCAAGCCCGGACACGAGGTAGACGAGCGCATACCTTCCGTGGCCGAAGTACTCCTCGAGCGGCGGCCCGATGATCCAGAGCACGAGCATGTTCATCCCGAGGTGCAGGATCCCGTAGTGCAGGAATGCGGCGGTGATGAGCCTCCACCACTCTCCTTCGGCGACGCCGACGACCTGTCCGGACGAGTCGACAGCGCTGGACACCAGGACGCCGTGCTCGTAGATCCAGCCGGTGTTGGCGCTGATCCCTGCCCCCATGAGCAGCTGAAGAAGGTAGACGCCCACGTTGACTCCGATCAGCGTGAAGGTGACGACCGGCCCCTGGCGGGTCAGCGACGCGCTCGCCTTCCGCGCCGTTCTTCGCGGCGTCGCGGTCTTCCCGGTAGTGCTCGCGTGATCCGGGCAG
>DATDOS010000186.1:0-3630 GCA_035293125.1 Gaiellaceae bacterium | reverse complement strand
TGCCTTGAATCCGACCTGTCTCCCGCCGCCGCTTCGTTTCGGCTGGCCGGTGACCTGATAGAAGCCTGCGTCCCTTGCCCGACACAGCCCTGTCCAGGCCGGTCGACCACCTCGACGAGAAGGAGGCTAGGTCATGGAGTGGACGGTGGCAATCGGCGTCGACACGCACAAGGAGGTCCACGTCGCCGTCGCGTTGGACGCGCTTGGCGCTCACCTCGACAGCCAGGAGATCGCGGCGACGCCTGCCGGCTACCGCCGGTTGCTCGCGTGGGCGCAGGAGCTCGGCCTGCCCGCGTTCGCCGTCGAGGGCACGGGCAGTTACGGCGCCGGGCTCGTTCGCTTCCTCGAGCAAGCCGACGTTGCGGTCTTCGAGTGCGAGCGCCCGCGCCGCCAGGAGCGCCGGCGAGGGAAGAGCGATCTCATCGACGCGGCCTTGGCCGCGCGGCGGTTGCTCGCCGGCGAGCGCCTGAGCCTTCCCCGCGGGGGTGGTCGACGCGATGACCTGCGCGTGCTCTTGCTCGAGCGTCGCGGGGCGATGCAGGCGCGCAACGCCGCCCTCAATCAGCTGAGCGCACTCGTGGTCACCGCGTCCGATGATGTTCGCGAACGTCTGGGAGCGCTCTCCGGAGAGAGACTCGCCCAGGCGGCGGCTCGACTCCGACCACGCCCGGAGATCATGAACGGTGTTCTGCGTCGGCTCGGCAAGCGTGCCGAGCGACTCTCGCAGGAGGTGGCCGAGGCCGAGTGCGCACTCGCGGCGCTTATCGGAGAGGTGGCGCCCGAGCTGCTCGAGGAGTGCGGCGTGGGCCCAGTCTGCGGCGCCCAGCTTCTCGTCTCGAGCGGCGATCCCAGCCGGATGAGGAGCGAGGCGTCCTTCGCCGCGCTCGCCGGCACGAGCCCCGTCGACGCCTCGAGCGGGAAACAGCGCCGCCACCGGCTCAACCGCGGCGGCGACCGCCAGCTCAACTGGGCGCTCCACGTCGTCGCCCTCGCCCGAATCCGTCACCATGACGAGACCACCGCCTACTACCAGCGGCTCCTCGCTGGTGGGAAGACCACCAGGGAAGCACGCCGCTGCGTCAAACGTGCACTCGCTCGCCACTTCTACCGACGCCTATGCGAGATAACGACAGCCCCCTTGACAACATAGAAGCGTCGAGTTGACGATCGGTTGACTGCAAAGCGATCATGCCAGTCATGGATGACTACGAGGTAGTCGCCCAGGAGTTGAGCGAGCTCGGGGAAGAGATGCGCGCCCTCGAGGAGCGCTTGGCCGAGGTCGAGAGAGTGAACGCGCGACTTGAGGAAGCCGCCCTGACCACGGCCCGTGCCCTGGGAGAGGTCTCACGTCATTGGGACGCGGTGTACGACGCTATGCGCCGCGCAGACAGAATCGACCGAGAGATCTCGTCTGAGCGCGACCACGATGCGGCTAAGGCGCGTCGCAGCGAGTCATCGGATAAGACTCGTCGCGCCAGGAGCTAGCAGGTCCGTCGAAGGTTGTCGGGGCTGTCCTCGCTGGGACCCGCGAGGTTGATCGGGAGCCCTGGTACCCTGGTTCAGACAAACAGCTCCCTCCTTCCGCCGCTGCGCTCACTCCGAGCAGCGCCAGGGTCGAGCCTTGGAGAGAGGAGAGCGTGATGGTGCAGTCGCTTACAGAACCGCTTACGGAGGCCGCGTAGGCGGCCCTGAGGGCAGATCGGGAGCTCGATCGCATGGCGTGGAACCTTCCACCCGACCCAGTCATCGCGTCTCGCGGGGCGTACCGAGCTGGGCTCGACTGGGCTGGCTTTAGAAACCTGCACTACCCAGCCAGTCGGCGACACAATCTCGAGGCGATCGTCGCATACGGCGCCTACAAGACCACGTCCCTTGCCGGCCCGCAGCCAACGAGCGAAGCCGCCCGTGCGAAGGGTGATGCGACCTCAGCCGAAGCGTTGTCTCTCCAGGACTGGGAGGACGAAGGCGGCATGCCGGGCTAACGCCACTCTCGGCGGTCGCTCGAGAGCTGTCTTTGTGCGACGCAACACGGCGCGTCCCTATCGCAGCTATGGTGAACGAGCGCGTTGGTTGTCTTTTCGAGCCGTCGAGGCTTCGCACGTTCCTCTTCGACTGTCGCACCGACCTAAGCGCAGCAGGGAGTTCGTTCGGACTCTCCTGTCCTGATAGGAACGAAGGAGCATCACATGTTCGCAACCATTCGCCGCTACGACGGTGTGGACCAGAATCGCACGACAGAGCTCACGAGCAAGGTCAACGAGACGCTCGTCCCGAAGCTCAGCAAGCTGCCCGGCTTCGCCGGCTACTACCTGATCGATGCCGGCAACGGCGTCTTCAGCTCGCTCGGTCTCTTCGAGACGCCTGAGCAGGGTATGGAGTCGACGAAGCTCGTCACAACGTGGATCCGCGAGGAGAAGCTCGACACGATTCTCCCCAACGAGCCCAAGATCACGAGCGGCAAGATCGTTGCTCACAGTAACGGCGTCACGCGCGCGTAGCTCTGGCTCGCGACAACCGTCTCAGCCGAGCGAAGACAGCTGCGCGGAGGCAGGACCTCCGAGGCAGCGGGCTTGGCACCCCATGATCGACGAGAGGAGTACGAGATGACTGCAGTTCTCACCGAGGTCCAGAAATCCGACGAGATGGTCAAGCTCGCACGCGAGCAGATAGATGCCTTCAACAAGGGCGACTGGGAGCTCCTGCGAGGAATCCTCGCCTCCGACGCCCGTTACGAGGAGTTTGGAACGGAGCGCAAGGTCGAAGGCCCGGAGAAGATCGTCGAGCTCTTCAAGGGCTGGAAGACGGCGTTTCCGGACGTCGTCGGTACCGTGACGAGCTCGGTTGCCAGCGGCAACAAGGCTGCCGTCGAGGTGACCTGGAAGGGCACCCACACCGGCCCGCTCACGACTGCACAGGGAACGATCGCAGCTTCGGGCAAGCTTCAGGAGACGCCCGGCGCTGTCTTCTACACCTTCGAAGGAAACAAGATCAAGTCGAGCCGCCAGTACTTCGACTCGCTGACGCTCATGAAGCAGATCGGCGTGCAGCCTAAGTAGTCGCTGCCGCTCGGATGAGAGAGGGGCGGCCGGGCGGTCGCCCCCTCTCAAGCGAGGCAACGTCCCAGCGCGCGAGTGTGCGGGAATGTCCCTTGACGAGAACGAGTGGCTCCGCTCCGATGCCGAGCGCGTCCTCAGGAGCTGCGCCCGCGGGAGCTGGCTGCCTATGTGAGACCAATCCGGAACCGTGCGTCAGGCCGCGCATCTCGTACGATGGCGGCGGAGGATGCAACGTGGCGACGTCTGATCCGATCGCCGAGATCATCGGCGACTATCGAGCCTTCGCCGCGATGCAGCGCGACCGTCTTCTTGCCCGCGGCATCGACATCTCACCCTACCCGCTCAGTCACCTCGCCGTCCGCGTCGCCGATTGGGACCTTTACGTCCACCAGCGCACGCTGCTCGAGCGCCATGCGAGGGCGAACAGCGAGAACGTCTGGAACGGGCGTCCGATCTCCTTGATCGTGCTCTCCGAGCCGCTCGATGTCCTCGATGGAACTCCGGTCTCGCGCATCGAGCTCATCCCGCCCGTTCACCAGCGTGTCTACCGGATGGGCCTCGAGCACCTCGGCGT
>DATDOS010000185.1:0-6385 GCA_035293125.1 Gaiellaceae bacterium | reverse complement strand
CGGAAGAACGTGCCCGCCTTGGCCTTGAAGGTGAACGCGCCGCTCGCGGCCACCTTTGCCTTACCGAGCCGCTTGAGCCCGGATGCCTTGGCTCCGCCGAAGATCGTCACGCTCGCGCCGCCCCTCGCCTGGCCGGCCTGGGTCACGCGGCCGGTGACGATTGCGCCGAGCCCGGACTTCTTCGCGGCAACCGTCACCGCTCCGGGAGCGATCGCAGCCGGCGATGCGACGGTTCCGGCGACGTTGACTGCGCCGACGAGCGGCGTGTACGGGGTCCAGAAGGCGACCCAGGCGCCGAGCGGCACCGCGCTGAAGACGCCGTTGATGGTGAGCGTGGCGCTATAGAACTTCGCGCCGAACGTCGCCCGCCCGGGTGTCCCCACGGGGAGGTCCGGGGGCGGCAGGCAGATCTGGATATAGGCGGGACCGAGCGCGGCTTGCGCGCCGGTCGTTCCGACGAGGAACGTCGGCACCGTCAACGTCTGGCCCGCAGCCGACAGCACCATGATCCAGGTCGCGAGCGGCGTCGGCCCGCCGACGCAGGCTGCCTGGGTCTCCGGCGGAACCTGGCCCGGAGCGGCCACCACCAGCTGGCCGTCGATGGGCAGGTCGGCGCCGGCGAGGTCGAGCGCCTTCACGATCGACTTCACCGGACCGAGAACGGTGCCGGGGGCCTGGCTCGTCGTCAGCTGCGTCCCCGCCGGGGCGAAGATGCGCACGCTCGCCGTCGGGTCGTCGCTCGGGTCGAACGAAGCCTTGACCACCGTTGCGGTGCCCGCCCGCGTGACCTCCAGCTTCGCAGTCGTGTACCCGGCGAGCGCAGCGGGAACTGCGATGAGCGCCGCTACCGAGACGATCCCGGCAGCAACGGTCCAGATTCGTCCTCTCATCTGTCCTCCTCTTGGGTGTCCGAGTTTCTCACAGCCGGCGCCTCGAGTCATCCCTTCGCATGCAGGAGACCGCTCGCCTTTACCCATTCCTTGTTGTCGTATCGGTAGAGGTACACGTGCTCCATCGGCCGGTAGTCGGTCCGCGACGTCTGGAGGCGGATCCCCGGGAGCAGGAAGGGATTCGCGGCCGTGTCGAGGCTCTGTGCCGCCTTCAAGAGGCTCGCGCGTGTGAGGTTCTTGCCCGCCTTGCGCAGCGTCTCCACCATCGTCCACGCGACCGTCATGCCGTACCAGTTGTAGACGTCGGTTTGCCGGCCCGTCGGGTTGTACGTCTTCATGATCGTGCGGTAGAGAGCGACGATTGGGTCCTTGGCCCAGATCGGGTCGTTCGGGTTCTTCACGAACGCGATCGAGAGCGCGCCCCTGGTCAGCTCCGGGGCGTTGAAGCGTGCGATCCCCATGATCGTCGGCTCGATCGACACGGAGGCGATGTAGACCTGCGGCTTCCAGCCCAGCTTGTGGGTCGCCGTGATCGCATTGATGAAGAACTTGGGCGTGGCGAACAGCATGAGGGTGTCCGCCCCCGATGCCTTCAGAACCCCGATCTGGGAGGAGACGTCTGCCCCCGTGAACTCGTACGACTGCTTGGCGACGATCCTCGGCCCCTTGCCCGCGATCGCACGCGTGAGGCCCGTGAGCATGTCGCGGCCGAGCTCCGTGTTCTCGTAGAGGACGGCGATCCGAGCGCGAGGGCGGGTTTTGACGAGCGTCTTCCCATAGACGTCGCCCTCCCCGCGATAGCTCATGAGGAAGCCCATCGTCCATGGGTAACGAGCAAAGCTTCGGCCAATGGACTGCGAGCCGTCCCCTGCGAAGAGGTGCGGCACCTTCAGCGCGTTCAAGTAGTCGCGGATGGCGAGGTTGTTCGTCGTCCCGATGCTGTTGAAGACGGCGAACACCTTGTCCTGCTCGACGAGCCTGCGGGTCAGCTGGACCGTCTGCGCGGGGTTGTACGCATCGTCGTAGTAGCGGTACTCGATCTTGCGTCCGTTGACGCCGCCTCTTGCGTTGACGTAGTCGAAGTAGGCCTTCGCTCCGGGGCCGACAGCGCCGAACGCCGCCGCCTCGCCCGTGAGCGGCACCGTTCCGCCGAGGAGGACGTTCGTCGGGGTGACTCCGGGATCGGCCGCCGGCCGGGCTCCTGCACCGGCGACCACGACGAATGCGAGGATCGCTGCCGCCGCGAAGCGAGCGGTCACTTCGTGACCGGAGTCCGCAATCCCGGAAGCTTGAGGACCGCTGTTCCCACCCGGACGCGCGCGCCGGCTGCCATGGGGAGGTCGAGATAGAGCAGGTTCGAGGTCGCCTGAGCGGTCGATGAAGACGCGAGCGTGAGTGTCAGTCGAGACCCCTTCGGGACGAAGGTCGCCTGGTCGATCAGGCGGATCGTGACCTTCCCCGTTCCGTTCTTCGTCGGGACGCCGCCGGCGCTGACGAGGATCTCCTTCCCCTGAGGTGTGCGTGCCGTAAGGACTGCGACGAGGCGCGACCAGCCCCCGCTTGCAGCGATCGTGGCCTCGACTGTCGGCGATCCGAATACCTCGATCGACTTCCGCAGTGGGGCGGCGCGGCGCACCGCCTTGCCGCTGCGAGCAAACGTCGTCACGCCCGGGAGCGCGAAGGTCGTCGTCGTCGTCTTGGGAGGCGCTGTCGTCCAAGGCGCCTCGCCGTTGAACTTCTCGGACGCGACAGCGACAGCGGCAGGCGCGCGAGAGCAGCTCGTGCTCGCGAGGAAGCAGTCGTACCAGGACCGCGCCTGGGCCATGAGAAAGCCTGTGTCCGCCGCCGGGAACGTCGAGGGTGGATGGCCGTGGAGCCCGACGTAGAGCACCTTCGGGCCACGCAAGCGCTGGAAGGCGAGCGAGCCCTGGTCGATGCCGAACAGGAAGTCACGGCGGCCCTGCGCCATGAAGACGGGTGTCTGGATCGAGCCGAGCTTCGACAGGCTCGAGCGGGCCTCGGCCCAGGGGCGGACGGCTGCGGTGTTACCTGCGAACGCGGCTGCTTGCAGCGCGGCGAGCGACGGATCCCGCTTGCTCTCGGGAATCGATCCGGCGAGTCCTGCGACGAGGCCGGACTTGACGAGCCCTTGCGGCATGAGCGCGCTGTACAGATCGGTCCAGGTCTCGACGGTGACGACCGCACGCCACGGCACCCCGGCGACGAGTGAGTTGAAGACGGCGCCCCCGCCATAGGAGATCCCCCAGGCGCCGATCTTCGCGTCCGCGACGTCAGGCCGAGCGGCCAACCAGGCGTGAACCGCTCGCGTGTCGGCGACCTCGCGAGGCCCGTCGATTCCCACGAGCCCGCCCGACTCGCCGTGGCCGCGCGCGTCGAACGTCAGGATCGCGTAGCTCTGACCGACGAACCCGTATCCCTCCGCGAGCGCGTTCATCTGCTGGCGGTTTCCGGAGAGCCCGTGCAGGAAGACGATTGCCGGCCAGCCGCCTGCGGGCGGGGTGCCGTCCGGGAGGAAGAGCGTCGCCGCGATCGAGACCCCGTCGTCCATCGGGATCAGTACGTCCTGCTTCGCCAACGTCGACGCGGGCGCTTCTCCGACGACGAGGACGAAGGCGACCGCGAGCCCCGCTAACCAGACCTTCGCCACGAGGCCAAAGGGTAGACGACGCGGGTCGTCCCGGCTGCCCTCCTACAATCCCGCGGATGGATCCGCGTCCGATCGGCGTCTTCGACTCTGGCATGGGCGGCCTGACCGTCCTGCACGAGTGCCTCGTGACCCTCCCGCACGAAGACTTCGTGTACCTCGGGGACGGCGCGCGGCTTCCGTACGGGCCGCGACCGCTCGACGAGATCCGCCGGTTCGCCGCCGAGATCGCGGGCTACCTGGAGGGACAGGGGGTCAAGCTGATCGTTGCGGCGTGCAACTCCGCGACGGCGGCGGCTCTCCCGGATCTCCAGCGCCAGCTCGCGGTTCCGGTCGTCGGCGTACTCGCCCCTGAAGCACATGCGGCCGTCCTGGCCACGCGCAACCGGCGCATCGGGCTCCTCGCTACCGAGGCCACCGTGGCGAGCGACCGGTACGCCGAGCTCGTGCACGCCCTCGATGCTGGAGCGGTCGTCGTGCCCGTTGCCTGCCCCCGCCTCGTGCCCCTGATCGAGGGCGACGACCCGTTCGGCGAGGAGACCACGGCTGCTGTTCGCGAGTACGCGCAGCCCCTCAAGGATGCCGGCGTGGACACCGTCATCCTCGGCTGTACGCACTACCCCCTGATCCGGCCGATTCTCCAGCGTGTCTTCGGTCGAGGAGTCTCGCTCGTCTTCTCTGCCGAGGAGACCGCGCGCGAGGTGGCGGAGTTGCTCGGCCGCAGGGGGATCGAGAACTCGGAGTCGCGAGAGGGCTCATACCGCTTCTCCACCACGGGCGATCCCGAGCTCTTCCGGGAGATGGGCAGACGATTCCTCCAGCTTCCGATCGACACCGCGGAGCACGTCGACGTGTCGGCGCTCCAGGCGGCTGCAGCATGAGAGCGGACGGCAGGCGACCGGACGAGCTTCGCGCGCTCGAGATCAAGACGGACTTCCTCGAGCAACCGCACGGCTCGGTGCTCTACGGACAGGGGAAGACCCTCGTGCTTTGCACCGCCACCGTCGAGGAGGGCGTCCCGCGCTGGCTCTCCAGGAGCGGGCGGGGCTGGATGACGGCGGAGTACGCCATGCTCCCCGCGTCGACGGGAGAGCGCACTCAGCGGGCAGTCTCGCGCGGCCGGCCCGACGGGCGGACGGTCGAGATCCAGCGCTTGATCGGCCGCGCCCTGCGCTCGGTCTGCGACTTCGAGGCGCTCGGCGAGCGCACGCTCTGGCTCGACTGCGACGTGCTGCAGGCGGACGGCGGGACTCGCTGCGCCTCGATCACGGGCGCCTGGATCGCCGCGAGCCGTGCGCTCGACCGCTTCGGGCTCTCGAAGGCGCTCTCGGGCACGATCGCGGCAGTCTCCGTGGGCATCGTCGATGGCGACGCTCTGCTCGATCTCGACTACGCGGAGGACTCGGGCGCCGAGACGGACATGAACGTCGTGATGACCGGTGACGGTCGCCTCGTCGAGGTGCAGGCGACTGCCGAGAAGGATCCGTTCTCGCGCGAGCTGCTCGACGAGCTCCTCGACCTCGCCGCCGGCGGAATCGACGAGTTGACCGCCGCCCAAGGTGAGGCGGCCGCGGCGCCGCGGGTAACGCTGCCGTAGGGGCGAGATATATCTCGCCCCTACACGATGAAGATCCTTCTCGCGTCGAGGAATCCGAACAAGCTGCGGGAGCTTCGAGCCGCGCTCCCCGGCTGGGAGGTCGCCCTCCTCGAGGCACCGGACGAGCCGGTCGAGGACGGCGAGACCTTCCTCGAGAACGCGCGGATCAAGGCTCGGCACGGGCGGCGTCATGCTCCTGCCGGCGAGTGGGTGGCGGGAGAGGACGCGGGCATCGAGGTGGCCGCGCTGGGCGGCTGGCCCGGGATCGAGTCCGCGCGCTGGGCGGCCGACCCCATCCAGCGCCTGCTCACCGAGCTCGAGGGCGTCGAAGACCGGCGAGCCCGCTACGTCTGCGCGCTCGTCGCGATCGCCCCGGACGGCGCGGAGCTCCACGCGGAAGGGACGCTCGAGGGATATGTCGTCACCGAGCCCCGAGGGAGTGAAGGTTTCGGCTACGACCCGATCTTCGTGCCGCTCGGCGAGAGCCGTACGGTCGCGGAGCTCGGGAACGCCTGGAAATCGGCGCACTCCCATCGGGCCCAGGCGGCCCGGTCGCTCGCAGCACGCCTCGCGGCGGGCTGAAGGCTGCTAGCGTCGAGCGCCGATGGATGCTGCGCAGGCACTTCAGGAGCTCACAGAGCTCTCGTCCCAGATCGAGGCCGCCGTCGTGCTCGGCGCGGACGGGTCCGTGCTCGCATCGACGTACGACGATCCCGCTCGGTCGGCGGCGCTTGCGAGCTCGACGCTCGAGCTCATCGGCGCGGCGTTCGAGCTGAACGCGCAGCCACGAGAGGTCACGCGCGTGGAGGTCGAGCTCGAGGACGGCGCGCTCTTCGTGTTGCGCGAAGGCGGGCGGACGATCGCGGCGACGACCGGCCCGCAGCCGACGTCGGGTCTCGTCGTCTACGACCTCCGGACCTGCCTGCAGGGAATCCATCAGCCGGAGTCGCCGAAGAAGGAGCGCCGGAGCGTGCGGAAGTCGAAGGAGGGGGCCGAGTGAGGCGGCTCCTTCGGCTCGCGCTGCTCGTCGGGCTCGCGATCTGGGCTTGGCGTTTCTTCACGGGCTCGCCCGGCCCTCAGCAGCGCGCCGGCGTGTCATACGTCGACGGCTCGTCGATCGTCCTCGAGCCCGGGTCTGCCGGCTTCGAGCGCCTCGCCTCGATCGCGCGCTCTGCCCTTCGGCAGTGACCGACGACGAGCTTGGCGCCCTTCTCGTCGAGCGCGCGCTCCTCG
>DATDOS010000184.1:0-25794 GCA_035293125.1 Gaiellaceae bacterium | reverse complement strand
CGGCGGGCATCCGCGTCTCGGACTGTGCCTCGACTCGTGCCACTGGTGGGCGTCGGGTGTCGACGTCGCCGACCGGACGGCGCTCGACGACGCCCTACGCGATCTCGACGAGCGAATGGGGCTCGAGCGGCTCCGGGTCCTGCACGTCAACGACTCGAAGACGCCGCTCGGATCGAATCGCGACCGTCACGAGCTCGTCGGTCGCGGGCTGATCGGCGACGGCCTGGCGACGTTCCTCGGTCATCCGGCCTTCCAGCAGCTCCCGGCGATCGTCGAGACGTGGGAGGACGAGGGACGCGACACGAAGGACCTGGACCGGATGAGAGCGCTGCGCCGCAAAGGCCGCCGTCGCTGGGCGCTCTGGGGTCAGACCCGTGGGGTCTGACCCCAGACAGCCAGACGCGTCAGTCCGCCACGACGGCGAAGACGCGGAAGTTGGCGCGCTCGCGCGGGAGCTCGTGGAACTCGGGATTGCGGCAGCCGAGCTCGTCTTCGCGGTTCGCGTACGTCTCGACGACCTCGACCTCGCACATCGGCAGCGGCGCGCGTCGAGCGCGCACCGCCCCGAAGCCGACGCGCCCCGACTCGGCCGCCTCGAGGAGCCTGAGGTCGATCTCAACCTCGAAGACCTTCTGCAGGCAACCCATGTACGTGTGACCCCAGGCCTCGTACGCATAGACGAACGGACAGCCCATGCGGATGCACGCGCCGGGGTAGACGACCTTCTCGCAGTGAACGTCGCAGTGGCGGCACGCCACCTCGTCCTGGACTCGGAGCGGAAGCCCGATCTCCACTGCAGCCTCATGCATGTACCGATTGTGTTCCTCTTCGGGCGTCGGCCGCAAGACTTGACAAACAACCGGTTTTCAGGCAGTGGCGACGCGTGCGCTCGCCCAGCCTGCGGTGCCGGATAGGGTTGCCCGCGCTGTGGTGAGGAACTTCCTCTTCGCGTCGCTCGCCCTCGCGCCTGTCGCGATCGCACTCCACTACCTCGCGGATCTCTCCGAGACGACAGAGTTCGTCCTCTCCGCACTTGCGCTGATCCCGCTCGCGTGGCTCATCGGAGAGGCGACCGAGCACGCTGCCGAGCACACGGGGCCGGGAATCGGTGGCTTCCTCAACGCGACCTTCGGGAACGCGCCCGAGCTGATCATCGCGCTCATCGCCGTGCACGAAGGACTGACCGAGGTCGTTCGGGGCTCGCTGATCGGGAGCGTCGTCTCGAACCTGCTGCTCGTCCTCGGAGCCGCGCTCGTGGCCGGCGGACGCGGGCGGCTCGATCGCTACTCGAGCTTCATCGCCTTCGGGCTCCTGGCGTTCGCGACCGTTCTCTTCCTCGTTCCTTCGATCCCCGGCTGGGAGGGCGACGCCGATCGCCACTCGCTCGCGGTGCTCTCCGTTCCCGTGTCGATCGTCCTCCTCCTCGTCTACGTCGGCGTGACCGTCTATTCGCTGCGGCGTCACCACTCGCTGCACGTGGCGAGCGACGAGGAGATCGAGGCGTGGTCGTTCCGGATCTCGCTCGCTGCGCTCGGAATCGCGACGGTGATGACTGCCTTCGTCGCCGAGATCCTCGTCGGGTCGCTCGAGGTCTTCTCGGAAAAGGTCGGGCTCAGCGCGTTCTTCGTCGCGGCGGTGATCGTCGCGATCGTGGGCAACGCAGCCGAGCACGGCGGAGCGATCATCGTCGCCTTCCGCGGCAAGATCGCCCTCGCCGGCGAGATCGCGCTCTCCTCGGCCGCGCAGGTCGCCGTCTTCCTCATCCCCGCGGTGGCGCTCCTCTCGTGGCTCATCGAGCCGCTGTCTCTCAGCTTCCGGCCCGTGGAGATGGCCGCGCTCGCGGGATCGGTCGTCTTCACCGCCGTCGTTATCTTCGACGGCCGCTCGAGCAGGCTGCGAGGGACTCTGCTGCTGGTGGGCTACGCGGTGGTGGTCGTCGCGTTCTTCGTCGCCGGAGACCGCTGAGAGCGAGCTACGCGCGAACGCCGGCGAGCAGGGCGCCCGGAATCAGCTCCGCGGCGCGCCCGACGTCGTCGTCAGTGATCTCGAGGTGCGTCACTGCCCGGATCACCGTCGGGTGGATCGTCGCCGAGAGCCCGACGCCGGTATCGCGAAGTCGCACGAGCGCGTCTCCCCGCTCGAGGCCGAGCGGCGCAACGTCGATCTGCACGAAGTTCGTCTCGACCTGATCGAGGTCCACCGGGACTCCTGCAACCGCCAACGCCTCCGCAAGCGCGCGTGCCCGGGCGTTGTCGTCTGCAAGCCGCTCGACGTGGTGATCGAGCGCGTACACGCCGGCAGCGGCGACGATCCCCGCCTGCCGCATGGCACCGCCGAAGAGATGCTTCTCTCGCCACGCGCTGTCGATCAGCTCCCGGGAGCCCGCCAGGAGCGCTCCCAGCGGACAGCCGAGCCCCTTCGAGAGGCAGAGCGTGACGGTGTCGAAGCCGGAGGCGATCTCCGCCGGCTCGACTCCGAGCGCAGCGGAGGCGTTGAGAAGACGCGCCCCGTCGAGGTGTACGCCGAGCTCGAGCTCGCGAGCGGTCGACACGACCTCGTCGAGCTCCGCGAGGGGCCACACCCTCCCGCCCGCGTTGTTGTGCGTGTTCTCGAGCGAGAGAACCGTGACGCGCTGGTCGGCGGCCTTCGTGCTCGGGGCGGCGGCAGCGCGAAGCTGCTCCGGCGAGATCCGCCCGCCGCTCCCGCGCAAGCCGAGCGTCATGAGGCCTGCATGCGCCGCGACGCCTCCGTACTCGTAGACGAGGACGTGCGAGTGCTCTTCGGCGAGGAGCACCTCTCCCGGCCGACCGTGCAGCTTGAGCGCGATCTGGTTCGCCATCGTGGCCGTCGGGACGAAGACAGCCGCCTCCTGGCCGAGCAGCGCGGCGACGCGGTCCTGGAGGAGCGTGACCGTCGGATCCTCGCGCTTCTGCTCGTCGCCTACGACAGCCTCGGCGATCGCGCGCCGCATCTCGGGTGTCGGCTGCGTGACGGTGTCGGAGCGGAGGTCGATCACCCCGGGCACGCTACCGTCCGGCAATGGATCTCGCGCTCCTCGAACGTGCGCTCGCCGACCGCGGCGAGCCTTCGTATCGCGCTCGCCAGGTGTGGGAGTGGACGGCACGCGGTGCCGCCTCGTACGAGGACATGACGACGCTCCCGAAGACCCTCCGCTCGGCGCTCGCCGAAGACGTGCCGTACTCGACGCTCTCGGTGGTCACCGAGCGAGAGTCGCGAGACGGGACGGTGAAGACGCTCTTTCGCACGCACGACGGGCACCCGGTCGAGGCCGTGCTCATGCGCTACCGGGACGGACGGCGCTCGCTCTGCCTGTCCGCCCAGTCCGGGTGCCCGCTGACGTGCACGTTCTGCGCCACGGGTGCGATGCGGTTCGGCCGAAACCTCACCGCGTCCGAGATCGTCGACCAGGCGCTTCACTTCCGCCGACTCGACGCTGTCGACCATGCCGTGTACATGGGCATGGGCGAGCCCTTCCTCAACTTCGACGAGGTGCTTGCCTCGGCCCGCCGCTTGCCCGATCTCGGAGTCACCCATCGCCGCACCACGATCTCCACCGTCGGCTGGATGCCCGGGCTGCGCCGCTTCGTCGACGAGGTCGTGGCGCCGATCCGCCTTGCGCTCTCGATTCATGCCGCCGACCCGGCACTGCGCTCCACGTTGATGCCGGTGAACGACCGCTATCCGCTCGCGGACGTCCTCGCCGAGTGCCGGCGGTACGTGGCGCTGCGGCGCAGGAAGGTGTTCGTCGAGTACGTCATGCTCGCGGGCGTGAACGACTCCGCGGCGGACGCCCGCGCGCTCGCCGCCCTCCTCGACGGGCGATCGTTCAAGGTCAACCTCATCCCGTACAACCCCACGGGTCGGTACGAGGGCTCCTCGCGCCAGGCGATCGAGAGCTTCAAGGCCGTCCTCGACCGGGCGCGCATCCCCGCGACCGTGCGACTGACACGGGGCCGAGACATCGAGGCCGCGTGCGGACAGCTGGCGAGCGCCCGCTGATGGAGCGCGTCACCGGGATCGGCGGCGTCTTCTTCCCGGCCCTTCAGGGATTCTCGCGCGCACTGGGGTCTGCGCGGGCGGATTCCAGTGCTGCGCCACCCGAATCGCCGAACCGGTAGCGCAGTATCGGCTGCTTCGCTGCGCGCACCTCGTCGAGCCTGCGCACCGGCCGGCTGTGCGGAGCTTCCTTCAGGATCTCGGGTGACTCGGCGGCCTCCTCCGCGATCCGCCGCATCGCGTCGACGAAGCCGTCGAGCCGCTCCTTGGGCTCCGTCTCGGTCGGCTCGATCATGAGTGCCTCGGGGACGACGAGCGGGAAGTAGATCGTCGGCGGGTGGATCCCGTAGTCCATGAGGCGCTTGGCGACGTCGAGCGCGGTGATTCCGTGCTCCCGCTTGAGATTCCGCGCGGAGAGCACGAACTCGTGCATGCAGTGGCGGTCGTACGGGAGGTCGTAGACATCCCGGAGCTGAGCGAGGAGATAGTTGGCGTTGAGCACGGCCACCTCGGACATCTCCTTCAGTCCGGGCCCGTATGCGCGCATGAAGGCGTAGGACCGCACGAAGACCCCGAACGGGCCGGCGAAGCCGCGCACGCGCCCGATCGACTTCGGCCGATCCTCGTCGAGCCGGTACGTGTCGCCGTCGCGCACGACCAGCGGCGCCGGCAGAAAAGGCTCGATCGTGTCGCGCACGGCCACGGGCCCGCCGCCGGGCCCGCCTCCGCCGTGAGGCTGCGAGAAGGTCTTGTGCAGGTTGTAGTGGACGATGTCGAAGCCCATGTCGCCCGGGCGCGAGATCCCGACGACGGCGTTCAGGTTCGCGCCGTCGTAGTAGAGGAGCGCCCCCGCTCCGTGAAAGATCCGGGCCACCTCCTCGATCCCTTCGTCGAACAGGCCCAGCGTCGAGGGGTTCGTGAGCATCAGGCCCGCGGTGCGCTCGTTCACCTTCCCACGGAGATCGTCGAGGTCGAGGTTGCCGCGTGCGTCCGTGTCCACCTTCTCGAGCTTGAACCCAGCCATGGTCACGCTCGCGGGGTTCGTCCCGTGCGCTGTGTCGGCGGTGATGATCGTGTCGCGCTCCTCGCCCCGGTCCGCGAAGAACGCGCGCATCAGCATGAGCCCCGTCAGCTCGCCCTGGGAGCCTGCAGCCGGCTGGAGCGTCACTGCCGGGAGTCCTGCGATCTCGGCCAGCATCTCCTGCAGGCGCCACATGAGCTCGAGGGCGCCCTGCGCCGCCTCGTCCTCCTGGTAGGGGTGCAGGTCGCGGAACCCGGGGAGGCCGGCGAGCCGCTCGTGGACACGCGGGTTGTGCTTCATCGTGCAGGAGCCGAGCGGGTAGAAGCCCGTGTCGACGCCGAAGGTCCTATCTGCGAGCGCCGTGAAGTGGCGGACGATCTCGGGCTCCGCCAGCTCCGGCAGCCGAGGCGGGTGGGCACGACGGAGCCCCACCGGAAGCTCCGGCACGGGAAGATCTGGGCTCGGGGGGCGGCCTGCGCGCCGACCTGCTCGCGACCGCTCGAAGATGAGCGGCGTCTCGCGCCAGGCGCGAAGCGCCTTGTCCGCGGAGCGGACCAGTGGAGGGGGTTGGGGGGAACCGGGAGGTTCCCCCTGCATCTCAACACGACGCCGAGGGTCGCTCATCGGCACACCTCCTCGAGGACAGCCCCGAGGCGGTCGATGTCTTCGGCCGTGCGCTTCTCGGTCACGGCGACGAGCAGCACGTCGTCCATCCCCTCGTAGTCCCGTCCGAGCGCGTAGCCCGGATGCACTCCGTGCTCGCGTGCGCGGCGGATCACCTCGCGCGCGGGGATCGGCGTGCGGAACGCGACCTCCTTGAACGACGCCGCCTCGAAAGCCTGCTCGAGCGGAACCCGCTCGCGCGTGTACTGGGCGAGCGCGAGGCACGTCTCCCCGACCTCGCGCACGCCCTCGGGCCCGAGCCAGGAGAGGGTCGCCAGGCCCGCGAGCGCGAGCAGCGTCTGGTTCGTCGTGATGTTCGACGTCGCTTTCTCGCGGCGGATGTGCTGCTCGCGAGTCTGCAGCGTGAGCACGAACGCGCGCCGCCCGTCCGCATCGACCGTCTCCCCCACGATCCGCCCCGGCATCCGCCGCACGAACTCGCCTCGGGAGGCGAGAAATCCGTAGTGGGGGCCGCCGTACGACGGCCAGTTGCCGGCCGACTGGCCTTCACCGAGGGCGATCGAGCAGCCGTATGCACCTGGGGCCTCGAGCACACCGAGGGACATGAGATCGACGTGCGCGATCGACAGCGCCCCGGCCTCGTTCGCCGCCTCGGCAAGGTCTGGTGCAGGCTCGAGGCAGCCCAGGAAGTTCGGCTGCTGGAAGAGGACCGCGGCCGCATCCTGCGCGGCTGCCGCCAACCGATCCGGGTCGGTCGTCCCGTTCACCTGCGGTACCTCGACCACGTCGAAGCCGAAGCCCGGGGCGTAGGTCTTCACGACCTGGCGCACTTGCGGGTTGAGCGCCTCCGCGAGGACGATCTTCCGCCGGTCCGAGACGTGCCGGGCGACGAAGCAGGCGTCGGCCGCAACCGTGCAGCCGTCGTAGCCGGACGCGTTCGACACCTCCATGCCGGTCAGCTCGCAGATGACGGTCTGGTACTCGAATATCGCCTGCAGCACCCCCTGGCTCATCTCCGGCTGGTAGGGCGTGTACGCCGTCAGGAACTCCCCGCGCGAGAGGACGACGTCCGCGACGGACGGGACGTAGTGGTCGTAGATCCCCGCGCCGAGGAACGAGAGCTCCGCGCCGGTGTGGACGTTGCGCGCGGCGAGCTCCTCGATATGACGCACGAGCTCGGTCTCGCCGAGCGCGGGCGGCACGTCGAGCTCGCGGCCGAGACGCACGCCGGGTGGGATCTGCTCGAACAGCTCCTCGACGGAGGAGACCCCGATCGCCGCGAGCATCTCCTCGCGGTCGGAATCGGTCAGGCTGAGGTAGCTCACTGGTCCGCGACGTGGGCGCGGTACGCGTCGGCGTCCATCAAGGCATCGATCTCGGCCGGGTCGGACATGCGGATACGGATGAGCCAGCCCTCGCCGTACGGATCCTCGTTGACCGTTTCCGGCTCGTCGACGGCCTTCTCGTTCACCTCGAGCACCTCACCCGACAGTGGCGCCACGATGTCGGACACGGCCTTGACGGACTCGACCTCCCCGTACGACCCGTCCTTCGTGACGGCCGCGCCGACTGCCGGCGCCTCGTAGTGAACGAGCTCGCCGAGCGCGTCCTGTGCAAACCACGTGATTCCGAGTGTCGCCTCGTCACCCGCGATCCGTGCCCAGTCGTGCTCGGGGTGATACCTGAGGTCGTCGGGATAGCTCTCGGCTGCGGCCACGTGCTCACTCTCCCTTTCGGTAGATCGGTTTCTTGGCGACCCGCGCCCGCCTCGGCTTGCCGCGGACGTCGATGACGAGCTCCGTGTTCGGAGCGGCGCTCCCCGCAGGGACGTAACCCATGCCGATGCCCCGGTCGAGCATCGGAGAGTGCGTGCCCGAGGTCACCTCGCCCCCACCCTCGATCGGCATACCCTGCCGCGGAACGGCACGCTCCTCCATCACGAATGGAACGAGCTTGCGGGCCGGCCCTTCCTCGCGGATGCGGCGCAGCGTCTCGACTCCGGTGAAATCGGTGTCGAGGGCACATGCCCACCCGAGCCCGGCGGAGATCGCGTCCGTCTCGGGCGAGATGTCGTTGCCGTGCAGCGAGTAGCAGACCTCGAGCCGGAGCGTGTCGCGGGCGCCCAGCCCGCAGGGGACGGCGCCACGGGCGAGGATCGCGTCCCAGAGGTCGGGCGCGTCCTCTGCGGCGCAGCAGAGCTCGACGCCCTTCTCGCCCGTGTACCCCGTCCGGCAGATCATCACCTCGACGCCGTCTAGCTCACCCATCTCGTGCGTGAACGCGGCAGCGTCCGGGAGTCCGAGGCGCTCGAGCGAGCGAGGGCCCTGGACGGCGAGGAGGCCGTAGTCGTCGGATGCGTCTCGCACCTCCGAGCCGCGCGCCTCACTCTCCTTGAGCCAACGGTAGACGGCCTCCCGGTTCGAGGCGTTGACGACGAGGTAGTACTGGCCGAACGCGAGTCGGTATGCGATCAGGTCATCGACGATGCCGCCCTGCTCGTTCGTGAGCAGGGTGTACTGGGCCTCGCCGTCGCCGATGCGACCGACGTCGTTGGAGAGCATCTCCTGGAGAAACGCGGCCGTCGTCGGCCCGTCGACGTGGAGCTCGCCCATGTGCGAGACGTCGAAGACACCGCAGTCGGCACGAACGGCCCGATGCTCGGGAATGACGCCCTCGTACTGCACGGGCATCTCGAAGCCGGCGAAGGGCACCATGCGCGCTCCGAGTGAGACGTGGCGCGCGAAGAGAGGCGTGCGCTCGAGCGTGGCTTCCACCAGCGCGACTCTACCGCCGACGACCTGCTCCCAGCCGTGCCAGCGGCGGCCTTCAGGGAAGGCGCGCAGCGCCTTGTCCGCGAAGCGGACCAGTGGAGGGGGTCTGGGGGAACCGGGAGGTTCCCCCAGCCTCAACAGGGAGGTTCCCCCGGCATCAGCCAGCGAGTCGATCCGTGCGACCGAATCCGGTCGCGCGCAGCCGGAGTTACTCCTCTTTGAGGAAGCTCGGAATGTCGATCTCGACGTCGCTGACGCTCGGTGCCTGGAAGCTCGGCCGATCCGACACCGCAGTGGTCGCACCCTCGACACGCCGTCGCCGTGGGCGTCCCCCGAAACCGGTCGCGATGGCGGTCACCCGGACGTCGTCTCCCATCGCCTCGTCGATGACGGCGCCGAAGATGACGTTCGCGTTCGAGTCCGCGGCTCCCGTAACGACCTGTGCAGCCTCGTCCACCTCCGCGAGGCCGAGATCGGGTCCACCCGTGACGTTGAGGAGGATGCCGGTTGCGCCGTCGAGGGTCGTTTCGAGAAGCGGGGACGAGATTGCAGCCCGTGCGGCGTCCATAGCGCGGTTGTCGCCTCGCGCGACCCCGATTCCCATCAACGCGGAGCCCGCGTCGCGCATGATCGTCCGCACATCTGCGAAGTCGAGGTTGATGAGCCCGGGGACGGTGATGAGATCCGTGATCCCCTGCACGCCCTGGCGCAGGATGTCGTCGACCATCCGGAACGCCTCGGTGACAGGCGTGGACCGTTCGACGACCTGGAGCAGGCGATCGTTCTCGATGACGATCAGCGTGTCGACGTTCTCGCGCAGCGTCTGGATTCCCTGCTCCGCCTGATCCGCTCGAAGCTTTCCTTCGAAGGCGAACGGTCGCGTCACAACACCCACCGTGAGCGCGCCGAGCTCGCGGCCGATCTCTGCAACGACAGGCGCTCCTCCCGTTCCCGTGCCTCCGCCCTCGCCGGCAGTGACGAAGATCATGTCTGCGCCCTTCAGCGCCTCCTTCAGCTCGTCCCGGCTCTCCTGCGCGGCCGCCAGCCCGACACGTGGGTCCGCGCCGGCGCCGAGACCCCGAGTTGCCTTCGATCCGATATGGATCTTGACGTCGGCCTCCATCATCAGGAGTGCCTGCGCGTCCGTGTTCACCGCGACGAACTCGACGCCCGAGACTCCGGCTTCGACCATCCGCGTGACCGCGTTCGAACCGCCGCCGCCGATACCCACGACCTTGATGACTGCGAGATAGCTACTCAGCTGATTGCTCATGTCTCAACCCACCTGAACCTGAAGCTCGCATTGAACGTCCGACTTGCAGGTAACCCTTCGCCCTCGAGAGTACGGCTCCTTCGAGAAGATGTCAATGAGGTCCCGGTGAGAAGAATTCTCAACCTCAACTTGAGACTTAAACTACGATCCCGCGACGGGACGCTCGGGAACGCTCACGTCGATGTAGATCGTGCCGCTCTCGACCAACGGAAACACCGCAGCGGCGACCGCGGCCTTGAGTAGCAGGTCTCGCGCCTGGCCGAGTCGTATCTCCGGGCCGCGGAAAAGCACGAGCGTGAGTTGATCGCCCGTGGATCGGACGGCCTTGACACGCCGGGGGAGCCTCACTTCGTGCACAGCCTCGAGGGCACGCGTCGCGGGAGTGAAACTTCCAGGCAGCGATCCACCAACCCGAACGGCCACTCCACGCGTGAGCCACAGTCGAGGGAGAGCACGCTCCGATCCGGTCTCGATCTCGCGGATCACCTTGCCAGTGCCGGTCACGAGCCAGGAAGAGTGGCCACGTCTTGCGACGGCGACCGGGCGCTCCGGCGCGACCTTGATGACCAACGTGTGCGGAAATGCCCGGTCGACGGCCACACCTGCCACGGACGGAAGCGCCCGTACGGTGCCCTCGACGTCGCCGGCGTCGATCGCGACGAGACTCCGGCCGAGAACATCGTGCGTCGCAGCCTCAACGTCTCGGGCAACCTCTGGCGGCACCCCGCGAACGTCGATGCGCTCGACGGCGAAGACGGACGATGCGTACGCCCCCCAGTACGCGCCGAGGACGCCGAGGACGGCGGCGAAGGCGAGGAGAAGCGAGCGGCCGGAGGGGACGAACCGGGCGAGATCCAGGCGATCACCGGCCGCGCCTCGCGGAAACGGGACGACGACGCTTGCCGCGCGCACACGCCGGCGCGACCCGCGCTCGGTTCGTCCCCCGACCATGCGGCGAGATTCGCCGCCCGGCGCACCCTTCCTACATCGTCGGAGGAAGATCGATCGCGCCCAACAGCACGACCTCACGCTCGAGCTCGACACCGAACCGCTCGAGCGCACGCCGACGAGCCTCGACCATCAGCGCGACGCAGTCGGTGCTCGTCGCCCCACCAGCGTTCTCGATGAAGTTCGCATGTCTGGGAGAGATGACCGCTCCACCGATCCGGTGCCCCTTGAGGCCGCAGAGCTCGAGCATCTGCCCCGCACCGACCTCTCCGGCCGGGTTCTTGAAGACGCTACCGAACGTTCGCTTGTTCGTCGGCTGGGTCGCTTTCCGTCGTGCGACGAGCTCGGCGACGGTCCTCTTGATCTCGTCGGGCGAGCGTCGCTCGAGCGCGTACTCGACTCGGGCGACGACCTGTCTCGACAGGAGCTCTGAGTGACGGTACTCGAGGCCGAGGTCGCCTGGAGTCATCCACGAACCGCCGTCCGCGGTGACGACGAGCGCGCGGACGAGGATGTCCGACCAGTCGCGCCCGTACGCACCAGCGTTCATGCGCACGCCACCTCCGGCGGTCCCGGGGATGGCGCACGCGAACTCGAGGCCGCCAAGACCTGCGCCGCGCGCACGGTGCAGGCAGACCGCGTTCGTGGCGCCTCCGCCCGCAACGAGAAGCCCCCCGCGAGCCTCGACCTCGGCGAGCTCGCCGTCGAGCCGGAGAACGAGCGCGTCCACGCCCTCGTCGGACGCCAGGACATTCGACCCGAGCCCGACGACGACGACTTCGAGCCCCTCGCTCCGGGCGATACGAAGAGCGTCCTCGAGCTCGGCCAGCGAGCCTGGCCGCGCGAACGCGCGAGCCGGGCCACCGGTGCCGATCGTCGTCAGCCGGGACAGCGGAACACCGCGCTCGATCGGCAGCACTACCGAGGCAACCCTTCGACGATCGCACGGGCGATCCGCCACGGCTCCCCGACTCCGAGCGTGACGACGACGTCTCCCGCACGTGCCCATGAAATGGCGAGCGCGGCCGCGTCGTCGAGCGTGGGAGCCCAGCCATGACGCACACCGGCAGGGACGTTGTCCAGAACGATCTTCCCGGTGATGCCCGGCACGGGGGCGTCGCGGCCACCGATGACGTCCGTCACGATGGCGGCGTCCGCGAGGCCGAGAGCGTCACCGAGCTCCCTCGAGAGGTGGCGCGTCCGCCCGTAGACGTGAGGCTGGTACACCGCGATCAGCCGCCGGTCGGTTCCCTCGCGCGCAGTTCGTAGCGTCGCTTCGATCTCGGTCGGGTTGTGCCCGTAGTCGTCGATCACCCGAACCCCGCCTTTCTCACCGACGAGCTCGAACCTCCGCCCCACTCCCTCGAAACCGACGATCGACCGCTCGGCTTCGACCCACGCCACACCGGCAAGCTCGAGTGCTGCCAGCGCAGTCGCGGCGTTCAGTCGGTTGTGCTCGCCGGGGACCACGAGCCGGAGCTCGACGGGAGGCAGCTCCCAGCCCCGCACTGTCGCCGGCGCCGCGCCAAGCCACCGATCGAAGAACGCAGCGAGCTCCGCCTCGGAGCCGTACGTCGCATGGTGATCGAGCTCGACGTTCGTGACGACAGCGATCTCCGGGCGCAGGAGGCCGATGGAGCGATCGGACTCGTCACCCTCGACAACGAGCCAGCCCGAGCCCGATCCGGCGTTCCCGCCGAGTTGCGGGACGACGCCCCCGACGATCCACGACGGATCGTGGCCGAGGTCTCGGAGGACGTACGCGATCATCGCCGCGGTCGTCGTCTTGCCGTGCGCACCGCCGACGACGATCGACCGCCGTAGCGCAACGAGCTCGGCCAGGAACTCCGCCCGCGTCCGCCCGTCGGTTCGACCGAGGTGCGCGGTCGAGACGACGACCTCGAACCCCGGTGGCGGTGACGGATCGCCTCCGACAGCGACGTCGATTCCAGCGAGGGCGTCCATGAAGATCGTCTCGCGGACATCCCATCCCCGCACCTCGGCGCCCCACAACCGTGACAAGTTCGCATACGCGGAGAGCCCAGCGCCGCCGATCCCGACGAAGTACAGCTGCCTCCCGGCGAGCGGCGACGTCGCGTTCGCGGTCATCCAGGGTCTCCGGCCAGCTCGATGAGCTCGTCGGCGATCACGTCTGCAGCGTCGGGTCGCGCGAGAGCCCGCATCGCCTCGCTCATGCGCCGAAGCCGCGCCGGGTCGGCGAGCAGCTCGGAGACGAGCCCCGGAACCCGCGCCAGATCGTCCTGGTCGAGTGCAACGGCGCCGCCACCCTGCTCGAAGTGGCGAGCATTCAGGCTCTGGTGGTCTGCGGTGGCGTAGGGGTACGGCACGAGGATCGAAGGCGTCCCCGCGGCGGCGAGCTCCCAGACCGTGCCACCGGCCCTCGAGATCGCGAGATCGGCGACTGCGAGCGCCTCGCCGAAGTGGTCCGTCGTCGGGAGCAACACGTAGTCCGGGCGTCTCACCTTGGCACGCAAGCCCTCGTAGTCCCTCTCGCCCGACACGTGCAGCACGGCGGGTCCGTGCTCGCCGAATGCTTTCACCGCGAACGTGTTGAGCGCCTGCGCTCCGGCGAGGCCTCCGAACACCGCGAGTACGGGACGATCGGCGGGGAGCCCGAATCGCGCGCGGCCGGCCTCGCGCCGGGCGCCGAGGTGGGAGGACGGGATCGGGCGCCCGGTCACCCGGTACTTCGCTCCACTTCTCCCTGGGATCCCGTACGCGAGGAAGACTCTGCGAGCGAACGGTGCCGCCAGCCGGTTCGCGAGCCCGAAGTGCGCGTCGGCCTCGGTCAGCGCGGTCGGGATCCCACGCACGCGTGCCGCGAGCACCATCGGCCCGGCGACGTACCCTCCGGCGCCGAGGACGACGTCGGGGCGGCGCCGGGCGAGGATGCGGCCGCAGGCGAAGGGAGCTCGCACGGCCTCCGCGAGAGCGCGGACGAGGTCGAAGCCAGGTCTCCGCGGGAGCCCCGAGATCGCGAACGTGTCGAGCTCGAAGCCCGACTCAGGAACCAGACGCGACTCGACGAGGCCGCGCGACCCGGCGAGCGTCACCGTCACCCCGCGTGCGGCCAGTGCCTCGGCGACCGCGAGCGCGGGTCGGACGTGCCCGGCTGTTCCGCCCGCTGCGATCAGGCACGCGAGCTTGGACGACCGTTCCATTGACGGCGATGTTAAGGAGAATCCCCACCCCCGCGAGGAGCACGACGAGGCTCGAGCCACCGTAGGACACGAACGGCAGGGGAATTCCGGTGAGCGGGGCGATCCCGAGAACAGCCGCGAGGTTGATGGCCGCCTGGCCCGAGACGAGCGCCGTAAGGCCCGCAGCGAGCAGCTTTCCGAAGGGATCCCGGCAGCGGAGCGCGATGCGGAAGCCCACGACTGCGAAGACGGCGAAGGCACCGATCACGAGCGCGGAGCCGACGAGACCGAGCTCTTCGCCGATGACGGCGAAGATCATGTCCGTGTGCGCCTCCGGGAGGTAGGAGATCTTTCCCACTCCCTCGCCGAGGCCGGCGCCGGTGAACCCTCCCGATCCGATGCCGATCATCGCCTGGACGATCTGGAAGCCCGAGCCCTGTGCGTCGCTCCAGGGATCGAGGAAGCTGAAGACGCGCGCGCGGCGGTAGGGCTCGACCCAGATGGCCAGCAGCCCCATCGCGAGCGCGAGCAGAGAGGCGGCTGCCAGCAGGCGGACGGGGACGCCGGCGACGAGGAAGATCGCAAGCATCATCCCGCAGAGCGAGATCGTCGTCCCGAGGTCGGGCTCGAGCAGGATCAGTCCGCAGAAGATCGCGGTCAGCAAGCCCAGGGGTCTGATCAGCTCTCCCATCGTCCGGGGAGGACGACGGCGTGCGAGGTACACCGCGGCGAAGAGGCCGAGCGCGAGCTTCGCCAGCTCGGACGGCTGGAAGCTCGCGGGACCGAGGAGGAACCAGCGGCGCGCGCCGTTGATCTCGGGCCCGAGCACCAGCACGGCCGCGCACAGCCCGAGCGCGGCGAGAAGGAGTGCCGGCGCGACGTAGCGGAGGCGGTGGTAGTCGAACCGCGCCGCGGCCGTCATCAGGGCGACACCGAGCAGCGCATACACCGCCTGACGCTTGAGATAGCTCATCGGGTCGCCGTCGCCGAGAGCCGCGGAGGCGGACGTCGCGCTGTAGACCATCACGAGCCCGAACGCGACGAGACCGAGGGTGACGAAGACCAGCAGCCTCTGGTCGAAATGCCCTCTCTCCTTCATGCGAGCCTCTCCACGAGGCCGCGGAAAGCGTCTCCTCGGGCCTCGAAGTCCTCGAACTGGTCGAAGCTGGCACACGCAGGCGAGAGCAGGACGACGTCACCGGCCGTGGCAGCCGAAGCCGCTTCTGCGAGCGCCGATTCGAGATCTCCCGCGCTGACGTACGGCACTCCCGAGGAGTCGAGCACCGCGGCGATCTCTCCCGCCGCCTCCCCGATGAGATAGGCGCGATCGCCGAGCTTGAACGCGGCGGCGAGCGGACCGTACGGCTCGGCCTTCCCCCGCCCTCCGAGGATCACGTGCAGAGCCCCGTCCGGGAAGGAGGCGAGAGCGCACAGGCAGGCGGCGACGTTCGTCGCCTTCGAGTCGTTCACATACCGGACCCCTCGACGCTCACGGACGAGCTCGATCCGGTGCGGGACGCCCTCGAAGGTGCGCAGCGCCTCCGCGATCGCCTCATCTTCGATACCTGCTACACGCGCGGCCGCCGTCGCCGCGGCGGCGTTCTCGCGGTTGTGCGGTCCCGGGATGAGCGGCTCGGCGGGCAGCTGATCCGTCGCGCCGAACTCGACCCGCCGACCGGCACCCGGAATCGGGCCGAACCCACGCGGAACGACCGCCGTGTCCTCGGCGGACTGCCGCTCGAAGATCCGCAGCTTGGCGGACGCGTATGCCTCGAAGGAGGCGTGGCGGTCGAGGTGGTCGGGCTGGAGGTTCAGGAGGACACCGATCCGCGGCCGGATGGTCTCGACGTCCTCGAGCTGAAACGACGAGAGCTCGCAGACGATCCATGTCTCCGGCGGCACGGCCCCCACCAGAGACGTCAGCGGATGACCCACGTTTCCCGCGACCTCCACCGGCCTGTCGGCCGCCCGAAAGACCGCCCCGAGGAGCTCGCTCGTCGTCGTCTTGCCGTTGGTGCCCGTGACGCCGAGGATCGGGTTTCCGAGAAGCCGCGCGCCGAGCTCGATCTCGCTCCACACGGGTATCCCGCGCGTGCGTGCGCCCGCGACCAGCGACGTCTCACCCGGGACACCCGGGCTTTTCACGACGACCTCGATCCCCTGTAGCAGCGTCTCCTCCTCGCGTCCCACGTGAACTTCGACGCCGAGCTCGCGGAGCCTCCCCACGTCGAGCGCCTCGTCACGGTCGTAGCCCGTCACCGAGGCGCCGCGAGCGACGAGCGCCTCCGCCGCGGCTTTCCCGGAACGCGCGAGCCCCACGACGAGAACGCGCCTGCCGGAGAGCTCCTCGGCGCTCAAAACTCGACGAAGTGGAGGAAGTCGCGGTAGAAGAGCGCGAACCCGGACGCGCAGAGGATCGCGCAGATGATCCAGAACCGGACCATCACCTTCGTCTCCGACCACGCCTTCATCTCGAAGTGATGGTGGATGGGCGCCATCAGGAAGACGCGCTTGCCCGTCCTCTTGAAGCTGACGACCTGGATGATGAGCGAGAGCACCTCGATCACGAAGATCCCGGCAATGAGGAGCAGGAGGATCTCGGTGCGGGTGACGATCGCGAACCCCGCGATCGCGCCGCCCAGGGCCATCGAGCCCGTATCGCCCATGAAGACCTCGGCGGGAAAGGCGTTGTACCAGAGGAACCCGATCGTCCCCCCGATGAGAGCCGCCGCCAGTGTCGCGATGTCGAGGTAGACCTCGCTTCTGTCCCCGGGGTCTCCGGAGCGAATCCACGAGATCCCGGCGATCGCGAGGAACGTGAGGAGCATGATCGTCGCGGTGCCCGCTGCGAGTCCGTCGATCCCGTCTGTGAGGTTCGCACCGTTGACCGTACCCGCGATCACGAGGAAGAGAAACGGGTAGAAGAGGACGCCCAGGTTCAGGTCCCAGCCCGCGACGGGGACGTACACCGACGTGGTGAACCCTTCGGTCTCCTGGAGCAGGATCGCCGCGACGACGGTCACCACGACGAGCAGGAACATCTTCCAGCGGCCGGGCAACCCGAGCGAACGGCGCCGCCTGAGCTTGAGGTAGTCGTCGCTGAACCCGATCGCCGCACAGCCGAGGGTGATGAAGAGCACCGTCAGCGCTTCGGCGGTGTACTGCGAGAGCACGAGAAAGGGGATGACGGCGGACACGATGATCAGGAGGCCGCCCATGGTGGGCGTTCCCTGCTTCACGACGTGCGCCGCTGGTCCCTCCGCCCGGATCTGCTGGCCGAGGTTCCGCGAGCGCAGCATCTCGATGAACTTCGGCCCGACGACGACGGCGGCGACCATCGCGATCAGGCCCGCGATCAGGACAGGGACCATGCTCGAGCGAAGTTCGTTATCTCGGCGGCGATGCCTTCGAGCCCGACGGCTCGTGAGGCCTTGACGAGGACGACGTCTCCGGGGCGGAGAGTCGAGCGTGCAGCGTCGAGCGCCTCCTCGGCCCCGGAGCCCCACACCGTGGGGTCGTACGCGCGTGCAGGTTCGCCGACGCCGATCACCTCGATCCCGAGTCGCGCTGCAAGCCCGCCGATCTCGCGGTGGTAGTGCTCCGATGCCTCTCCTAGCTCGGCCATCTCGCCGAGGATCGCGAGCCGTCGCCGACCGCCCGCCCGCTCGGCCAGGTGCTCGAGCGCAGCGCGCATCGAGTCAGGGTTCGCGTTGTAGGCGTCGTTGATCACGAGACCGCCGCCGGGCAGCATGGCCTCCTGTCCGCGCCACGGAGAGAGCCGGATTCCCGCGGCTCCTTCCGCGGCGCGGTCGAGCGGAAGTCCGAGTGCCGCGTATGCGTGCAGCGCGGCGAGAGCGTTGAGGGCGTGGTGGCGCTGGGTGAACGGGAGCTCGAGCTCGACGACCTCTCCACCGAGTCGGAAGCTGCCGTGGCCGTCCGCAAGGTCGACGTCGGCCGGACCGAAGCGCCGGAGTGTGAGGTCGTCGCGTCTCAGCTGCGGCTCGAGCGCAGGGCAGTGGACCGGGACGACGGCCGTGCCGCCCGCGGGCAACGCGGCAATCGCCTCCGCATTCGCCTGCGCCACCCGTTCGACGCTTCCGAGCAGCTCGAGGTGCTCGGGGCCGATGTGAGGTACCACTGCGAGCTCGGGGCGCGCGATCGCGCACAGCTCTGCGATCTGACCGAGGCCGCGCATTCCCATCTCCGTGACGAGGATCGCCGTGTCGGACTCGAGCCTGCAGACCGTCAGCGGCAGGCCGATCTCGTTGTTGAGGCTCTTCTCCGCCCAGATCGTCGGCGCCTGAGGTGCACAGAGCACCCCCAGGATGTCTTTCGTCGTCGTCTTCCCCGCGGAGCCGACCACCGCGACGACGCGGGCATCGCTCTTCGAGCGGACGAGCGTGGCGAGGGCTGCCAGAGCCGCTTCCTGATCATCCGGGACGAGCGTCGCCGCCCCTTGGGCACGAGCCTCCTCCACGTAGCGCACGCCCGTGTTGAGGGCGACGAAGAGCTCGCCGGGCCCGACCTCGCGGGAGTCGGCCGAGATCCCCGTGATCGAGTCACCCGGGTTGCCACCGTCGAGCCGGCCGAGACCGAGCGACGTGATCTCCTCCCAGAGCACGCGGATCACCCCGGTACGCTCCTCTAGCCCATCTCGCGCGACTGCGCGAGATGGGCAATGGCCTCGCGTGCGACCGCTCGGTCATCGAAGGGATGGACGACGCCGGCGATCTCCTGCCCCTGCTCGTGCCCCTTGCCGGCAATGACGACAACGTCACCAGGCTCCGCCAGGCCCACTGCGCGCTCGATCGCGCTGCGACGGTCGGGATCCATCTCGACGTCGACGCCCGTGCCCTGGAGGACGTCCGCGATGACCGCGAGCGGCTCCTCCGAGCGGGGGTTGTCGGTTGTCACGATGACGAGATCGGCGAGCTCGGCGGCCACGCGCCCCATGAGCGGGCGTTTCCCACGATCCCGGTCTCCTCCCGCTCCGAAGACTGCGATCACTCTCCCTTCTCCGAGCCCTCGAGCTGCCCGGAGCACGGTCTCGAGCGAGTCCGGGGTGTGCGCGAAGTCGACGATGACCACGAAGGGCTGTCCTTCCTCGATCGCCTCGAACCGACCGGGAACGCCCGAGACCCGCGCTGCGCCCTCCGCGATCGCGTCCTCGTCGAGATCCAGCAGGAGCGCGGCGGCGACCGCGGCGAGAACGTTCTCGACGTTGAACATCCCTCGAAGCGGTGTCTCCACGTCGATCCCGGCGGCACGGAACCGGCTTCCACGTGGCGACAGCTCGAGGCCTTCGGGCCGGATCTCGGCCGCCGTGTCGAGACCGAAGGTGACGAGCGGCGCCCGGTGCGCGTCGCCAAGGTCTGCCGCAAGCCGTCTTCCCCACTCATTGCCCACGTTCACGGCTGCCGGAGGCGGCAGAGCGCCTGTGAACAGGCGTCGCTTTGCCTGGAAATAGTCCTCCATCGTTCCGTGGAGGTCGAGGTGGTCCTGGCTGAGGTTCGTGAAGACGAGCGCGTCGAAGCGAACGCGGTCCAGTCGCTTGAGCGTCGAGCCGTGCGACGATGCCTCGATCGCTGCGCTGCCATCGCCCCTGTCGAGCATCTCTCGGAAGAGACGCTGGAGGTCGATCGCCTCCGGCGTCGTGAAGGGTGCCGCACGCTCCTCGCCGCCGACGATCCACTCGATCGTCCCCACGAGCCCCGGCCGCCGCCCGGCCGCATCGAGCATGGCATGGAGCAGGAAGATCGTCGTGCTCTTCCCGTTCGTCCCCGTCGCCCCCACGACCTCGAGCTCTTTCGTCGGCTCCCCGAAGAACACGTCGGCGGCGACTGCCATTGCAGCCCGGACGTCCGGGACCACGAGCTGCGGGACGTCGACCTCGAGCTGCCTCTCGACGACGAGAGCGAAAGCTCCTCTCTCGATCGCCTCCCAGGCGAGGTCGTGCCCATCGACACGCGCACCGGAGACGCAGAAGTAGAGCGCCCCGTTCGTGACGCGGCGCGTGTCGTACGCGAGGTCGCCGATCTCGACCGGCCGGGCTCCGGTCACCTCGCTTGGGGCGAGCGCCCGGATCAAGGCGTCGAGCTCCACCTTCGCAAAGGCTACTGATTGCACGCGATTTGATGATGCTGGGTGGACCTCTCGGTTCGTGGGGGAACCTCCCGGTTCCCCCAGACCCCTTCCACTGGTCCGCTCCCCGGACAAGCGCGTGGCACATGCTGGGGGAACCTCCCGGTTGTTGCCGGGGGAACCTCCCGGTTCCCCCAGACCCCCTCCACTGGTCCGCTTCGCGGACAAGCGCGTTGCACATGCTGGGGAACCTCCCGGTTCCCCCAAACCCCCTCCACTGGTCCGCTCCGCGGACAGGCGCTCCTGGTTCTCAGCGGCCGGCGTTCGCCGTCCGCGGCGCGTCCGGAGGCACTTCGAGGTGTTGCAGGTTGAAGCGCGCGATCTGCCGGAACGCCGGCGCAGCGACGACGCCGCCGTAGATGTTGCCCCGCGGCTCGTCGACCAGGACCATGATCACGAGGCGTGGCTTCGTCGCAGGCACCATGCCGACGAAAGACGCAACGTAGCGCGACGTCGAGTAACGCCCATTCGACTCGATCTTCGCCGCGGTCCCGGTCTTGCCGGCGACCGTGTAGCCGGGGATCGCGGCCTCGGTACCCGTCCCCTCGAGCACGACCCCGCGAAGCATGGACAGCATCTGCTGCGAGACCGCGCGCGACACGACGCGCCGCCCCCTCCTCACCGCGACAGGCTGGCCGTCCACGCGCTCGATGAGATGGGGACGAACGAGCACGCCTCCGTTGGCGATCGCCCCGTACGCCCGTGCCATCTGGAGGGGTGTCACCGCAATTCCTTGCCCGATCGGCACCGTTCCGATCGTCGAGCCCGACCACTGGTCGAGCGGGAGAGCGACGCCGGGCGACTCGCCGGGGAAGTCGATACCGGTCGGCCGTCCGAATCCGAAGTGGTCGATCCAGGACGCGAGACGCCCCTCGCCGAGTCTCTGCGCGATCGTGACGGTCCCGATGTTGGAAGAGTCCTCGACGATCCGGCGCACCGTCATCCGCTCCGTACCCCGGGAGTGGGCCTCGCGGATCACGCGATCCGCCACCCTGATCGTGGGCGCAAGCCGGAATGACGTCGTCGGGCTCACGATGCCCTCCTGGAGTGCGGCAGCGACGGTGACGAGCTTGAAGGTCGACCCAGGCTCGTACATGTCGGTGACGGCACGGTTTCGACGACGGTCGGGTCTGGTCGTCGGAAAGCGGTTCGCATTGAAGCCAGGCGCCACCGCCATCGCAAGGACGGACCCCGTATACGGATCCATTACGATCGCCGATGCCGCGCGCGCCCCCCATTGGCGCACTGTCTCCTTCAGCACTGCCTCGGCATTCGCCTGAAGCTGGTGGTCGATCGTGAGCCGAACGTTCTTCCCCGGCGTCTCGGGCTTCGTGGACACGACGTCGAGAGCTCGCCCGATCGGGTCCTTGACGACGGTCTGGCTGCCGGGTCGTCCCGCAAGGACGCTCTCGAGCGACCGTTCGAGCCCCTCGAGGCCCTTGTTGTCGAGTCCCGCGAACCCCAGCACCTGCGCCGCGACCGGCCCCTGGGGGTACGACCGCAGCTCTTCCGGGTAGAACCCGAGACCGGCAAAGCCCAGCTTCTCGAGCTCCTCGGCCTTGATTGGATCAACCTTCCTCGCCACGTACACGAACCCGCGCGAACGATCGACGAGCTGCGGATAGACGACACCGGGCTCCACGCCGAGCGCCTTGCCGGCCGCGAGCGTCAGATCGCGCGGGCGATCGACCTGCCGTGGGTTCGCATAGACCGTGGTGACCTGCTCGCCGATCGCGAGCGGCTCGCCGTTTCGGTCGAAGATCGTCCCGCGCGCGGCCGGTACGACGACGGTTTCTCGGTGCTGGCGCACCGCCATCGCGGCGTACTCCGGGCCCTTGACGGCCTGGAGCCAGACAGCGCGGCCGAGCGCGACGACCAGGAGGGCTACGAACGCCCCCGCGAGCAGGACGATGCGCCTGTTCGTCGCGGCCGGTTTCACCGCCCCAGGCGCACGTAGATCGTCGCGTCAGGATCAGCCGGAACGAGGCCGAGCTCCCTCTGTGCCAGGCGATCGATGCGGGAGGTGGCGGAAGCGCTCGAGAGCTCCGAGCGCAGGCGGGAGATGTCGGCGCGGAGCTCCGTGCGCTCGCGGCCCACCTGGTCGAGCTCGAGATTCAAGCGAAGGACGGTGACGTTCACCGCGACGACACCGGCGAGGAGCGCCGCGAAGAGGATGATCCAGAGAACCCCGCTTCCGAGGAGCCACGGCCTCCGCCGCGCGGTACTACGGGGGCGGACACTTCCCCGTGCGCTTTGAGCGATGGTCGACATCAGACCTTGACCGCCGCGCGGAGGCGAGCGGCCCCCGCCCGCGGATTCACATCGATCTCGCGAGCCGACGGCCGGACGAGCTTCGGCGTGAGGATCCGCAGCTCAGGCTCGTGGCCGCAGACGCACACGGGAAACTCGGGTGGGCACGTGCACCCGCGGGCGCGTTCTCGAAGGAAGCGCTTGACGATCCTGTCCTCGAGTGAGTGGAAGCTGATGACGACGATGCGGCCTCCAGGCCGAAGCATCTCGAAAGCCGCCGGAAGCCCCGCCTCCAGGGACTCGAGCTCGTGGTTGACCTCGATTCGAAGCGCTTGGAAGACGCGCTTCGCTGGATGGCCCTCGCCGAAACGGGCCGGAGCCGGAATGGAGGCGCGGACGACGTCGACGAGCTGTCCCGTCCGCTCGATCGGGCTCTCGCCACGCCGACGCACGATCCCGCGCGCGATCTGACGCGCGTACCGCTCCTCGCCGTACCTGCGAAAGATCGTCTCGAGCTCCCGCTCGTCCCAGGTCCCGACGATGTCCGCCGCACTGAGCTCGTCCGACGGGTCCATCCGCATGTCGAGCGGCGCGTCCGCTGCGTACGAGAAGCCACGCTCGGTGCGATCGACCTGCATCGAGCTCAGGCCGAGGTCGAGCAGGATGGCATCTGCTCGGACGCCGTTCCCGGCGAGCTGCGAAAGCACGACCGCGTAGTCGCCTCGGAGAAAGCGCATCTGCACGCCCCTGGTCGCGGCCTTCACCCGGTCGAAGTACGATCGCACGGTCGGATCCCGGTCGATCGCGACCAGCTTTCCGCTTTCACCGAGGTCGGCAGCAAGGAGCCGCGAATGCCCGCCGGCGCCGAACGTGGCGTCGACGACCGTCTCGCCCGGCTGAACGGCGAGGAGCTCGCGCACCTCTTCGGCGAGGACGGGGATGTGATCAGCCGCGTCTGTCCGCTGCACGTTCGGCAACATCGCGCACGCTCCCTTCGACCGTCTTCAGGTGGGCCGACCACCCGGCGCGGTCCCAGATCTCGATGTGGTCATGGACTCCAGCGACGAGGACGTCCTTGCCGAGACCAGCGTGCTCGGCAAGATGGGGGGGCAACAGCACTCGTCCCTGCCGATCGAGCTCGGAGACGGCTGCCCCCGCGAACACGTAGCGCTTCATCTCGCGGGCCTCTCGCGTGAGCGAGTCGAGGTCGGCGATCCGAGAGACGCTGGCATCCCAGCTCTCCCGCGGATAGACGTCGATGTTCTGGTCGATGCCGCGAGCGAGAACAACGCCGCCCGCGAGCGCATCGCGGAACTTCGCCGGCAACGTGAGCCGGTTCTTCTCATCGACCGTGTGCTCGTGTTTTCCGTAGAACATCGAATCGGCCGGGACTGTTCTCCCACGGAGCCCCACCTTACTCCACTTTCCCCCACATCGCAACCCCTGAGGCCCACCTGTGGTCTGGCCGCCAGAGGCTTGATGTAAACGAGGAGCGCCGCGGCCGCGGAGCGGCCGCCTTCAGGGAAGGCGCGGAGCGCCTTGTCCGCGCAGCGGACCAGTGGAAGGGGTCTGGGGGAACCGGGAGGTTCCCCCAGCATGTGAGGCGGCCTGTCCGCGCAGCGGACCAGTGGAGGGGGTCTGGGGGAACCGGGAGGTTCCCCCAGCGTCTACCGGGAGGTTCCCCCTGCACCGGCTAGCAGCGGATTCCGGTCTTGCGCTAGGAGGAAAGCGGGATTCGCTCGGCGTGGACGCCGGCGCCTGCGAGCGCTCCGGCGCCGCAGCGGGCGGCGAAGTCGAGCGCCTCCAGAGCCTGGAGGCCTGCGGCCAGCGCGAACGCAAGCCCCGCGCCGAAGCAATCGCCTGCGCCGTACGAATCGGCGGGCGTGGGCGGAAGTGGAGCAGCCGAGTACGGGCCGCCTGGTTGTGCCCAGCCGCCGAGTGCCCCCGACGTCGTCACGACCAGTCGAGGCTCCGGGTCGATGTCCCCGGGCCGATAGAGCTCCGCCTCGTCCTTTCCGCTACTCACGAGCGCATCGAGCAAGACCGATCCCTGGCGAAGCACCGCCAGCTCGCGCGCGGTCGCGACGAGCACGCGGGCCTGGCGTGCCAGGAGAAGCGCGTCTGTGTCGCCGGCGCAGAAGTAGACGGCCTCGCACCGCGCGAGCTCGTGCCAGGGAAGCGAGTCGTCGTGGCCGCGTGGGTGGAGCTTCCGGCCGATCGTCGTGATTGTCCGCTCGCCGGTCTCGTCGATGAAGGTGAACCCGCTCCTCTGGGGGCCCTCGGCGGACGAGGTGTGCACGTGGATTCCGCGTGCCTCGAGCTCGACCTTGGCGCGTCGTCCCCGCTCGTCGGAGCCGAGGGCCGTGAAGAACAGCACCGAGTCTGCGAGCTGCACGAGTTGCACCGCCGCAACCACTCCTCCACCGGCGGCCTGCTCCCACGACTCGGGGGCGTGGACGATCTCTCCCGCACGTGGCACGTGCTCGACGGGGACGAACTCCATCCACTCGACGTGGCCGACGACACCGACCCGCATGGCGGCATGCTCACAAATGCGACGGGTCTCGCGTTGGAAGACGATGATGCACGTCGTGGCGATACCACCGTTCGAGCGCTTCTACGAGCAGCACCGAGTCGAGGTGCTGCGCCTCCTGCGCCGTAGACTGGGGGCCGATCGAGCCGAGGATGCGTTCCAAGAGACCTTCCTTCGGGCTCTCAAGGCCTATCGTCGACTCGAGAACGGCGAGCACCTCCGAGCCTGGGTGCTCACGATCGCGCAGAACGTCGCGGTCGATGCGCTCCGTCGCTCGAAGGGCACGGCCGAGCTCGTGGAAGCCGGCGCGGAGGACGCACGACCCGCATACGAGGGCCTCTCACACCTGACGGACGGGCTACCACCGAAGGAGCGCGCCGCCGTCGTGTTCCGCTACGGCTACGACCTTTCGTACGACCAGATCGCCGCCGCGCTCGGATCGAGCCCGGACGCTGCCCGTCAGGCCGCCTCCACGGGCGTGCGCAGGCTGCGAAGGAGGATTCTGTCATGACCATCTCTCCCGATCTCGATCGCCGGTTCCGCGACGCCGCTCTGGCGCTCGACCTCATCGACGTCGGCTTCGACATCGTCGAGTCGCCGATCGGATCCCTGTTCGTGGCCGCGTCGAGTCGCGGGCTCGCGGCGATCTCTTTCGATTCCGATCCGGACGACCAGCTCGAGCGGCTCGCCCGCATCGCTGGACCGGCCGTTCTTCGATCTCCTCGCTCGGTGGACGCCGCGCGCCGCGAGCTCGACGAGTACTTCGCCGGGCGCCGCCGCGTCTTCGATCTCTCGCTCGATCTCCGCGCGCTTCCGCCGTTCACGGTGTCGGTTCTGCACGAGCTGGCGCGGGTGCCCTACGGAGAGACGACCACGTACGGCACGCTCGCGGCACGGGTCGGGCAGCCGCGGGGCGCGCGGGCGGTCGGCACGGTGATGAACCGAAACCGGATCCCGATCGTGCTCCCGTGTCACCGCGTCGTCGGCGCGAGCGGCGATCTCGTCGGCTACGCAGGCGGCCTCGAGCGAAAGACCGCGCTGCTCGAGCTCGAGGG
>DATDOS010000183.1:0-7373 GCA_035293125.1 Gaiellaceae bacterium | reverse complement strand
CATCCGACGTTCTCGGAGGGTGTGAAGGCGGCGGCAGGAAATCTGCGGCCCGTGGAGATCCTCGACGCGGCCGGCGATCTGCCAGCCGACGCGGCGAGCGAGCGGACTCGCTAGCGTCGTCGACCGAAGGCGCCAGGTCGCGGGTCGGAGCACGGGTGCGGCCCGATCATCCGCGATGAGCCGGGCCGCGAGGAAGAGCGAGAGGTGGAGCGAATCTCAGCCCTTCCGCTCGCCCAGCTCCTTGATGCGGTCGATCGTCTTCGTCATCTCGTCCGCCGTGTCCAGGCCGGTCATGGCCTGCATCATCGGACGCATCATCGGCGGCGACTTCATCGTCAGATGCACGTGCGTCCCGCCGTTCTTCGGCTCGAGCTCGAGCGTGCCCTTCATGCCCATGCCCATCGCCAGTAGCGGCCCCGGGCCGGCTTTCCAGCGCAGCTTCTTGCCCTCGATCACCTCGACGACCTTGACCTTGCCGCTCAGGTTGCCGATGCGGGCACCGAACGACAGGCCCGGTGCGACCGGGGACGCGACGGTCTCGTCGAGCCCGTGGAGCGGTGTCAGCCAGTCCTGCCAGTGGTTGGGATCCGCGATCAGGCTCGCCCAAAGCTCGCGCCCCGCGGCCTCGACCGTCGTCTCCCGCTCGATGGTTGCCATTGCTTTCTCCTTTCTCGTGGTTTGAGCCGTATTGGAACGGCCCTAGAGAGTGGGCTCCTCGTCGGGGAGCTCGCGCATGCGCACGGCCTGGAAGCGCAGGACGCGGATGATCGTCGCGAGACCGAGGAGGATCGCGAACAGGAAGACAGCAACTCCCGTCCGGCGCACGCCCTCGAGGACGATGAACCGCTCCTCCGCGTCGGCGAGCGACGCGGGCGTGTTGTCGATGTCGAAGGCGAAGACGAGATGCAGGACGGAGGCGACGACGATCGTCATCAGCGCCACTGCCATCAGCCCGATGAAGAGCTTCGCCGTGCCCGGCATCTTCAGCGTCTCCACGCTACGTCTCGCCGCGGCCTGTGCCTCGCCGCCGCCGGCGCGGAACTGACCGAGGATTCGGGCGATGGCGAAGGAGATCGCCGCGAATACCGATGCGAAGCCGAGAAACATGACTCCGGCCTGCACGTGCTGGAGCGTCGCTATCGTGTCCGCCGCGCCCCCGTCGGAGATCTCGTCCGCACGAACGATCCCGAGGACCATTCCGGCGCCGAAGAACATGAGCGCCATGAGGAACATGGGGAACCAGAGAAGGCGCCCCATCCTCTGCGGGAGGTTGTAGCCGAGCGAGCGGGTGCTCGTCTCGATCTTGAAGTCAGCTCGAGCCGTTGCGGTTGCCATCTCACTACCTCCCTGTCTCGATGATCTGTCGGATGCGCCAGTGCTGGAAGCCGAGCACGGTCCCGATGGTGAAGAGCGCGAGGACGATGCCCGAGAGAAGGATCCCCAGGGAGAGCTCGCGCAGCGGGCCCAGCCAGGCGAACCAGGTGGCAGGGTCGTCGACGTAGGCGGCGATCCCGTAGAGGACGAACTGGGCGATGCCGAGCATCAAGCCCGTGAACATGAGAACGAGGAAGAACTTCGCGCTCGTCGGCATGCGGAGCGTCTTGACGGCGAGCCCGAGCGATTCCTGGACCTCTCCGCCACCCTCGCGAAGGCCGGCCAGGATCGTCCCCAGCAGGAACGAGATCCCTGCAAGGAGCATGGCCTCGCCGAGGAACTGCGTGCCCTGCGTCCAAGCCCACAGTGCCTGACTCGTGTCGGGATCGTCAGCGCCTGTCGTCGCGAAAGAGAGGGCGAGGCCGACGAGAACAAGCATCGGGCCCATGAGGATCATCGGCTTCCACATGATCCGAGCCATCGCCTGTGGCGGGAGCAGGCCGGGCGCCTTCTCCGTGAGCGTTCCCGGGCCGAAGGGCGTCTCGATGTTCCCGTACTGGACGTTCCCCTCGGGATCGGAGTCCGCCTTCAGGTGCGGAAGCGCTGCCCTCACTGCATCGACCCGCATCCAGAGACGGACGACGATCCCGGTGAGGACGAGCGCGATCCCGAGCTTGAGGGTGGCGAAGCCCGTGATCGAGACGCCGAATGTCCAGAACAGGTTGTCGACGCCCGCGTCGTCGCTTGCGACGAGGAGATTCCCGACCAGCGCCGCTGCGACGAGAGCGACGCCGGCGAGCCCGACCGCGATGGCGACGTTTCGGACCCGGAGCTTCTGGGTCGGATCGGCGTCAGGCGGCGGGCGTTTGACGAGCTCTGCTAGTGCTGTCATGCGAACCTCCGAGCAGTTGTGGGTGTGATGTGCGTTCCGCGGCTATGACCCGGGCAGTGGGAGCGCGGATTCACCAACTCGAATGGACGCGGTGCGAACGGCTGTGAATCCGGGGGCCTTGCGACCGGTCCAAGAGCGGACATGCTCGACGACTCTCAACGCGCCTCCGAAGCGCCGGACGGACTCGCAGGGCCTCTCCGGGACATGCCCGGTGCGAGTCTGCGGCAGGGGTCGCGGATGACGTGCGGCGGCGCTCTCTCGACGGAGGTCGTCGAGACGTACGCGGACGAGACGCGTCTCGCTCATCCTCTGCCGGCACGCGGAACTGCGCCGCGCCGGCTGCGAGAAGGAGGATTGCCTTGTGCTCGCCGGGCGTCTCGACGTCGACCTCCGTCGGGCGGTCGATCTCATCGCGCGCGGTTGCAGATCCGACCTGGCTCTCCGCATCCTGCTCTGATGCACGGTCGGTGGGCGTTATGAGCCAGGCGATAGCCGACTACGCGCTGCTCGCCGACTGCAACTCGGCCGCGCTCGTCGGCCGCGACGGCTCGATCGACTGGATGTGCCTCCCGCGCTTCGACAGTCCGTCCGTGCTCGCGTGCATCCTCGACCCGGAGGCAGGCCACTGGTCGATCCGCCCGCGAGGCCACTGGGATTCTCGCCGCCGGTACGTTCCCGGGTCGCTCGTCCTCGAGACGATCTTCGAGACTGGCGAGGGAACAGTCCGCGTCTCCGACGCGCTCGGCTTCGAGCACGGCCAGCGCGGCCATGCGCTGGGGCTCTCGGCGCCGCACGAGGTCCTGCGCCTGGTCGAAGGGCTGAGCGGCCGCGTCGAGCTCGAGTGGGAGCTGGCTCTTCGCCCCGAGTACGGCCTCGGCAGGCCACTGCTCCGGCTCGCGGAAGGCGGTGCGGTCACCCGAGGCGGCCCCGATCGTTTCGCCGTCGCAGCGGAGGTTCCGCTCTCCGTCGACGACGACACGCTGAAAGCTGAGTTCACCGTCCGGGCGGGCAACCGGCTCGGCTTCGCTCTGCGCTGGGCTCCGGGCGAGAGGGGTGCGCCGACTCCGACCCGTGCGGGCGACGTCGCCTCGGCGATGGAGGACACGGTCGCCGCGTGGCGCTCGTGGGAAGCCGAGCACGACATCTACGAGGGCCCGCACCGCGAGCTCGTTCGCTTCTCGTCGCGGGTGCTCAAAGGCCTGACGTACCGGCCGACGGGAGCGATCGTCGCGGCGCCGACGACGTCGCTTCCCGAGTCGATCGGCGGGGAGCGCAACTGGGACTATCGCTACGCGTGGATCCGCGACGCGAGCCTGACGCTGGATGCGCTCTGGATCGGCACCTGCCCGGACGAGGTGGACGATTTCGTTTCCTGGATGGAGGGAGCGGCTGGAGGCCACGTGCACCAGGATCGACCGCTCCAGATCATGTACGGAGTCGGTGGTGAGCGCGATCTCGCGGAGCGCGAGCTACCGCACCTTCGCGGATTCCGCGACAGCGGTCCGGTCCGGGTCGGTAACGGGGCGTGGAACCAGACCCAGCTCGACGTCTACGGCGAGTTCCTCGACGCCTACTGCCGCTATGCGCCCCGGCTGCGCGAGCCCGACGAGCAGCTTGCGCACTTCCTCGCGGATTTCGCCGACACGGCGGCGGACCGCTGGCAGGAGCGCGGCTCGGGCATCTGGGAGGCGCGCGCCGGCCCCCAGCACTACCTCTCCGGGAAGCTCTACTCTTGGGTTGCGCTCGATCGAGCTATTCGCCTCGCCCCACGGATCGCGGCGCAGGGTCGGGTCGAACGCTGGAGCCGTGAGCGCCAACGGATACGCGACGCGATCCTGGCGCGCGGCTGGAGCGCGTCCAAGCGCGCGTTCACGCAGGCGTTCGACTCGGAGGAGCTCGACGCCGCGGCGCTCCTCGTCCCGCTCGTCGGCTTCCTGCCTGCCGGCGATGAGCGCGTCCTCTCGACACTCGCCGCAATCGAGCGCGAGCTCGTCGAGGAAGGGCTCGTCCTGCGCTACCGCTCCGATGACGGGCTGAGCGGCGGTGAAGGCACGTTCGTCATCTGCTCCTTCTGGCTCGCGAGCGCCCTTGCGCGAGCGGGTCGCAGCGAGCGTGCCCAGGAGCTCTTCGACCACGTGGTCGGCTTCGCCAACGATGTCGGGCTCCTCGCCGAGGAGATCGATCCTCGAACCGGCGAGCTTCTTGGAAACTTCCCACAGGCGCTCAGCCACGTCGGACTCATCAACGCCGCCCACGATCTCGACCGGGTTGCCGAGTTATAGGGGCCGCTCAGGGGACGCCTTCTCGGTCGCAGCGAGCGCCACTCGACCTGCGGTCATGTCGGGCGCTGCGATTCGTAAGCGAATCCCTGTGCCGGCGTTCGGGTCTTTATGTACGTGATGAGCGCGAAGCCGCCAGCCAGGAACATCCTCCATCCGCCTGGTGCGCGTCTGTTGCCCCTCCTCCCCGACGCAGACGACGACGGCGCCGCTTCGTAGCGGCGGCGGGGCCCCTCCCTCCCCGCCGCCGCCGGCGCAAGGTCAGAGCGAGGCCCGCGAATCTCACGAGGGGCATCCGGGTCCAACGCACGGATCTGTCCACAACTCAAGGGAGGAATTCGTGCTTCGATCTCGTGTAGTCGCGCTCACCATGACGGCGGCAGTCGCCGTACCCGCCGTCGCAGTCGCGGGTCTGAGCCAGGCCAGTGCCCCAGGGCTCTCGGTGCTTCAACCTCGCACCGGCACCGTCGTCCAGGGAAACAAGATTCCCACTCGAGTTGCGATCTCCGGGTGGCGTGTCGACGGAATGCTCGCGGGCAAGGCGCCGGTTCCCGGCGTGGGCCATTACCACATTCATCTCGACGGGCGACTCGTGAACGCGTACGGCGCTCCGAGCGCTGCTCTCTCGCTTCAGAACGTCCCGCCCGGCAAGCATGAGCTCTCATTCGTGCTTGCGCGCAACGACCACTCGGAAGTTGCAAGCAGCGGGAAGACCGTCGGGTTCCGCTACACGCCGTCCTCACGTCTGTCCGTCGTGAAGCCCGCGACCTTCCCCGGGGCGCCGTCGATTCGGATCGTCTCACCGAAGAACGGCGCCGTTGTGAACGGCAGCGTGGCGCTGAAAGTAGCGGTAGCGAACTTCAACCTCTCGTACGCCTTGTTCGGCAAGCTGCCTGTGGGCGGCTACGGTCATTGGCACGTCTTCCTCGACGAGCCGTCGATGGCGAACATGATGATGATGACGGCCGGCAAGACTCTCGACCTCTCCTTGAAGGGCGTTCCGCGCGGCAAGCACAAGCTGATCGCCGTCTTGGCGGACAACCTTCATGCTCCGGTACAGGGCGCGATGTCCGTCGTGGACATCGACGTGAAGTAAGGAGCGAGCACGAAGAGCGCGTGGGGAGGCGCGTTGCCTCCTCGCGCGCTCGCTCTGCGGTCACGCGCCGCTCACGGTCGCGTTCCCCGTCGGAGCTGCCGCTGTCACCCAGGACGGGAGCGTGCGGCACGCACGCGCTCCGCCCAGATCTCCTCCGCTCGGGCGAACTCAGAGACCGCGCGCGGTCCGTTGCGCTCGAGGCCTCGGGCGAACGACTCCGAATCGCGGCGGCGAGTCTCCACCTGCTCGGTGAAGAAGGGCGCGTGCGCGAGATCGAGCGGCTGCGCCTCGTAGCGGTCGAGGAAGTCGCTCACCCGTGCGGCTGACGTCCACATCGCCTTGTACAGGATGACGCCTCCGCGACCGAGCACCCAGGACATGTTCGGAAGTCCCCCGTACGCGAGGTGCACGGTTCCCTCGAAGTCATCGACGATGATCGGGCGGGAGATGCCGAGCTCGTCGCGGAGTCTCGCCGCCGCAAGGAGCTTGTCCTCGAAGGACGCATGTGCCGGAAGGTTCTCCCCGGGGTGTGCCTCCCGCGTGTAGACGAAGTACCAGTCCCAGTTAGGGTGCTTCGGCGCCAGCTCGTCGAGCAGAGGACCCTCTGCGGCGCAGTACGGTCAGGTGAACGAGCCGAACTCGAGCACGACACCCTTCTGTCGCCAAAGCTCGGACAGGCGGGCGCGCTCTCCGCCGAGCACCGTCAGCTCTCCGTCCGGCGCTCGCTCCCCGGCGTGCAGAACGTTCGGGAACGCGCCGAACTCTCGCTCGTCCTCGCCCGACTCGACGTAGGCATCGAAGTGCTCGTAGTTGTACCCACTCACGTGGCCACGCTATGACGCAGCGTTCAGGGACTCGGAGACCGGAGAAGGCCGGCGATGCGCCGCTTGCCGCTCGGACTCCGCCTTGATCGCAGTGAGCGAGTCGCGCACCGCGGTCTCCCAGCGGCGCCCGACGAGCGCTCCCCACGCGCGCCCGACCGCCCAGAGGTCGGCACCCATCTCGCCACGGTACTCGAGCTCCGTGCCTCCGTCCTCGTCACGCAGGAGGAACTCCTCGTCGGCGTATGGGACGGGGCCGCGTACGAGACGGAAGTGGACGCGCTCGGGCGGCTCGAAGCGGACGGTCTCGAGCGTCGTCGTCACCATCGGGCCGACCGGCGTGAAGTGCTCCGCGAGAACCATGTCCTCGCCGCGCTCGAGCACGCGCAGCTTGCGCTCGAGGGCGCGCGGCGTACGGCGCAGGTACGGGGCCGAGATCACCTCGAACACGAGCTCGCGCGGCGCCGCAATGCGCCAGACGAGTGGCCCGAGCGGTCGCACCGTCCTGCCGATGCCCGTGTCCACCGTCAGCTTTCCCTGCACGAGGAGGGCGTAGACGCCGACGCCCGTTCCCCCGAGCGCGGCGAGAGCGACGTGTTTCTTCCCTATCACTACCCCCATTGTGCTCAGGTCGCGATCGCGACGAGCTCCTTGCTCTCGTCCATCGTCCGACGCTGGACCTCGATCTCGTACTTCTCGAGCAGGCGCAGCCAGACCTCGCTTCGCGTCGGGAAGGCAGGGACGGCGTGGCGCAGTCGGCCGATCGGTACGGCCGCGACCACCGCGATGGTCGCTGCGTGCAGGAGCTCGGCGACGTCGGGCCCCGTGAACGTGGCGCCGACGATCACCTCGTGCTCGAGGTCGACCACGAGCCTCGCCGTCCCCGGTGCCTTGCGGCCGTAGAAGCTCGA
>DATDOS010000182.1:0-19049 GCA_035293125.1 Gaiellaceae bacterium | reverse complement strand
CCCCACAGGGGCTGGGTGGAAGTCGTCTCGTTCATGCAGCCGAGTCTAGAGCGCCGGGCACAGCTGGTCGTCGTGGTTTCCCCGTATGAGTGCTGTGACAGGATCCGCGGCATGGGCGGGACGCTCATGCCCGACCTGTGGGAGCCGGCGGGCACCTATCTCAACACGGCGTCGTACGGACTGCCCCCCAGGCCCGCCTGGGCGGCGCTCCAGGAGGCGCTCGAGGACTGGCGTGGCGGGCGCACGAGCTGGGAGCAATGGGGCGTTCCCGGCGAGGACGCTCGCGCGTCGTTCGCGCGGCTCGTCGACGTCCCGGTCGAGACGGTCGCGATCGGCGCGAACGTATCGGGGCTGATCGGACTCATCGCTGCGTCGGTACCCGACGGGACGTGCGTGCTCGCTCCGGACGTCGAGTTCACGTCCGTTCTCTTCCCGTTCCTGGTGCAGGAGCGCCGCGGCGTCACAGTCCGCCTCGTTCCTCCGAAGGAGCTTTCCGGCGAGATCGGACCGGGCGTGGACGTGGTCGCGTTCAGCGCAGTGCAGATGGCGACCGGTGAGGTCGCCGATCTGGACGCGATCGCCAACGCGGCGGACGAGCACGAGGTGATGACCGTCGTCGACGCGACGCAGGCGCTCGGCTGGCTTCCGCTCGACGCGAGCCGCTTCGACATCGTGGCCGCCCACGGCTACAAGTGGCTGATGTCGCCTCGCGGTACCGCGTACATGACCATCCGACCCGATCGCCTCGCCGACATCGTCCCGGCAACGGCAGGCTGGTACGCGGGGGAGGATCCACTCGCAACGTTCTTCGGCCCACCTCTCCGGCTCGCCGAAAGCGCACGAAGGCTCGACACGTCGCCGGCCTGGTACATGTGGGTCGCAGCGGCGCCGACGCTCCGGACCATCGAGGACATCGGCGTCGAAGCGATCAATCGCCACGACATCGGTCTCGCCAACCGCTTTCGAGCGGGACTCGGTCTTGAGCCCGGCAACTCGGCGATCGTGATGTCGGACGCACCCGGTGCTGCAGAGAAGCTCGCAGCCGCCGGGATCCAGGCGGCCGTTCGTGGCGGCCGGCTACGGACGTCGTGGCACGTCTACAACACCGAGCGTGATGTCGATCTCACGCTCGACGTTCTCTCAGCCTGAGCGCGACGCGGCGATGAGCTCGTCCCAGGTACAGAGCTTGACGCGGGGGCGCCCCTGCTCCTCGCCGTGGGCACGTTCGAGGGCGTCGATCGCCTCCCAGCCGTGGTACGTCACAACCTCGACACCGCGCCCCGCGAGAACCGAGTCGATGCTTCCGCCGGCAGGCTCGGGAAGCAGCCCCGCGCGTGCGTCCGCGAGCAAGAGGTCGACGGTCTCCGTCGCGTCCTTCTTGTTCGTCCCGATCACTCCGGTCGGCCCACGCTTGATCCAGCCCGCGCAGTAGAGGCCCGGGATCGGATCGCCTCCCTCGCCGAGGACGCGCCCGTCGTGGTTGGGCATCGTGCCCGCGCGGTCGTCGAACGGCACGCCGGGGAGCGCGACGCCGTGATAGCCGACGCTGCGGAAGACGATCCCGCAGGAAATGACCTCGCGCTCGTCGGTCGACACCGCTCGCAGCCGGCCGCGAGCATCCTGCTCGAGCCGGTTCCGGACGATCTCGATCCCTTCCACGTGATCCTCACCGAGGATCGCAACCGGTGAGACGCGGAAGCGAAGTCGTACAGTCCGCGGTCTCCCCGACGGCTCGTGGGATGCGAACTCGCGGAGGATCTCGACGTTCCGCTGGACGATGTTCGAGGCGTCCGCAAGCTCGGCCTCGCTCGCCGGATCGAGCATGAGCTCGGCCGGGTCCACGAGGACGTCCGCACCCGCCAGCTCCCCCATCTCGTGCAGCTCGGTCGGCGTCCAGGCGGCCTGGACCGGTCCCCGCCGCCCGAGGACGAGGATCTCCGTGATCCTCGCGGACACGATCGCCTGGATCGCAGCGTCGGTCGTATCAGTCGGGGCAAGCTCCTCCCGTGTCAGCGCCAGCATCCGAGCGACGTCGAGGGCGACGTTCCCGTTCCCGATGACGACGGCCCGCTCACCCGCGAGATCGAAAGAAACGTCCTGGAAGTCGGGGTGGCCGTTGTACCAGGCGACGAGCTCGGTCGCGGCCCACGAGCCGGGGAGATCCTCGCCTGGAATTCCGAGGCGGCGGTCCGTCTGCGCGCCGTTCGCGTAGATCACTGCGTCGTACAACGCCATCAGCTCGTCGTGCGAGATATCTCGACCGACCTCGACGTTGCCGAGGAAGCGAAACCCGGGGCGCGCGGCGATCCTCTCGAACGCGCGCGAGACGGCCTTGATGTTCGGGTGGTCAGGGGCGACGCCGAGCCGAACCAGGCCCCACGGTGTCGGCAGCCGCTCGATCATGTCCACCTCGGCGGGTGGTTCCTCACTTGCCAGCAGGTGGCCTGCCGCGTAGAAGGCCGCGGGCCCGGAGCCTACGACGGCAACACGCAGAGACCGATTCGGCGTCGCGGTGTCCATGTAGGGGCGAGATATATCTCGCCCCTACGGCTGCTGCACGTCAGTGCGAACAGCCGGAGCCGCAGCCGCCCATTTCGGTGCCCTCGGGAAGCTCTTCGCCCTCGTCCACCTGGAACGAGTGGCCACAACCGCACGAGGAGACCGCGTTCGGGTTGTCGATCTTGAACCCGGACTCGGAGATCGTGTTCAGGAAGTCGATCGTCGTGCCGCGCAGGTAGGGAGCGCTGAAGGGGTCGACGACGACCGGGACGCCCTCGAGTGAGAGCTCGACGTCGCCTTCGGCCGCGGCCGCGTCGAAGCCGAGCCCGTACTGGAAGCCGGAGCAGCCGCCACCCTGGATCGCGACCCGGAGGACGAGGGTCTCGCCGTCCGTCTCCTCGGCGAGAAGCTCCTTGATCTTCGCCGCCGCGCCCGGCGTGAGCGAGATCAGGGTGTCGGTCGGGTGCTCGACGATTGCCACAGGCTCATGGTAGCGGACGGGGTCATGGATTCCAGCAGAGAGCTTGTAACACTCGTATCGCTCATTCTGTGCGGGATTTCGGATTCCTTCGTGCACCCAAAGGGGGAGTGCTAGGTTTCGCCGCGAGACGACGTCCGAGGTCCACGCGGGGGTACGACTCGTGCTTTCGAACTGGCTGCCCTTCCTCTTCTACGCGCTCTTTGCAGCCGCTATCCCGGCAACCATGATCGCGGCCTCGTACATCGTCCCGCGACGACCGGTGGCTCGTACAAGACAGAAGATGCTCCCGTTCGAGTCAGGCGTTGCCGAGAGCGCACCGAGCCAGCAACGGCGCTTCACGGTCAGCTTCTACCTGACGGCGATCCTGTTCATCCTCTTCGACATCGAGATCGTCTTTCTCTACCCGCTCGCAGTGCAGCTCGATGCACTCGGCTGGTTCGGCCTCGGCGAGCTCGTCGTCTTCATCGCGATCCTGGGCGTGGCGTACGTCTACATCTGGCGTAAGGGGGCGTTGAACTGGCACTAGCGCTCTCTCAGGTGACGTTGCCCTTCGCCTGGCGCGCGAAAAGCAAGCCAGGCAAGGACGCAGGGAGCGCCCATATCCGCAGCGATATGGGTGCGACCGAGGACGCCGCATGGCGCCGCTTTGCAGCCGCCAGGAGGAGGGATGACGTTGCCTGAGCGAGCGCTTCGGCGGGAGCTTCCGGTCGTCAGCGACCGCCCACTCGCGAAGGCCGGGCTCCAGTCCGAGCGAGTGCTCTGGCCGGATAAGGGGCCAGGCGTCTTCGAGCGGGAGATCGCCGAGATCGAGGATGCGCTGCTCCTCACCACCGTCGAGAAGGCGGTCGCGTGGGCGCGGTCGAACTCGGTCTGGCCGGACACGTTCGGGCTGGCGTGCTGCGCCATCGAGATGATGTCGATCGTCTCCTCCCGCTACGACATCGCGCGCTTCGGGATGGAGCGGTTCAGCTCCTCGCCCAGACAGGCCGACCTGCTCATCGTCTCGGGGCGCGTCGCGCACAAGATGGCCGCACCGCTGCGCCAGGTATACGACCAGATGCTGGAGCCGAAGTGGGTCATCGCCATGGGCGCCTGCGCGAGCTCCGGCGGGATGTTCAACAACTACACGATCCTGCAAGGGGTCGACAAGATCGTCCCGGTCGACATCCACGTCCCCGGCTGCCCGCCCCGGCCCGAGGCGCTGATGGAGGGCATCGTTCGGCTCCACGAGAAGATCCGCGGAGGCGTGCCTCCCGCGTACCAGATTCGCGGGGTCGCGGAATGACCAAGTACGCCGGGGTGCCCGGCGTGATCGAAACGCGCGAGGCGCTCGGCGAGACGACGCTCGTCGTCGACCCCGCCCGGCTCGTCGAGGCCTGCATGTTCCTGCGCGACGAGCACGGGTTCAACTTCCTGAGCGACGTCGCGGCGGCCGACTACCTCGGTTGGGGAGAGCAAGAGGTGGCCGGGTACATCGGCACGGCGTCGGGCCGGGACCTCAACGAGCCCGGCTCCCAGGGGCTGGCGCACGTGCCGGCGCCCAAGCCGAAGCGGTTCTCGATCTCGTACCAGCTCCTGCGTGTCGGCGACGAGCCGGTACGGCTTCGGGTGCAGGTCTGGCTGGACGACGGCGAGGCCGTCGCCAGCGTCATTCCCGTCTGGCCGGCCGCCGACTGGTTCGAGCGGGAGGCCTGGGACATGATGGGCGTGCCGTTCGACGGCCACCCCAATCTCGTGCGCATCCTCATGCCCGAGGACTGGGAGGGACATCCCTTGCGCAAGGACTACCCGCTCGGCGGCGAGCCGGTGCGCTTCTCGGACGAGGACTAGGAGCCAGTGACCGTCCTTCCGTCCACGCGTATCTACGAAGGCACCCGGATCCCGCGCCCCGTCCCGACGATCCTCGAGGTCGATCCCGAGAAGCACTCGCTGGAGGACATCCTCACGGTCAACTTCGGGCCGAACCACCCGTCCACGCACGGCGTTCTCCGCCTCGTCGTCGACCTCGACGGAGAGGCCGTCGCGGGGATCCGCGCGATCATCGGCTACCTCCACACGGGCTTCGAGAAGAACATGGAGGCCAAGTCGTGGTGGAAGTCGGTCACCTACGCGCCGCGCGTGGACTACGTCTCCTTCCACGCGAACGAGCTCCTCTACGTCCTCGCGATCGAGAAGCTGCTCGGGATCGAGGTGCCGCGCCGGGCGACCTGGGCCCGCATGGCGCTCGCCGAGCTCAACCGCATCCACTCCCACCTCGTCTGGCTCGGGACCTCGGCGCTCGAGATCGGGGCCATTTCCCTCTTCTGGTACGCGTTCGACGACCGCGACCAGATCCTCGACCTCTTCGAGATGGCAGGCGGGACGCGTATGCACACGCGCTACGTGCAGGTCGGCGGCCTCGCCGAGGATCTCCCGCCCGGCTTCAGCCCCGAAGCGCGGAAGTTCTGCGAATCCATGCCGAAGTCGGTCGACGAGTACGAGGCCATCCTCGATCGAAACGCGATCTGGCTCGAGCGCACGAAGGGCATCGGCCTTCTCTCCGCAGAGGATGCTCTCGCGCTCGCCCAGTCAGGCCCGATGCTGCGGTCGTCGGGCGTGAACTGGGACCTCCGGAAGAACATGCCCTACCTCGCTTACGACGAGGTCGAGTTCGACGTACCCGTCTACCGGAACGGAGACGTGTACGACCGGTACAAGGTGCACATGGACGAGATGCGCCAGTCGGTGCGCATCATCCGCCAGTGCCTCGACCGGCTCGACGAGACGGAGGGTGAGCCGTGGATCGCAGACGACCGCAAGGTCGTGCTCCCACCGCGTCACGAGCTCCACACCTCGATGGAGTCGCTGATCCACCACTTCAAGATCGTCACCGAGGGCTTCACGGTTCCCGAGGGAGAGGTCTACGTCGTGATTGAGTCGCCGCGCGGCGAGGCGGGTTGCTATCTCGTCTCGGACGGCGGCGCTCGACCGTGGCGCGTGCGATTCCGCGCGCCGAGCTTCGCCGCGCTACAGGCGACCGCAACGGTCGTACAGGAGTGCCTGATCGCCGATCTCGTCGCCGTCGCCGGCTCGCTCGATCCCGTGATGGGAGATGCCGACAGGTAACCCTCACGTGAGCGTGCAGACCCAGATACGCAAGCTGCTCAGGCAGTACCCCGAGCCCACCTCTGCGGTGCTGCCCGCGCTGCGGCTCACCCAGGAGGAGCACGGCGGCTGGCTGCCGCCGGAGGCGCTCCGCGAGGTCGCGGACGCGCTCGACCTCACTCCCGCCTACTGCCTCTCCATCGCGTCGTTCTACGACCAGTTCCACCTGGAGCCGGTGGGACGCACGATCGTAGAGGTGTGCACCAACGTCTCGTGCGCGCTGTCGGGGGCGCAGCAGGTGGTCGAGGCGTTCGAGCGGGAGCTCGGCGTTCGGGCGGGATCGACATCCGAGGACGGCGCGTTCACGCTCGGCACGGTCGAGTGCCTCGGTGGGTGCGGCTGGGCCACCGTCGTCGCGATCGACAACCGCCACCGGCTGCGCGTGCAGGCCGAAGACGTGCCCGGGATCGTCGAGGAGCTTCGCGATGCCTGAGAGGCCGGAGATCGTCTTCGCCGGCACTGACGGCGGCGCCCTCACGCGGATCGAGGACTACGAGGCCGCCGACGGCTTCGCGCCGCTCCGCAGGGCACGCGCGATGGCGCCGGACGACGTCATCGCGGAGCTCGAGGCATCGGGCCTTCGTGGGCGCGGCGGCGCGTTCTTCCCCACCGGTCGCAAGTGGGCGTTCGTCCCCAAGCCCGACCAGCTCGCCAAGCCTCACTACCTCGTCGTCAACGCCGACGAGTCGGAGCCCGGCACGTTCAAGGACCGCGAGATCATGCTCCGCGTTCCCTTCCGCCTTCTCGAAGGGTGCCTGATCGCGGCGCACGCGATCCAGTCGAAGCACGTCTTCATCTACATCCGCGGCGAGTACGAGCGGGAGTTCGAGGTGCTGCGCGACTCGCTGGAGGCGATCCGAAGGGCCGACCTGCTCGGCGGTGTGACGGTCGTCCTCCATCGCGGTGCAGGCGCCTACATCTGCGGCGAGGAGACCGCGCTCCTCGAGTCGCTCGAAGGGCGGCGGGGGCAGCCGCGGACGAAACCGCCGTTCCCTGCGATCGCCGGCCTCTACGCGGCGCCGACCGCGGTGAACAACGTCGAGTCGATCACGACGGTGACATCGGTGCTCGAGCTCGGCGCCTCCGAGTACGCGAAGCTCGGCGTCGAGAGCTCGACCGGAACGCGCGTCTTCTCGCTGTCGGGCGACGTGGCGAACCCCGGCAACTACGAGCTGCCACACGGCATCACGCTGCGCGAGCTCATCTACGACGTCGGCGGCGGCGTGCCAGGCGGCCGCGAGCTCAAGGCGATCATCCCGGGCGGCTCGTCGACGTCCGTCCTGACGGCCGTAGAGATCGACACCCGGCTGGACTTCACGTCGCTCGTCCGAGCCGGCTCCTCGATCGGCTCGGCCGGCGTGATCGTTCTCGACGACCGCTGCTGCATGGTGCAGCTCGGGATCCGCGTCTCCCAGTTCTACGAGCACGAGTCGTGCGGGAAGTGCACGCCGTGCCGCGTCGGAACGCGGTGGCTGACGCAGATCCTGCAGAAGATCGAGGAGGGACGCGCGTCGCAACCCGATCTCGACCTGCTGCTTTCCGTCTGCGATCGGATCCTCGGCAAGTGTCTGTGCCCGCTCGGCGACTCGGACGCGATCGCCGTCCTGAGCTACGTCGACCGCTTCCGCGACGAGTTCCAGGCGCACATCGACCTCGGCCGCTGCCCGTTCGGCGGCGAGTCGTCGCTCGAGGGGATCCTCGCCCCGTCCGCGATGCACGGGCGCCACGGACACGAGGTGGTCAGCGCGTGAAGCGCCTAGTGACAAAGTGTCACAAGGGGATCGTCGGATGAGCGCCCCCGAGCTCGTTTCCGTCACGGTTGACGACCGCACCGTGGAGGTGCCGAAGGGCACGGGGCTCGTGGAAGCAGCCCAGGCTGCCGGCATCGAGATTCCCGTCTTCTGCTACGAGCCCCGGCTCGGGCCGCCCGTCGGCGCTTGCCGCATGTGCCTGATCGAGATCGAGGGGATGCCGAAGCTCCAGGCCGGGTGCACGCTCACCGTCTCCGACGGCATGATCATCCGCACCGCGGCGACGTCCTCGAAGGCGGCCGAGGGTCAGGAGGCGACGCTCGAGTTCATCCTCGTGAACCACCCACTCGACTGCCCCGTCTGCGACAAGGGCGGCGAGTGCCCGCTGCAAGATCTCGCGTTCCGGTACGGCCCGGGCAACACGCGCATGACGTTCCCGAAGCTGACGGTCGACAAGCCGATTCCCGTCTCGCCGCTGATCGCCCTCGACCGCGAGCGCTGCATCCTCTGCTACCGCTGTACGCGCTTCTCCGAAGACGTTGCCGAAGACGGGCTGCTGATCGCCCGCAACCGGAGCTCGCGGACGGAGATCGCGACCTTCGGGGACGAGCCGTACCGCTCGCCGTTCTCGGGGAACGTCATCGAGCTCTGCCCGGTCGGGGCGCTCACCTCGACGCTCTATCGCTTCGACGCGCGACCATGGGAGATCCAGAACGTGCCGACCGTGTGCACCGCGTGCCCCGTCGGCTGCAACGTGTCCGCGACGATCCGCGAGGGAAAGGTGAAGCGAATCCTCTCGCGCAATCACCCGGAGATCGACCGCGGCTGGCTGTGCGACAAGGGGCGGTTCACCTATCCCTACCTGCGAGCCGAGGACAGGATCACCACGCCGCTGCGTCGCGGGCCGAAGGGACTCGACGAGATCTCGTGGGACGAGGCTCTGGACGCCGCCGAGGAGATCCTTCGCGGGGCCGACGGGGCGATCGTGACCGCGCTCTCCGGCTCCGAGACGACCGAGATCGCGTACGCGCTCGGGCGTCTACTGCGCGGAGGGCTCGATGCCCACTCTGCAGTTCTTCCCGAGGCCACGTCCGATGCTCTCGAGGCATTTCGCCTCCCACTGAGCGCCATCGGCGAGGCGGAGGTCGTCGTGGTCGTCGGCGACGACCCCGCCGTCGAGCGAGCGCCGATCGTCGATCTCTGGATCAAGGAAGCGAGGAGGAGAGGCGCCGAGATCGTCGTGTGCTCGCCCACCGGCGATACGCAGACCGAGCCCGGCGGCGCGGCGGCACGCTGCCGCGAGCTTGCCGCGCCGCGGAATGCCATCGGGAGGCGGCTACGGGCCGCCGAGCGTGCGATCCTCGTCTGGTCGGGGCCGGGCGGAGGGGGTGGCGCACGAATTGCCGAGCTTGCGCACGAGCTCGGGTTCGAGGGCAAGCCCGGCTGTGGCGCATTCCATCTTCCGGCGACCGCGAATGCGCTGGGCGTCGCGGAAGCGTGGTCAGCCGCCGCCGACGCGGACGAGTCGAATCCTGAGCCCATCAAAGTGCTGATCGTGTCGGGCGACGACGCTGCCGCTGATCCGAGCGTCCGGGCCCTCGCCGAGCAGGCGGAGCGCGTGATCGCACTGACCATGTTCCACGAGCTCGCGGGAGGCTGGGCCGACCTGATCCTCCCCGCGACGGCGGCACTCGAGCGGGACGGCACGACGATGAATCTCGAAGGCCGTGTCCAGCGGCTCAGGCGCGCCGTGCCGCCACCCTGCCCGGACGAGCTCGCGTGGATCGCCAAGCTCGCCGCCCGCTTCGGCGTGGAGCTGGCCCCATACGCCGCCGGAGTCTTCGATGAGCTCGCAGCGAGCCTCTTCCGCGACCTGTCGCTCGACGATCTCGGCCTGCATGCGCCGCTCCCGGCCAGGCACGCCTTCGAGGCGCCCGCTCCGGCGACGACGCCCGATCCGGCGACGCTTCCGACGTTCGACGACGAGCACTTCGTCGGCGCGGTGCGACTGCACCGCTACCGCGCGCTCTTCTCCGGGCCCGCGGTGGAGCGTGTTCCCCAGCTCGACTTCCAGCGGCCGGAGCCCGACATCGAGCTCTCCGCGGCCGACGCCGAGCGCCGCGGCATCAAGTCCGGCGACGCCGTGCTCGTCCGCTCGAACGGCACGTCCGTGGAGCTCCGCGCACGTGTGAACCGCAAGCTCGTCGAGGGGGTCGCCCGCGTCGCCGACGAGCACGCGGCCGACCTGCACGCGACCGTCGAGGTGGTTGCCATTCCGCTGCGCGGAATGGCTAGGGAGGGGTCATGACGCCGACTGCCCTTCTAACCACTTCGACGCCGCTAGGCGTCGAAGTGGCCTGGTGGGTCAGCCTCATCCAGGCCTTGGTGATCATCAACCTCGTGATGGTCACGTTCGCGTACCTGACGCTCGCCGAGCGCAAGGTGATGGCGCGAATGCAGTTGCGGTACGGGCCGAACCGCGCCGGACCGTACGGCCTGCTGCAGCCGATCGCCGACCTGCTGAAGCTCCTCAACAAGGAGAGCTTCCAGCCAGCCGCAGCCATCGACTGGCTCTACATCCTGGGGCCGTTCCTGGCGGCGTTCACGGCACTCACGACGTTCTCGGTGATCCCGTACGGGCCGGGCTGGAATGTCGGCGGCGTCTACATACCCGGACAGGTCGCCGACGTCGACATCGCGCTGATCCTGATCTTCGCCATCGGCTCCGTCGGGATCTACGGCTTCATCGTGGGCGGCTGGGCGTCGGACTCGAAGTACGCGCTCCTCGGCTCGATGCGGACCTGCGCGCAGCTCGTGTCCTATGAGGTCTCGCTCGCGCTCTCGGTGCTCGGCGTCGTGATCATGGCCGAGTCGCTGTCGCTGACCGACATCGTGGCCGCCCAGGACGGCACTCTCTGGTACGCGGTACCGCAGTTCGTGGGACTGGTCGTCTTCCTCCTCGCCGGAACCGCCGAGACCGCCCGCGCGCCCTTCGACCTCCCCGAGGCGGAGCAAGAGCTGGTCGCCGGCTACCACACGGAGTACGGCGGTATGCGGTTCGGCCTGTACTCGATGTCCGAGTACATCAACCTGATCACGCTCTCGGGGCTCTGCGTCACGCTCTTCCTGGGCGGATGGCACGGCCCCGGCTGGGACGGCGCCGCCTGGGCCGGCCCGCTCTGGTTCATCGGAAAGCTCGTCGTGCTGCTCTACCTCTTCATCTGGATGCGGACGACGCTGCCGCGCCTTCGCTACGACCAGCTCATGCGCTTCGGCTGGAAGATCCTCCTGCCGGTGGCGACGTTGAACGCGGTGATCACGGCGGTCGTGGTGGTGGCGATTTGAGCCCGCAGCCGCTCGGCACGCTCAAGGGCTTCGCCGTCACGTTCCGGCAGATCTTCCGGAAGCCGATCACGCAGCAGTACCCGGAGTACAAGCGGCCCGTCTACCCGCGCTTCCGCGGGCGGCACCGCCTCTGGAAGCACGAGAACGGCCTCGAGAAGTGCGTCGGGTGCTCGCTGTGCGCGGCCGCGTGCCCCGCGGACTGCATCCGCGTGGTCGCCGAGGAGAACACGGCGGAGAACCGCGTGTCGCCGGGAGAGCGCTACGCCCGCATCTACGAGATCAACATGAGCCGCTGCATCTTCTGCGGGTACTGCGAGCTCGCCTGCCCGTTCGACGCGATCACGCTCGGCAACGAGTTCGAGATCGCCGAGTACTCGCGCGACGACCTCATCTACACGAAGGACATGCTCCTCGCGGAGCCGATCAAGCGCGTCCCTGTCGCGAGCCGCGAGCGCTTCGACACGCCCGAGCCCTCCTACAAGACCCGGAGTTAGACGTGACCGGGATCACCACCGACATAGCGGCCGCGAAGCGGACGCCTTTAGGGATTCTTGAGCGAGCAGAATCCGCGCGAGCGGATTCTGCTCTGCGGTGAGGCATGGGCAACTTCCTCGTCTGGGTCGTCTGGTTCCTCGCCGCGGGCGCGTGCCTCGCGAGCGGGGTCGCCGTCGTCAGCCTGACGAACCCCTTCTACTCGGCTCTCGCGCTGATCGGGAACCTCGCCTCGCTCGCCGTCCTCTACCTGCTGCTGGCCGCTGAGTTCCTCGCCGCTGCGCAGGTGCTGGTCTACGCCGGCGCGGTGATGGTCATGTTCCTGTTCGTGATCGCCTATCTCGGCGGACGGGCGGACGCGCCGTGGGCCGGCGGGCCACCGCTGCTGCGGGCTGCCGCGATCGTTGCTGCCGCCGCGCTCCTCGTCGAGGTCGTCGTCGTACTCGGGCTCGCGTGGGGCGACAACCTGCAGGACCCAGCCCAGGTGTCCGATTCCTTCGGCAGCCCCGCCGAGATCGGCGAGCTCTTCCTCACCGACCACCTGCTGGCGTTCGAGATCACCTCGATCGTCCTGCTGGTGGCAGCCGTCGGCGGCGTCGTCCTCGGGACGACGCGCGAGCGAGCGGAGAGCGACGCGTGACCTACTCTCACGGTGCGCTGAGAAGAAGCCTTGTGGCTCAGAGCCACAAGGCGATGGGGCTAGCGGAGCGGAGAAGCGCAGCGGCGCGGGGTGCACGTACGTGAGCGGCCCCGGCATCGGCTGGTACCTGATCGTCGCGGCGATCCTGTTCGGAGTCGGCGCGCTCGGCGTGATGATGCGGAGGAGCCCGCTCATCGTCCTCCTCTCGCTCGAGATCATGCTGAACGCGGGGAACCTCACCCTGATCGCGTTTGCGCGGCAGCTCGGCGACCTCGACGGCCAGATCTTCGCGCTCGCGGTGATGGCGGTCGCCGCCGCCGAGGTCGCGATCGGGCTGGGCCTGATCGTGGCGATGGCCCGTCGCCGCCTCGTCCTCGACGTCGACCAGGCAAGCGCGCTCCGCGGGTAAGTGGTCGCTCCGGCAACAACTGGCACCCTCTGGCACCGCCGTCACCGGAGAGACCACTGTTGATCGCCGGCGCCTGGATCTGTCTGCTCGCGCCGCTCGCCGGCTCGCTGGCGATCACATTCGCCGGCCAGCGCATCTCGCGCCGCATGGCGGGCTGGATCTCCACGCTGACGACGTTCATCGCCTTCGGGGGTGCGCTCGTCGCGTTCTTCGGGCTGTGGGCTACGGATCCGTCTGACCGCGAGCAGCTCTCGACCGCCTACACCTGGCTCGCCGCAGGCGACTTCGAGGCCGGATTCCAGATCCTGGTCGACCCGCTCTCGACCGTGATGATGCTGATCGTCTCCGGCGTCGGCGGCCTCATCGTCTGGTACTCGATGGGCTACATGGCCGGCGACGACGAGGAGCGCCGGTACTTCGCGTACATGTCGCTCTTCGTCTTCGCGATGCTGTTGCTGGTCGAGGCGGGCAACTTCCTGCTCCTGCTCGTCGGCTGGGGCCTGGTCGGCCTCGCGTCGTACCTCCTGATCGGCTTCTGGCACAAGCGGCCCGAGGCGGTCGCCGCGGCCAAGAAGGCGTTCGTGATGAACGCGATCGGTGACGCGACGTTCGCTCTGGCGGCCGTCCTGCTCATCTGGGAGACGGGGACGCTCGAGTTCTTCGGCGTGTTCGAGGACGTCGGCTCGCTCTCACAGACGACCGTGAACCTCGTTGCGCTCGGCCTGCTCGGCGGCGCGGTCGCCAAGTCGGCGCAGATCCCGCTGCACACGTGGCTCCCGGACGCGATGGAGGGGCCGACGCCCGTCTCCGCGCTCATCCACGCCGCGACGATGGTGACCGCGGGCGTCTACCTGCTCGTCCGGGCGAGCCCGATCTTCGAGGCCGCGCCCGACATCCAGCACCTCGCTGCGATCCTCGGCGCGGTGACGCTTCTCGTCGCCGGGCTCATCGCCCTCGTGCAATGGGACATCAAGCGCGTCATCGCGTACTCGACGATGTCGCAGATCGGCTACATGTTCATGGCCGCGGGGATCGGCGCCTACGGCTACGCGATCTTCCACCTTATGACGCACGCCTTCTTCAAGGCGCTGCTCTTCATGTCGGCCGGCGTCGTCATCCATCACCTCAACGGCGAGCAGGACATGCGCAGGATGGGTGGCCTGAAAGGCGTGCTGCCCCGGACGCACGTGGCGTTCCTCGTCGGCACGTTGGCGCTCGTCGGCATCCCCCCGTTTGCCGGCTTCTGGTCGAAGGACGGCATCCTCGCGTCGGCTCTGGCGACGGGCGGCTCGCTCGGCTGGACGCTCTACGTCGCCGGTCTCGTGGGAGCGCTGCTGACGGGGGCCTACGCCTTCCGGCTCTACTACACGGTCTTCCGGGGGCAGGCGACCGAGGTCGAGGCGAGCCGTGCCCACGCATCACACGGCGAGGGCCCGCTCTCGATGCTCGTCCCCGTGGGCATCCTGACCGTGCTCTCCACGATCGGCGGGCTCGTCGTCATCCCGGGCGTGTGGCACCCGCTCACGGAGTGGATCGGCGAGACGGCGGAGGCGCTCGTCGAGCCGACCGCCGGCCAGGACTACCTGACGAGCGCGATCGCGGTCGCGCTCGGCCTCATCGGCCTGTACCTGGCTCGACGCGCGGTCTTCGCCGGTCGCCAGCTCGTGACAAACCCCGGCGCCTGGCGCGTCTTCGAGCACAAGCTCTACTTCGACGAGCTCTACGACGCGCTCTTCTACCGCCCGGCCGCCGCGCTCTCGGTCGCGCTTCGCCGCGAGATCGAAGAGCCCGTGATCGAGCGCTCCATGAATGAGATCGGCTCCGGGACGATTCAGGTGGGCGGCGAAGTCGCGAGGGTGCAATCAGGGCTGCTTCGCACGTACACCGTCGCGATCGCCTTCGCCGTCTGCGTCCTCGTCGTCGTCTTCGTGGCGGTGCGATAGCTAGTGGTCGCTCCGGGAAATACGGCACCGCACCGGACTTCCCGGAGAGACCACTGATGCTCACCACCGCCCTCATCGTTCTCCCGGTCGTCGGCGCAGTCGTCGTCGCGATCGTTCCGCTCCCGCGGACGGCCACCGCCGGGCTTGCCTTCCTCGTCGCGCTCATGGAGGTCGGCCTCTGGATCGTCGCCGCTTCGCGCTTCGACTTCGACGACGGCGGTCTCCAGCTCGGGACCTCGCGAGAGTGGGTAGAGAGCCTCGGGATCTCGTACACGGTCGGGTTCTACGGCTTCTCGCTCTGGCTCGCCGGCGCGACCGTGATCGTCTCGGCGGCAGCGATCGGCTACGCGATGTGGGTCGGCCGCGACCGCCCGCGCGCCTACCACGCGCTGATGCTCTTCCTGACCGGCGCCGTCGTGGCCACGTTCGCGTCGCAGGACCTGCTCCTCTTCTACATCTCCTTCGAGGCGATGCTGATCCCGCTGTACGTCCTCGTCGGGGTGTGGGGAGGAGAGCGACGGCAGGCGGCGACGCTGACGTTCGTCGTCTACACGATGGCGGGATCGCTGCTGATGCTCGCCTCGGTCGTCGCCTTCGGCGTGACGCAGGGCACGTTCAGCCTGGTCGACTCCGGGGCGAGCGACAACGTCTGGATCTTCCTCGGGTTCGCGATCGCATTCGCGATCAAGGCGCCGCTCTTCCCGTTCCACGGGTGGCTCCCGCTGGCGTACCGCGAGGCGCCCGTGGAGGTCGCGGCGGTGCTGTCCGCCGTCGTCTCGAAGACCGCGATCTACGGCTTCCTGCGCATCGGCATCCCGAAGTTCCCCGAGCCCGCCGACGACCTCTCCGGCGTCATACTCGTGCTCGCGGGTGCGGGTCTCGTCTACGGATCGCTTCTCGCCTTCCGCGCGCCGGATCTTCGCGGAGTCGTCGCGTACTCCTCGCTGGCCCAGATGGGCTTGATCACGCTCGGCGTCTTCGCCTTCGACGATCTCGGGCTCGACGGCGCCGTGCTCCTGTCGGTGGCCCACGCGCTGATCTCCGCGAGCATGTTCCTGCTCGTCGGGATGGTCGAGCGCCGCTGTGGGACGGGCGAGCTCGACGCGCTCGGGGGAATGGCACGCGGCCGCCCCGTGCTCGCGACGGTCGTGATCGTCGCCGGGATGATCGCGCTCGCGGTTCCCGGCTCGGCGACGTTCGGCGGCGAGTTCCTGATCATGGCCGGGGTCTACGACCAGGGCTGGGGCTACTCGGCGGTCGTCGCGCTGGGAGTCGTCCTCGCCGCGATGTACATCCTTCGCGTCGTCTCGGCGATCCTGCACGTGAAGCCCGGATCGGCAGTGCGCGAGGAAGCGCTCGACCTGAGACCAGGGGAGCTCGCCCTCGTCCTTCCGCTCATCCTCGTCTTGCTCGTCCTCTCCGCCTGGCCCGCGCTGATCAGCCAGAGCTCGTTCCCGGGTAACGACGCTCTCCAGGCGCTCTCGGAGGGCTTCCGGTGATCGATACCCCGACCGTCGACTGGCTCGCGCTCTCGCCGACGATCGCGCTCCTGGCCGCGTCGGGCATCGCACTGCTCGCCGCCGTGCTCGTCCCCGCGTGGATGCGGAAGGGCGTTGCCGCGGCGGTCGCTCTCGTCGGGTTCGTGCTCGCAGGAGTGCTCGCAGGAGTGGTCTTCGACCAGACCCCGACACCGGAGGTGCTCCTCGACGGGTCGATGGTGCGCGACCAGCTCGCGGCGCTCGCGCAGGTCATCCTCGCGGTTACCGGAGCGGTCGTCGTGCTCGTCTCCTGGGCCGAGCGGCGGCGAGGCAACCACGGCGAGTACTACGCGCTGCTCGCGGCTGCCGGAGCCGGGATGGTCTTCTTCGTGGGCGCCGAGAACCTGATGACGCTCTTCCTCGGTCTCGAGTGGTTCTCGCTCTGCCTCTACATCCTGGTTGCGTTCGACACCGATCGTGCGACCTCGCTCGAGGCGGGCCTCAAGTACCTGATCGTCGGCGGCTTCGGATCGGCCGTCCTGCTCTTCGGCTCCGCGTTCGTCTACGGAGCGACCGGTGAGATCGGCTTCGGCCAGATTGCAGCCGCGCGCGCGACGGACGACACGTTCCTGTTGGCCGGCCTCGCGATGATCCTCGCGGGCCTCGCCTTCAAGGTGTCTGCGGCGCCCTTCCACATGTGGACGCCCGACGTCTACCAGGGCGCGCCGACCTCGGTGACCGCGTTCATGTCAGCAGCGACGAAGACCGCCGCGATGGTGGTCCTGCTCCGCGTGCTCGTCACGGCGTTCCCGGACGAGAGCGAGCTCTGGACGATCGCGGTGGCGGTGATCGCCTGCGTCTCGCTCGCCTGGGGAAACCTCGCGGCTCTCGCGCAGAGAGACGTGAAGCGGCTGCTGGCGTACTCGTCGATCTCGCACGCGGGCTTCATGCTGATCGCGATCGCCGCGGACTCCGAGCGTGGCGGCGAAGCGCTCCTGTACTACCTCGTTCCCTACTCCGCGATGTCTCTCGGAGCGTTCGCCGTCGTCGCCGCTCGCGAGCGGGAGCTCGAGCGGCCGGTCACGCTCGAGTCGCTCGCGGGGCTCGGCTGGGAGCGCCCGTTGTACGGGCTTGCCATGTGGGTGTTCATGCTCGGCTTCGCCGGGTTTCCGCTCACGGGCGGGATATTCGGAAAGCTGTTCGTCTTTTCCGCCGCGTACGAGGCGGGAGACTGGTGGCTTGTCCTCTTCGGAGTGGCCGCGACTGCGGTCTCGCTCGCGTACTACCTGAATGTCGTCCGCTGGATGTACATGCGGTCGGGCACGGAGCTGCGCCTGGCGCCGGCCGGCGGATCGCCTCCTCGCGATCCTGCGCTCGGCGTCGCCGTCGCTGCTGCGGTCGTCGTGACAGTCGGCTCGTTCTTCCTCGCGCAGCCGATCCTCGATCGCGCAGCCGCGGCAGCGGCGGCGCTTCCGTTCTAGATTTCCGGGTATGACGACCGAACTGACCTGGCTCGGGCACTCGGCGTTCCGCGTCGACTCCCCGGGCGGCAAGCGCATCTACGTCGATCCCTTCCTGCACGGGAACCCGAAGTGCCCGAAGAGCGAGCTCGAACCGGAGCGCTGCGACCTCATTCTGCTCACCCACGGTCACGGCGACCACGTCGGTGACGCGGTGGCGATCCACCGGCGCTTCGGCTGTCCCGTCGTCGCGCAAGTCGAGCTGCGCGGCTGGCTCACCGGCCAGGGAGTCGCGGACGACGGGCAGGCGAATTCGATGAACAAGGGCGGGACTAGCACCGTCCAGGGAGTCAAGGTCACGCTCACGAGCGCGAATCACTCTTCGAGCACCCCCGACGGCAGCTACGCAGGGGAGCCGTGCGGCATCGTCCTCGAGCTCGAAGACGGGTTCAAGATCTACTTCGCGGGTGACACGAACGTCTTCGGCGACATGTCCCTCATCGGGCGCATCTACTCGCCCGATGTTGCCGTCCTGCCGATCGGCGACCACTACACGATGGGGCCACGTGAGGCCGCCGTCGCGATCGAGTTGCTCGGCGTGATCCGCTGCGTCCCCTGCCACTACGGAACTTTCGGGCTCCTCACGGGCACGCCGGAGGAGCTCCGGGCGCTGGCTCCACCGGGCGTCCAGGTTCTCTCGCCCGACCCCGGCGAGACGCTCACGCTCTGATGCGCGAGCGCTGGTTCGGCGCGAGCGGGCGCAAGGTGCCGGAGATCGCGCTCGACGGCACGATCGACCTCGAAGGCGCTCTCGTCCTCGACAGCGTCTCCGACGTCGCCGCGATCCATGCCGCGCACGACCGCGGCACGCCCGTCGTCGTGCGCGCGTCGTCGGCCGAGGAGGTGCACGCCGCGCTCTCGCTCGGCGCCGTTTCCTGCGCACTTGTCCGTGACGAGTCGCTCCTCTCGCTGGACCTCGCGGAGATGACCTACGGCTAGCTCGGTGGTCTCGACGTACTCCATCTGCGCCTGCGACCTCGAGGCGCAGCAGTGGGGCGTCGCGGTGCAGTCGAAGTTCCTCGCCGTCGGATGTGTCGTGCCGTGGGCGGAGCCGCTCGTCGGCGCGATCGCGACACAGTCCTGGGCCAATCCCCGCTACGGGCCAGACGGGCTTGCGCTTCTCCGCGAGGGACTCACGGCCGAGGAGACGGTAATGCGCCTGACGGAAGCGGACGAGGATCGCGCGCAGCGACAGCTCGGCATCGTGGACCGCGAAGGTCGAGGCGCCACGTACACGGGCGACGAGTGCAACGACTGGGCCGGTGGGCGGGTCGGGTCAGGGTACGCGGCGCAGGGGAACATCCTGGTCTCGACCGAGACGGTCGACGCGCTCGCCGAGACGTTCGA
>DATDOS010000181.1:0-2492 GCA_035293125.1 Gaiellaceae bacterium | reverse complement strand
ACGACGACGGAGATCACGCTAGGAGGGTATCGGCCTCCCAGGTCGGTGTCTTCAGCTCGGGATCCGAGATCGGCAGAGGACCTACGTGCGAACCGCCGTCGTCCGAAGGCGGCGAGCGAACTCGACCAGGTCTGCCTGTTCCCTGTCCACTTCGTCGTCGCTCGCTACTGGCCCGATCAAGCGCTCTGGGGTGCCGATACGGCGGAGGAAGAGGGCCTCTGCTTCGCTTCTGAGCTTTTCACGATGGTAGGGAGGTAGGAGCGAATTCAGTCGGGCATATCGCGCCGCATCACGCCGGCGGCGAGACAGCCAGGCCGCGTAGCTGAGATCCCGCTTACTCACTTTCCGGACTGTAGCTCGCATGCGCGATCCGCTCGGCGACCGCCGAAATCTCCCGATTTTCGTATGCGCGACCGGCCTCGATCTCGGCTGTCAGTCGCTTGAGTTCGTCCAGCGCCGGAGTCAACCCTTCTTCGTGCGCGCGACGTCCCAGCCTCTCCGCGTCGAGCGGTTCGGCGACGAGAAGGCGCGCCGCCTGGTGGAATCCGGAGACTGCGCGCCAGTGAATCCATTCGCGAAGACGCCAGAGGAGCAGATCCTCGAGCGAGAGCACCATGATCTGCCGTCCGCTGGGGAGTTCCGCGGGCTCGGCCGTGTCACCCGGCTCGAGCGTCTCTCCAGGAGCTTCGAAGGCCACGTCGTGACCGGGCAGCACCCACTCGCGTCCTTCCCTCTCGAAGCCGAGCACCTCGAGTCGCGCGGAGAGCTCGGGAAGCCGAGGCATGACGACGTCGATGTCACCAGTGAGAAACGCACTGTCGCTCCAGTAGGCAAGTGCGAGTCCGCCCACGACCACCGGCTGAACGCCGAGATCCGCAAACGCCTCGGCGATGATGGCCGCCACCTCGAGCAGCCGCTCCGTGGGATCATCGATCGCAGCCGTGCCGAACAGCGCCTCCCTGAGCTGAGCGAGATCGCCACCATCGGTCATCTCGCGCCTCGGTCCCATGGAGGGTTCTTAGCACCCAGGAAGGACAGGGAGAGCCCATGGCCACTTGGATCCCCGTCCAGCCGCACGGGGCGGTCCGGCGAGGGTCACACCTCGAGCTCGAGCCCGTCGTAGGCGAGCTCGTACTCATCCGGAGTCGGCAGCTCACACGGGCGATGCGTGACGAGGAGTCGCTTCGCCCCAGACGCCTCGAAGGCCTCGACTGCCTCGTCTAGAGAAAGGTGCCCGCGTGGCTCCCCGTCGAGCTCCCCTCTGAGCAGGGTCGCCTCGCAGACGAACAGGTCGGCGTTGCGTGCGGCCTCGACCAGCTCGGGAGACGGAGCGGAGTCACCGGAGTAGGCGAGCACCCCGCCGTTCGACTGCACCCGGAAGGCGTATGTCTCGAGCCTGTAGTGCGGAACCCGCGTTGCCGTGACTGCGAGCTTCCCGACCTGGAAGGGCACATCGGGCTCGTACTCGCTCAGATGGAACGTGCGCTCGAACATGTCCGGGAAGCCGAGCCTCTCGCCGAGCGCGGACAGGTAGGCAGCCCCCCCGGGCTGAACCCAGAGCGCCGGCTTCGGCACGGGGCCGTTGGTCGCGAGGTAGAAGCTACCCCAGACCCACGGCACGAGATCGCCCCAGTGGTCCAGATGGAAGTGCGTGATGGCGATGGCGTCGACGTCGGGCCACATAGCCGACTCGCGCAGGCGGCCGAGGACCCCGGGCCCGCAGTCGAGCAGGACGCGGCTGCCGTCGGCTTCGAGCATGTAACCCGAGTGGGCGCTGCCCGGGTTCGGCCACGCCGGCGAGGAGCCGATGACGGTCAGGCGCACCGCGGTATTCTGCCGATGTGCCGGGGAAGATCCGAGTGGTTATCGCGAAGCCTGGTCTGGACGGCCACGACCGAGGCGCAAAGATCATCGCGCGAGCGCTTCGGGATGCGGGAATGGAGGTCATCTACACCGGTCTCCACCAGACCCCGGAGCAGATCGTCGAGACCGCGATCCAGGAGGATGCGGACGCCGTCGGGATCTCGATCCTGTCCGGGGCGCACATGACGCTCGTTCCCCGGATCGTCGACGGGCTGCGCGAGAACGGCGCCGACGACGTGCTCGTGGTCGTCGGCGGGACGATTCCGCCGGACGACGCGGACGAGCTCAAGGCGCTCGGCGTCGCAGAGGTGTTCGGGCCGGGAGCCACGACGAGCGAGATCGTGGACTTCCTGCGCGGCGCCGTCACGGCCTGACGCTGAGGGACGGGCACCAGGACCAGCCCATCGTCCAGTACGAACGGCACGATTGGCACTTCTCGTATGCCTTCGGAGGCCGCATGCTGAGCGGGTGCGCGCGATGCCCGTAGCGGGAGGCGGTCGTGTGCGCGTGCGCGGTCTCTGGATCGCCGGAGAGCGCGCGGTCGGGCGGGTCGCGCTCGGCGTTCTCCTCGCGCTCGTCTGTTGGTGGTGGCTCGTCCTTGCCGTGCAGGGCTCCCCTGGGGACTGGGC
>DATDOS010000180.1:0-2481 GCA_035293125.1 Gaiellaceae bacterium | reverse complement strand
GCGCCGCCGCTACTCGGACGACGAGATCCTGCAAGAGCTCCGAGCGGCCGCGGAGCGAACCGGCCGCTCGCCGACGATGCGAGAGTTCGCCCAGGACCCCGAGGCCCGCGTGCATCCGCAGACGGTGATCGAGCACTTCGGGACCTGGAACGCGGCGAAGCGCGCTGCGGGCCTGTTCCCGCGCCGCTTCCTCACCAGCGACGAGTTGCTCGCGCAGCTTCGCGGCCTGGGCGACGAACTCGGTCGAACGCCCACAGCGCGTGATCTCGCCGCGCGGCGGCGCTCGCTCCCCTCCGCGTCTCTCTACGCGCACACGTTCGGGAGTCTCGCGAACGCGCTACGGGAGGCGGGCTTCGAGGTGCTCCAAGGCGAAGAGCGACTCGACCGCGCGATCGGCCAGGGTGTCCTTCTCGCGAAGGGCCTCGGCCGCCTACCGAAGATGGCCGATTGGGCGGAGGCACGCCGCGCCGACGGTGCGCTCCTCTCCGAGTGGCAGGTCTACCGGCTGCTCGACGTTCCGCGCGGGGCGTGGACCGCCTTCCAATACCTCCTCCGCGAACGCCTGCGCGACGAGGGCGTCGACGTCATGCCCGACGGGACGCTACGCGGCAGCTGACGCCAGCGCAGCGAGCCGCTCGAGGCACGAGACGGCTTCTCGCGGCGCGCGGACGGGCGGGAGGTAGCCCTCCTCGCGGTAGCTGCGATCCGGGCGGAAGCGCCGCTCACGGGTGATACGCCCACCGACGACGTGCAGCAGCCGTCCCTCGCGGACTTCGTGCGCCTCGAGGCGCAGGCGTAGTGCCGCCTCGAGGATCGCAAGTGCGCGTCGCGTGGACGCGAAGAACAGATCCGAGCGGCTCCGGCCGATCCAGAGCGGGCGGGCGCGGCCACGCGCGAGGTAGAGGGTCGCTTCGTCCCTCTCGTCCATCCATGCGGCCGCCATGGCCCCGCGAAGCTCGGCGAGCGTGCGCGAGTCGTGCCGGTGGAGCTCCACGAGCGCGAAGATCGCCTCCGAGTCGACGGTCATCTCGGGCTCGGCGCGTTCGATCCCGTAGCGGGCGAGCAGCTCGTCGTCGTTCTCGATGACACCGTTGTGGATTCCGACGACGGCGCCGTGCCGGATCGGGTGGTTGTTCGCCTCGATCTCGGGATGCCCCTTCGTGAAGTCGCGCACGTGGATGAGCGCCTGATCGGCGGCGGGGGGGACGGCGATCTCGTCGAGAAGGGCGCTTGCACCGCCGCGAAGCTTCGTCACACCGATCGTCCCACCACTTCCGCGGCACGCATACCCGACGGCGTCCGCGCCGCGCTCCGCGATCCCCGCAAGCAGCGCCTGTGCCGCGAGCGTGCGCTCGACGGTCGAGTCAGGGCCGAGGCTGTAGCCGGCTATGCCGCACATGAACCGCTATTCGACTCCGCAGGTCGGACGACACTGGAGACCGTAGACGACAGAGATGAGCACTCTGTTTGCACAGACCTGCATCGGCTTCGCGGTCGACCAGCCGATCCCTCGTCGGAGATGTCATCCCTCAAGCGGGGCAACTTTGCGGCCGATACATGCGCCGTGGAAGGGAACGCCGCCGAGCACCTCTTCGACCCTGCGGACGAGGACGTGCCTGCTACAGCCGACGAGCCCGCGCCCCGGGAGCGGCCGGACCTCGCCGGTCCGAGCGCCGACGACCCACTGAAGCTGTACGTCCGTCAGATCGGCGACGGTCGCCTCCTCACGCCCGCCCAGGAGCGGGAGCTCGCACGCCTCAAGGACGCAGGCGACGAGGCGGCGAAGCGCAAGCTCATCGAGTCGAACCTGAGGCTCGTGATGTCGATCACACGCAACTACACCCGCGCCGACGTCCCGCTGCTCGACCTCATTCAAGAGGGGAACCTCGGCCTCATCCGTGCCGTCGAGAAGTTCGACTATCGGATGGGCTTCAAGCTGTCCACGTACGCGACCTGGTGGATCAAGCAAGCGATCTCCCGTGCGCTCGCCGAGCAGGGGCGCACGATCCGACTCCCCGTGCATGTTGCGGACCAGGTGCGCAAGGTCACGAAGACCCGCCGCCTGCTCGGGCAGAAGCTGAATCGCGATCCGTCGCTCGACGAGATCGCCGCCGAGATCGGGATCACGCCGGAGCGTGTGCAGGAGCTTCTCGAGCTCGTCCTCGACCCGGTGAGCCTGGAGACCCCGATCGGAGACGGCGACTCGAGCGTTGCGGACCTGATTCCGGACACGAGCGCCGAGCAGCCGGAGACGGAGACCGCGGACCGCGCTCGCTCATCGGAGCTGCTCGATGCTCTCGCCAAGCTCCAGCCACGCCAGCGGCGGGTCGTCATCGAGCGCTTCGGCCTCGACGGCGTCCGACCACGGACGCTCGAGGAGGTCGGCTCCAACCTCGGGATCACGAGGGAGCGCGTCCGGCAGCTCGAAGCGCGGGCCCTTCGCGAGCTGCGCACGATCGCACCCGGGCTCGAGCTCTACCT
>DATDOS010000179.1:0-13574 GCA_035293125.1 Gaiellaceae bacterium | reverse complement strand
GCCCACGGGCCGACGACGAGCGCGAACGCCGCCGAGCTGACAAGCACCGCGGTGGCGGCGAACCCACGGCGAGACCCTCCCAGGCGTGCGATTCCGAGAACCGTGGCAGCGATGAGGAACGGGATCACCGCGGCGACGCTGTGGTAGCGGGGATCGGTCATGGATCGAAAGTCCGAGAGACCGTTTGCGAGGAGCTGCGGGAGCGCCACGGCGGCGAGACCCGGGGAGAGGAGGAAGAGTCCGAGAAGCGGGAGGCCGAGCCAGATCACGTACACGATGTCGTGCATCTCGAGCAGCGCTCCGACGATCGTTCCAGGATCGGTGAAGAGCATGCGGACCACACCCACCGGGGACCCGCCGACCTCGTCGTAGAAGCCGTAGAAGATGCTGTCCTCACCCGAGAAGGCCGGAACGACGACGTGCACAGCGACGAATGTCCAGGCCGCGCCCAGGAGGGCGATGGCCGCACCCGCCCACCGGCGGCCTCGCGAGAACGCGTACCAGATCCCGAGTGCCGCGATCGGGAGGCCCATCAGCTCACCGGTCGTCATCACGATGACAGCGCACGCAGTGAATGCAGCGAGCCGCCCGGTATCGAGGAACCAGATGCAGAAGAGAAGGAGCGGGATCGCAAAGGTCACGGGGTGGATCGCCGAAGCCGCGCTCGTCGACAGCCACGGGTAGGCGAGGTAGCCAAGCGCAAGGAGTCCACCCGTACGCTCGGAGCCCAAGTGGCGTCGACCGAGCCAGAAGACCGGCAGCGCGCCGAGCGAGACGACGGCGATCTGTGCGAAGGCGAGCGCTAGGGGGGAAGGCCAGACCAGCCAGAGCGGCGCGAGCAGCGCGAGGAAGGGATCGACATGACCGCCAAGGCGAACCATCTGCTCGCCGGTCGCCCCGTGCGTGATCTCGAGCGGTCGGCCGTTGGCGGTGCTCCAGACGGCTTGCACCATATTGCCGAGGTCGAAACGCCCGACACGGAAGTTCACGTAGCCGTCGCGCACAATCGCAAAGAGAACGATCGTCCAGCCCAGCATGGCCACCCAGACGGTGAGCGCCCACGCGCGCTCGCGGACGACGTCGGCGACGATCGAGGGCCGACGCGCCGCGATCGACTGGCTCCGCTTAGGGTCAGACCCGTGGGGTCTGACCCCACTCGCAGAGCTACTCATGTTGCTTGCACCGGGGCGCGGGTGGGAACAAGCTCAGGGTCAGACCCCACGGGTCTGACCCCTTCGACCAAAGGTCGGAGCGCCAGACCAATGGTCAAGGCAGCGACCACGAGCGTTGCCGAGGTCTCAAACGTCGTCCCGTTCCCGCTATCCGTCGTCGAGACGAACCACATCGCGAGGGGCACGAACCACACGAACCCCAGTCTCGGCCGCGCAACGGCTACCGCGACGAGCAGAAGCTCGAAGTAGTGGAGCCAGACGATCGGAGTGAGGGCGAGCGCGGCGGCGATCGCCAGGATGAACGCGGTGCGGTTCCCGCCTCGCCGGCCGACGATGAGAACCGAGCCGAGAAGCGCGAGCCCGAGGGCCAGCCATAGCGCACGGGCAACCCATGACGCCGCTCCTGCGTCGAGTGCGACGACGTACGCCGTGTACGAACCGATCTCGACTTCCCCCTGGAGCCGCCGGAGGATGTCGGGGTACTCGGCGATCCCCTCGAACCCGACGATGGCCCACGAGCCGGCGAACAGGACCGCCCCGATCGCGCAGGCGAGCAACGCAGCACGAATCCGGCGGGTGGCAACGAGCCATACGACCAGTGGCCAGAGAAGGAACTTGGCAGCGAGAGCCACTCCGATGCTGATCGACGCTGGAAGATCGCGATCACGGAATCGCCACGCGAGCGCGGCCGCCAGACCCAGGAACACCGTGACGTTGCCGAGCTGCACGGCGCTGAGCACCGGAGCCCAGCAGAACGCAACGACATAGCAGCGCCAATCGCGCACTCCGACTGCAAGAAGCGTCGCCACGACCGCGAGGGCACCACCTACGACGACGACCCCCTCCGCGACCGAGAGCGGAAGCAGCGAAAGCGGGACGACGACGATCGCAGTCAACGGCGGGTACACGTACACGCGCGCGGATCCGAGCGTCGCGTCGTCGACCGCGGGATACAGGTCCTCGCCCCGAAGCACCGCTTCTGCGGCTGTGTAGTAGGGGCGAAAGTCGACGACTTCGTGCTGACCCGTGATGACGAGCAGGAACACGTCGAGCAGCCCGAAGGTGGCCGCGGCCGCGGCCGCGATCAGCAGCCCGGTGAAGACGAGCCGTGCTCGGCCGTTCAGCGTCACCAGCGACAAACTCTGTCCAAGCGTCGTCATCGAGCCGGCTCGGGGTCAGACCCGTGCGGTCTGACCCCGGGGGTCAGCGGGGGGTCAGACCCCACGGGTCTGACCCCTGCGACGGAAGCTCGAAGCGCCACCGCTATCGTCAGCGCGGCGACGGCGAGTGTGGCCGAGGTCTCGAAGGGCGTGGGACTCCCGCTGCCCGGCGTAACGAACATCGCGAGCGGGACGAACCACGCGAGACCCAGTCTCGGTTGCGCGACCGCGACGACGACTACGAGCAGCGCGAAGTAGTGGAGCCACACGATCGGAGTGAGGGCGAGTGCTGCGGCGATCGCCAGGACGAACGCCTCCTGATCCCCGCCTCGACGAGCGACGACGACAACCGCACTGAGAAGTCCAAGCCCGAGTGCCAGCCAGATTGCACGGGCAAGCGATGACGGCGCGCCGGCATCGAGTGCGACGACGTATGCCGTGTACGAATCGAGCTCGACCTCCGCCTGGAGCCGGCGGAGGACGTCGGGATAATCAGCAAGCCCGGAGAAGCCGATGGCCGCCCATGCAGCGAGGACGAGCACGAGCCCGATCAGACAGGACAACGCGGCAGCGGCCAGCCTGCGGGTCGCGGCAAGCCAGACGACCATCGGCCAGAGAATCAGCTTCACGGCGAGCGTCACGCCCGCGCTCGCCGAGCTCGTGAGCAAACGGTCGCGGAAACGCCACGTGAGCGCAGCGCCGAGGGCGAGGAGGATCGTCACGCTTCCCGTCTGGATTGCCGAGATCACCGGCGGCCAGAGGAGAACGACCCCATAGCACCGCCAGTCGCGGACACCGAGGACGAGCGGAACGGCGAGGGCAGCCACGACGAGAAGAGCCATCACGAGCAGGCCAGCGGCCTCGAGCGGGAGCATCGTGAAGGGGATCGCGCCGATCGCGGTCACGGGCGGATAGACGTACCCGCGCCCGACGACGGCCGCGGGGTCGCCCAGGGGCTGGTAGGGCGTCTCCCCCCGAAGCACAGCCTCTGCCGCGGCGTAGAAGACGCGGAAGTCGAACGCCACAGCATCGTCCTGAATCGCACTCGCGAACAGAACCCCGAGGGTGAAGAGCGGAAGTAAACTGCAGAAGACGATCGAGGCGAGCCGCACAACTCGAGAAAACGTCAGCTGCCGAGGTACCACGCCCGTAACGGTCGAACCCGCCCCTGGGATCATGCAGCCTCCGCGACAACGTTCGCGACTCGAGGTCGAGCGAGCAGAAGAGAAACCAAGAGGAGGACGACGAGTGCAGGGAGAAACGGTTGGAGCCCGTGTCCGTTGTCCAGGCGCGGGCTCAACCAGAGCACGACGGGAAGAAGCCAGATGGCCGAGAAGCGAGGACGAGCCAGAGCGAGCGGCACGACGAGGAGCGAGAGATAGTGCTGCCACACGATCGGCGTGAGGACCAGGCACGCGACGATCGCACAGGTGAACGCGCGTCGCTCGTCGCCATGTCGACCCAGGTTGAAACAGGCTGCGAGGAGAGCCCCGCCAACGGTCAACATCAGTACCTGGCCGACCGTCGGCCCGAAACCGAGCGCCGCGGTCATGCCCACGAACGAGTAGCTGTGCTCGGCCTGGATCTCCGAGAGTTTCGAGACCAAGGCTAGGTAGCCAGTGAGACCTCGGAAATCAATCACCGCCCACGCGGCCAACGTGACGCCGAGCCCGATAGCCACCGCCAGCGACGTCGCCCGGAGCCGCCGCGTAGCGACCGCCCAGACGAGCAACGGCCACAGGAAGAGCTTCGTGGAGACCGCGAGGCCGAGAGCCGTCGCCAGGGGCCACAACGTCGCTCGGAACCGCCAGACGAGCGCGACCCCGAGTGTCAGGGCCGCCGAGACGTTCGCGTTCTCGATGGCGTTCCATGCGGGGGCCCAGAGGAGAACGGCCGCATAGCAGCGGACGTCCCGCGCACCGACGACCGCCAGCGCAGCGAGCACAGCAGCCAGGGAGGTGACGATCGCGATTGCCGCAGCCGCGTCGACCGGGAGGGCCGTGAGCGGGACGAACACGAACGCGAGCTGAGGCGGGTAGACGTAGCCCTTGTCCTCCTCCAGGATCGGGTCGTCGACCCGCGGATAGGGCGACTTGCCTTCGAGCACAGACTCGGCGGCCTGGAGATACGCGAACCGGGAGTCCCAGCCGGGGTTGCCAAAGCGGACAGCCAGCAGGATCCCCATCACGAGGATCGTCGCCGCACCGACGAGGACACCCGTGAAGAGAACGCGCCACCAGCCGAGCGCAGGGGCCTCCCGGTTGGCTCTCAAGCGGGCGCCTCCGCCACTACCTGCCTAGGTCCCGGTCGGACCAGCAGCACCGCGAGCAGGATCGCCGCCGCGATCCCGGGCAGGAACGTCTCGAACCCTTCCGCGTACCCGGGCTTCGGGCTGATCCAGAGCAGCACGGGGAGCAGCCAGATCGCGGAGAAGCGCGGCCGCGCGATCGCAAGCGGGACGAGGAGGACGACGAGATAGTGGAGCCACACGATCGGGCTCAGCGCGAGCGTCGCGGCGACGGCGCATGTGAACGACCGCACCTCGTCGTCGCGCCGTGCAAACACGACGCACCCGCCGAGGAGGCCGGCGCCGGCGGCGAGCGTCAGAGCCTGGCCCACCGTCTCGCCGAGACCTAGCGTCGCAGCCATTCCCATGATCGAGTAGCTCTTCTCGGACTGGATCTCCGAGAGCCGCCGAAGCAGATCTGGATAACCCGCGAGGCCGTCGAAGCCGATCGTCGCCCACGCGGCGAGTGTCACGCCAAGACCGATCGCAACCGCCAGCGCGATCGTACGCAGTCGACGGGTCACGAGCATCCAGACCAACATCGGCCACAACAGCAACTTGGCGGAGACCGAAAGCCCGAGCGCGACAGCGGGCGGCCAGACCGCGTCGCGGTACCGCCACACGACGGCGAGCGCTAAGGCGAGCGGGATCGAGACGTTCGCGAGGAGCACCCCGCTGATCGTCGGCACCCAGAGCACGGCGGCCGCGTAGCAGCGGGCGTCGCGAATCCCGAGAACGTGCAGCGTGAGACCGACGAGCGCCAACATGCCGATCGCAACGAGCACCGCGACACCGTCGACGGGAAACGGCGTGAGCGGCAGAAGCGCGAGAAGAAGCTGCGGCGGATAGACGTACCCCTTCTGCTCTTCCAGGATCGGATCGTCGAGCGCTGGATAGGGCGACTCGCCCTCGAGGACGGCTTCGGCCGCGGGGAGGTACGCGAAGCGCACGTCCCAGGCCAGGAGCCCTTCGTAGGCGCTGAGGCCGACCAACCCCACCATCGACGACACTGCGAGGAAGACGAGCGCGGCCGTCAGGAGACCGCCTCGCGACGACGCACGGCGGTTTCCGGACCAGGATTCAGAGACGTCGGCGGCCGACCTCATCCGATCTGATGATGGCCTCGGCCCCGGAGGGCATGTTGCAGCCGATGGTCTAGTCGGAACCCACCGATCGGCCGGTTGCTGGAACGGGCACTCCCGCTGACCCTGAGTGAGCCCACTGAGTCAGACGGGCGAATGGCAGACGTAGGGGTGCTGTTGTGCCCCTCTGACCAAGGAGGAGGAACCTCCACATGACCGACATCCTGATGCGTCCGCTCGTTCGGCTGCAGATTGCTGCGGCCGAGCTGCGGGAGCGCGAGGATGGCCAGACGACGACCGAGTACGCGATTCTGCTCGGCTTCCTCGCGATCGCCATCATCATCGCGCTCTTCTTCCTCAGGAACGTCCTTCGCGACCTGTTCTCCGACGCGGCGAGCAGCGTCTCGACGGCGCCTGGTCCGTAAAGGGCGCAGGCATGGTCGTCTGACGTTCTGACGGCCACGGCAGCAACTGTGCGCCGGCCCGGTTACCCCCTCGACCGGGCCGGCGCATACGCTTTCGAGGCTCACGGCGGTGAGCTCGAAGACCACCCTTTCGGAATCGACCAGTTGGCGGCACAATGCGAAGAACGTCCAAACGCCGAGCCGTCGACCAGGGGAGGGAGACAGAGGCTCATGCAAGTACCGCATCGTTCCGATAGGAGCCTTGGAGGACTCGTGAAGACACGCGATCTCACCGGCACGCGACGTCGCCAGGACCCCGAAAGCGGCCAGGCGATGGTCGAGTTCGCGCTCATCCTTTTCCCGCTGCTCCTGCTCGTCGGGGGGATCATCTGGTTCGGCATCGGGCTGAACTTCTGGCTCGACGAGCAGCGGATCGCCAACCAGGGCGCACGCTGGGCCGCTGTGAACAATTGGCCGCCGGACTGTCCGCGCGGGTCTGCTGCATGCCCGAGCCCGAACACGCTTCAAGAGACTCTCGTGCGGCAGGCGCTGACAAGCGGCCTCCAGGACTCGGTGTCCGTTACGGTCTGCTACCCGAGCGGGACGCCCGCCAAGATTGGTGACCCGGTGAAAGTGCGGCTGGAGACGCCGTTCACGTTTGTCCCGATCCTCGGGATCGGGACGATCACACTCGGCGCCGACGCGACGATGCGTCTCGAGCAGCTACCCACACTGATCTCAGGCGCAGGATCATGCTGAGTATCGCTCGACGCACACGCGGACCCCAGGACGAGCGCGGCCAGGTCGTCGTTTTCTTCGCGCTTCTGATCCCCGTCCTCTTCGCACTTGGCGCGATCGTCCTCGACGTCGGGAACTGGTACGTCCACAAGCGCCACCTGCAGACTCAGGTGGACGCCGCTGCGCTCGCACCCGCGCCTGAGTTCACCGGTTGCTTCGACCCAGTGGCATGGACTGCCGCAGATGCGGCGATCGCCAGTCACGCACTCGGATTCGCGGGTGACACCCTGCGCCCAGGCGTGGTCGGCTCGAACAGCTCGACAACGACGAACCTCCAGGTGCAGGAGCCGAACGACGTCCGAATCGCACTCAACAGTTCAAGGTACTGGCAGACGAGCGATGGACTGATTCCCGGGACGAATGGGTATGGGCTCGACAAGACACTGGACTCGGATGCCGACACCGATGGCGGTTTCTGCGACGAGAAGTACATCGATGTCAAGGCGACGGACGATGACGCCCCTCTGCTCTGGGGCTTGCTCCCGCTGAACCCTAGTCCGAAGTCTCATGCCAAGGCCGCAATTTTCCAGGAGGACGCGGCAGAATCGATCCTTCCGTTTGCGGTTCCCGAGGTCGTGCCCGGGGGCGTCTGGGCGATCTTCGTCGACGAGGGTTCCGGGCAGATCGTTGGCGGGCCCACCAAACTGGGCGCCAAAGCAGACCCCTCACTCAGCGAGTTCAGCGTCTACGCGGGGGCCGCTGCGCAGTTCGGCACCGGCGATGGGAAGGAAGACGTCGGCGTCATCATCATGCTCTCCAGGGCCGACGTCACGAACCCCGACCTGTCCGGCACGGTCGCGGACATCTGCGGCCGAGTAGGCGTCCGCTGCTATTCGGGCGGGAGCACCGGGAGCGGGGTCGCTCTCATCAACATCTACAAGAGCGGTGGGCCCACGCCGGCGGTGCGACAGACCGACGTCTTCGGCTGCAACACCGGAGTCAACCTGTCAGGCCCCTACTTCTCCCGGACCGGGGACTGTACGGTCTTCGTAAGTGCGGAGATCGACTTTGGTTCCGAAGTCAACCCGCGCGCCACGTTGCACGACAACGCGAGCTGCGGTGGCGGTGGCACTGCCATGAACCTGAGCGGAGGGAGGTGGGAAGCATCTGCGACGCTGCCGGATCCGAGCAAGTTCACTGGGCAGGTTCCGTTCTCGATCTCGTGGAGAGCCCAAGGCTCCGGCCCGGCCAAGTGCTTCGGCCGCCTGGTTGCCCGTCCCTACGTCGCTAACGGCAAGTCCGGGCCGATCGATTACCTCTCGCTGTCCGCCACCGGTTCTGGCCTACCCCCTGGCGCCAATCCGTACTCCATTCCCAAAGACGCCGGGACGGTGACCTATGAGGTCACTGTAGGCCTGCGCCCCCCTCTCATCCAGTCCACCCTCAGCGACAAAGCGGTGCTCATCCGGTATGCGACTGAGGACGATCCGAGCCTCACGCAGTCGATCGACTGCGACGTCGACAACTACCCGTACCCGGCTCCCTACGACAACATGCCGGCAGACGTCGCGGAGATCGCCTACGGCTGCGTCACGCCGTACAAGGTCAATCCGACACTCGACTGCTCCGCATATGGCTTCGGCGACCTCCCCCCGGATGCGCCGCCCACGACTACCTTCGAGAATGCACCGGACTGCGCTCAGTCCAAGAATGGCCAGGTTTCGTCTTTGCGGAAAGGTCTCGTCGCGCGCCTAAACGAGCCGACGTGCCAGCCCAACAACTGGCCGGATCCTCCGATCACGCAGCCCAAGATCGAACAGCTCGTCGCCAACTTCGGCAGTGATCCGCGCCTCGTCACACTCGTCGTGACTGAGTTCGCTGCGTTCGCAGGGACGGGCAGCGAGATCATCCCGATCAGATACTTCGCGGGCTTCTACATCACGGGGAAGGATGTCTCAGCGCAAAGCCCCAGATGCGACGACGAAGACCCGCATCCGCTTTATGGATTGGGGTACAAGGAAAAACTCGACGACGGCGACGTGTGGGGCTATTTCGTCGTTCAGGTCGTGTACGGGTCAAGCGGCCGTGCGGGCAAGGATCCGTGTGACTTCACCTCGCAACCCAGGAACTGCATTCTCACGCTCGTCGAATGATCCGCCGTCGCGACGCCGAACTCATGTAATCCCTCGAACGTGCCGAAATAGGAGCAGCAAAGAGAGGAAGCCATGTCCAATACGTTGACCAGCAAAGTCTCGGGCAGGATGTCGTCTCGCGGGTGGGCCATCGCCCTCGGGATCGGCGCGATCGTGCTCGCCGCGATCCTGCTCGTCGTCTACCTCGACCGCTACCGCGCTCGCGTCGGCGGCGAGAACGCCCCCACGCCAGTGCTGGTGGCGAAGCAGTACATCCCGGCGGGAACCCCGGGGACGCTCGTCGCGAGCGGCCCCATGTACGCGCCGACGACGCTCCCGCGCAAGGAGGTCGAGGTCGGAGCGATCGCCGACCCGCAATACTTGAGCGGGCGAGCTGCCTCCGCGGAGATCTTCCCCGGCCAGCAGTTCACGGCGACGGACTTCGCTACGACGGACACCGCGTCGGTCGACTCGCAGATCACCGGCGAGCAGCGTGCGCTCTCGATCTCGATCGACAACGTCCACGGGAGCCTCTCGCAGCTTCAGGCCGGGGACTCGATCGACCTCTACGTCGCGTTGGGTGCACGCGCGGGCGGCCAATCCATCGTGAAGCTCTTCCGGCCCAACGTGAAAGTGCTCGCCGTGCCCTCCCAGACGGGGCCTAGCGGCGGCTCGAACCTCGTCCTTCGTGTCGACACGAAGGACGCAGCAGACTTCGCGTACGCGGCGGACAACACGCAGATGTACTTCGTGATCCGGCCGGTCGTCGGCGCCAAGCCCACCGTCAAGGAAACGGCGACGATCACCTCGGTCCTGAGGTAGATCGAAACACGCTGATGCCTAGCCGCCCGGTCAAAGCACTCCTCGCCGTCGAGCCTGGCGTCGACGTCGAGAACGTGCAGGACTCCCTGCCCGGCGACGAGGAATTCAACGTCGTCGGGGTGGTGTCCGGCCCCGAGGATGCCTTGAAGTGGCTGCGAAACGGCGCCGCAGACCTGCTCCTCGTCGCCTGCGCCGGCTACTCGGACCGCGCCTTGCTGCTCCTGGACGCGGTGGCCCGCCAGAACCCCGACCTGAACGTCATGGTGCTGGGGCACGGGTCGCCCAACGGCTTCCTCAGGCGCGCGTTCGAGGCCGGGGCAGACGACATCGTCATGCTCCCTGCGACCCCAGAGCAGGTCCGCTTCGAGGTGCACAAACTGCTCGCACGGAAGCAGGGTGCCGCGACTCCGGCGTCGATCGAGAACTCGCGTCTCGTCTGCGTCCTCGGCCCCAAGGGCGGCACCGGCAAGACGCTGACGTCCACGAACCTCGCCGTCTGCCTGGCACAGCGGGGCGAGCGCGTGGTGCTCATCGACCTCGACCTCCAGTTCGGCGACGTGGCCCTGTGCCTGGGCCTGCCGCCCGAGAAGACCGTGTACGACCTCGCCCAATCGCCCGGGGCGCTCGACTTCGACAAGCTCGAGGCGTTCCTCGCCTCGCACTCCTCCGGTGTCCGCACGCTGATCGCCCCGCGGCGCCCGGATCAGGCAAGCGCGGTGGGGGCGGAGCTTCTCCGCGAGATCTACTCGCTCCTGCGGGCGAACTTCGACTGGGTCATCGTGGACACGCCCCCGGGGTTCACGGCCGAGGTGATCACGTCGATCGACAACTCGACCGAGATCGTCATGGTCGGAATGCTCGACTCGCTCTCCCTGAAGAACACGAAGCTCGGGCTCGAGACGCTCGAGCTCATGAAGTACGACCCCGACCGGATCTTCCTCCTCCTGAACCGAGCCCACTCGAGAGTCGGGATCAGCCAGTCGGACGTCGAAGCCGTCCTCGGGCGCACGCCGGACATCTTCATCCCGTCCGACCGCGAGATCCCGCGAACGGTGAACGAAGGGATCCCGATCGTCGTCGCACGGCCCCAGTCAGAGCCGGCGGAGGCGTTCGGGCGATTGACCGAGCTGCTCGCCGGCGAAGTCGTGGCGGGCGAGGAGCTCGTCCCTGCGCTCGTCGCGGGCGAAAGCGGCTCCAAGCGCCGGCTCTTCGGAAGAAAGGCCTAATCCATGGAACTCCACGAGCGAATCTCTAGCCAGCGGGGCCCGGCGCGAGAGCAGGAGCCCTTCGCCGAGCTCAAGAACCGCATCCACATGACGGTGATCTCAGAGCTCGGCCCGCAGCTCTTCAACGTCTCGGTCGACCCGAGTGAGCTTCGCGACCGGGTGACCGCCGACATCCGGCGCCACCTGAACGACGAGCCCGGGCTCGCCCGCGAGGACCGCGAGCGGCTGACGGCCGAGATCCTCGACGACATCCTCGGCTACGGGCCCCTCGAGCGCCTGATCGCGGACGACTCGATCACCGAGATCATGTGCAACGGCCCCGACGACGTCTGGATCGAGCGCGGCGGGAAGCTGTACGAGACGACGGTTCGGTTCACGGACGAGTCTCACCTGCGCCGCATCATCAACAAGATCGTGTCGCAGATCGGCCGCCGCATCGACGAGTCCTCGCCGATGGTCGACGCGCGCCTGCCGGACGGCAGCCGCGTCAACGCGATCATCCCGCCGCTGTCGCTCTCGGGCCCGCTGATGACGATCCGGAAGTTCAGCCGCCGGCGCCTGTCGCTGGAGGACATGATCAACATCGGCTCGCTCTCGGAGGAGTCGGTCGACTTCCTCTCCCGCTGCATCGAGGCGCAGCTCAACATGCTCATCTCGGGCGGCACCGGCTCGGGCAAGACGACCCTCCTGAACGCGCTCTCGGCGTCGATCCCGAACAACGAGCGCATCGTGACGATCGAGGATGCGGCCGAGCTCCAGCTCCACCAGCGCCACGTGCTCAGGCTCGAGGCGCGGCCGCCGAACATCGAGGGCGAAGGACACATCCCGATCCGCGACCTCGTCCGGAACTCGCTGCGCATGCGGCCCGACCGGATCATCGTCGGCGAGGTTCGCGGAGCCGAGGCCCTCGACATGCTCCAGGCGATGAACACGGGCCACGACGGCTCGCTGTCGACGGTGCACTCGAACTCGCCGCGTGACGGTCTCCACCGCATCGAGACGATGGTGATGATGGCGGGCTACGACCTGCCGCTGCGAGCGATTCGGCAGCACATCTCGGCCGCGATCGACCTGCTCGTGCACATCGATCGCCTCGAGGACGGGTCACGTCGTGTGGTGCAGGTCACCGAGGTGCTCCGGATGGAGTCGGACGTCATCCAGCTCCAGGACATCTTCGAGTTCGAGATCGAGTCGGTCGCACCCGATCGGACGATCACGGGCGCACTCCGGCCGACCGGCCTTCGCCCCGTCTTCCTCGACAAGTTCCGCAAGCGCGGCATCGAGCTCCCGCAGAGCATGTTCGGGGAGCGCGTCGCCTCGCTCGAGGAGCGAAGAGGCGCCACGGCGTGAGGCTCGCTGTCCGAATCGCAGTTACGAGCGCGGCACTCGCCGCGCTCGTTGCTCCAACCCTCGCGCTCGGACAGGGGGGCGCGCCGACGCTGACGCAGTCTCCTGGCGCTGGCTTCCCCGATCGCGCGTACCTCCTCCAGCTCCCCGATAGCCGCGCGCTCAACGCTTCGAAGGTCGCGGTGACAGAGAACGGCGGCCCGGTGGTCGGGCTCGCAGTGACGCCACCCGGAGGCTCGAAGAGCGGGGCGATCCTGCTCATCGACGCGTCGAACAGCATGAAGGGCGCTCCGATCCAAGGCGCGATGACCGCATCGCGTGCGTTCCTCGCAGAGCGCAAGAAGGACCTGCCCGTGGCCGTCGTCGTCTTCGGCCCTGACGACGAGGTCCTCACCGACTTCACCACGGACAAGGCGGAGCTCGCGGCCGCGGTTGCCGAGACACCGCCCACCGCGGAGGGCACGCACATCTACGACGCGCTCATCCGCGTCTCCGCCCTCGCCGACGCGCAGGGCCTCGAGCGGACGACGATCGTTCTCCTCTCCGACGGGACCGACATCGGCAGCGACGCGTCTCGCGCCGACGCGCTCCAGGCCGCGGCGGACGGGAACATTCGCGTGATCTCCGTCGGGCTCAGCTCGCCGCAGTACGACCCGGAGACGCTGAAGAGCCTGGCGAACCGCACGGGCGGCACGTACGTCGAGACCGCCACCCCGGCCGAGCTGCAGCCGGTCTTCCAGGAGATCGGCCAGCAGCTCTCGAGCGAGTACGAAGTCACCTATCGGTCCGTCCTCCCGCCCCAGCGTGAGGCGACGGTGGTCGCCAGAGTCGCCGGCTACGCGCCGGCGAGCGCGACGTACACGACGCCGGCGCTCGACCTCACTGCGCGCGGGACGTTCGAGCGAAACTGGATCGACGAGGTGATCGTCTCCCCGTGGCTCATGGTCTTCATCCTGGTCGCCACGCTGGCGCTCATCGCGTTCGCGATTCTCACAGCCGTCGATGTCCGCAACCGCTCGCTCAGGCGGCGCATGGCGCAGTACGTGACCGTGCCGACGGAGGAGGAGTCGCGCCTGCGCCGAGCCGAGGTCGCCGCAATGCTCGCCGACACGGCGCAACGAACCGTCGGCGGGCAGCGCTGGTGGCAGCGCTTCGAGACGGACGTCGAGCTCGGCGGGTTCCGCCTCTCGGCGCTCGCGATCGC